>CAZVBX010000061.1:0-18191 GCA_964625925.1 uncultured Ectothiorhodospiraceae bacterium | reverse complement strand
TGCAGCGAGCAACGACGCGGCGACCCAGCGTCGAGGCGAAGGCCTTGGCTCTACGCTGTCCCCGCGGAGCGACTGGATTGCTTCGCTACGCTCGCAATGACTCGTCATTGGGGTGGGCGGGTCGCACGGAATCCCAGAGCGCTTACCGAGGCCGAGCACCCCACAGCACGAGTCGTCGCGCGGAGCCGACAGGAACGTCATTGCGAGCGCAGCGAAGCAACGACGCGGCGGCCCACCGAAAGTTCAGGAGAGCCATCCAATGCAGCCTCGCCGGGGATGAGCGCGCGGTGTCCGCGTCGCGCGAGCGCGTCCCGTTGTCCCAGTCGGCGCACTCGCGGCACCGGGCGCTCCTGCGGCCCGAGGCCTGGGTGGCGCTGCAGCCCGAATTGCAGAGCCTCCGCTACCGGCCCGCGGACGCGCGCGGGCGTCAGACCGTTGCAGTGCTCTGCGAGTTCTGCAGCCCGTCCGCAGAGCCGGCCGCCCCGTGACGGCGGCGCTCACGGGCGCACTGGTCATCGGTGCCACGCTCGGACTGCTCGGATCGGGCGGCTCGATCCTCACGGTGCCCGTGCTGATCTACGGGCTCGGACTGCCCGAAAAGACCGCCATCGCCAGCTCCCTGGCGATCGTCGCCAGCGTCGCCTTGGCCGGGGCAGCCCTCCACACGCGCCGCAGCGGGATCTCGCGGCGCTGTCTCTGGGCCTTTGGGTTGCCCGGGATCGCCGGCGCCGCCGCGGGCGGCGCATTGGCCGGCTACGTGCCGGCGCCGATGCAGATGACGCTATTTGCCGGCGTGCTGCTCGGCGCGGGCGTGATGATGCTGCGGCGAACGGGCGACGATCCGGCCAGCCCGTTGTGCGGACCGCTGCCGCCGATGCTCGCCGCCGGCGCCGGCGTCGGGGCGATCACCGGCCTGATCGGCGTCGGGGGCGGCTTTCTCCTCGTGCCGGCGTTGCAGCGCTTCGGCCATATCGGGCTGTCGGTGGCGATCGGCACCAGCCTGGGCCTGATCGGGCTCAACTCGGTGCTCGGGCTCACGGGGCAGTGGATGTCGGGGGCGGTAACGGCGATTCCGCTCGCCGAGGTGGCGCTATTCATCGGCGTCGGCATGGCCGGCCTGCTCGCCGGCCAGTACGGCGGCTCCCGCCTGCCGATCCGCCTGCGCAAGCACGCCTTCGTCGGCCTGCTGTTCGCGGTCGGCGGCTACACGTCGCTGCAGGTGCTAGTGAGCCATGCGGCCCTTTGAGACCTTTTGTCGCACGCACTCGCCAGGCCTGCCGGCCCACTCGCGCGCCCCGCTCAGCGCTCGGCGACCGGGTAGCCGTTGTCGTTGAAACGCCAATCGGCGAACCCGAAGCGGTAATCGCCGAGCGCGCCGAAGTCGAGGTGCCAGGTGTTGTTGCGACCGAAGCGGATCACCCGCCCCATCGGCTCGAGGTCGAGCCGCCAGCGGCCATCCTCGCGTACGAAGAAATACGGCGGGCAGGTGCGCGCCTCCAGCGGCGCGCGCACGACGGCGCGGGTTTGCGCGTAGCGCACATCGTGCACCGGGCAGTCGCGGACGGATTCGGCCATCGAGTCCATTTGCGCCGGCGTCACGGTCCGGTCCGCCAGCATGGCCCGCGTCGCGCGTGAATAGAACGACAGCGCGGGATTGTCGTTGCGCTGCGCCATCGCCTGTCCATAGGCCGCCAGCACGGCCTCGGGATCGTCGTCGTGCGCCGGCGCTGGTGCCGATGCGCGGCGACTGCCCTCGTCCTCCGGGGCGCTCAGGCGCGCCGGTGCGCGGGCACCGCCGCCACCACTGCCCTCCATGCGCAGGGCCTCGTTCACGGCGAGGCCGCGCTCCCCCCGCTGCGCGCGGGTGACGAGCAGCTCGGTGGTCGCCAGCACACCGTCGGCGACCCGGCCATCGGCGAAGAACTCGGTCATCTGACGCTGCTCGACATAGGCGACGAAGGCATCGACGTAGATCGGCTCGAGGGAGCGGCTGACCTCGATGCGCACGGTGTCGCGCGCGGCGTCGAGCACCAATAGCAGGCCATGGCCGGCGCGGCTGGCGCGCCCGACCGCATCCGCGGCGAAGCGCCGCGCGGCGTAGCGGTCGATGTCACCGAGATCGCGGCCGGTGACCAGCCGATAATCGATGTCGTGATCGTGCCGCAACAGGCGGTGGAAACGCGCGATACGCCGCTCCTGCTCGGGCGTGAGCAGATCCGCGCCGTCCACGATCAGGACCGGGTAGCGCGCCAGCGTTGCCGACGCGCCAACGCCAACGGCCACCAGCAGCAGCAGCGCGACCCCACCTGCGCCGGCCCGCGCGGCGGCGCCGCGTGCCTCCGGGATGAGGGCCAAGGCGAGGGCGAGCGCCGCCAGCGCAGTCTCCGCCGCGGTGACGATGATCGCGAGCCGCGGCGTCTCGATCCAGGCCCACGCCGCGACCGCCGGCCCGCCGTGGAGCAGCAGCAATCCCAGCGCGACAAAGACCGCCGCGCCGAAGGCGACGCCCGCGCGCACGATGCGCCCCCCGCGCAGCAGCGCGACCGCAACCGCGAGCCCACCGAGCCCGCGCAGCGCCAGCGCGCGCCAGGCCTCGGCCTCGAGCGGCCCCGGCAGCGCCAGGGCGAGCGCACCGGCCACGAGCCCCCATAGCAGCGCCAGCAGCGCCGCCAGACGCAGCGCCCACATGGCTCAGAGCTCCAGGGCGACGGGCCGCTCGGCCCCGGCCTCCGATTCGAAGTACGGCCGCTCGCGATAGCCCTGGGCCGCCGCGATCAGACGGCCCGGGAGGCCGCGGATCGCGGCGTTGTAGCGCCGCACGGCGCGGTTGTAGCGGACACGGGCGATATCGATGCGATTCTCCGTGCCCTCGAGCTGCGCCTGCAGGCGCAGGAACTGATCCGCCGAGCGCAGATCCGGGTAGGACTCGGCGCGCGCCATCAGCACGGACACGACCTGGCCGAGCTCACGCTGGGTGCGCTCGATCCGTTGCAGCGCGGCGGGTTCGCCGGGCGCGGCGCCGGAAAGCGCCTGGTCCGATTGCGTGCGTGCTTCGTTCAGGGAGCCGACGAGGTCGGCAAGCGCGGGGTCGCCTTCGCGCTCGGCGGTCACCGCTTCCAGGGTGTCGCGCTCGTGCTCGAGATAGCGCTCGACGCTCCGCTGCAGATTCGGGATGAGGTCCGCGCGACGCTGATAGCCGCTTTCGACCTGGGCCCATGCGGCATCGACCGCCTCCTGCCGGCCGACCACGCTGTTGTACGCCCAGGCGGGCACGGCCAGCACCGCCAGCGCAATCACGAGCAGCACGATTTGACGCAAGTGCTTTTCGCCCATGGGGGGTCCTTGTTGTTTTATTGGCGTTGCGGGGCAACTATCTACCACAGCCCATTCGGGGCGTCGACCGCGCGTTTCGGTTACGCCCCCGGCCCGCGCTCGATCGGCCGGGCGGGATCGCGAATCCATTCGCTCCAGGAGCCCGGATACAGGCGGCTGCCGGGCAGGCCCGCATATTCCATCGCGAGCACGTTGTGACAGGCGGTCACGCCCGAGCCGCACATGTGGACGATCCGTTCGCTCGGGTGCGCGCCGATCAGCCCGGCCCATTCGGCGCGCAGCTCGTCGGGCCCGCGCCACGCGCCGTGGGCGTCGAGGTTGTCGCCGAACGGACGGTTGAGCGCGCCGGGAATATGCCCGGCGACCGGATCGATCGGCTCGGTCTCGCCGCGGAATCGCGCGGCCGCGCGCGCATCGACCAACTGGAAATCGCCGCCGGCGCGCACCAGCGCATCCGCATCGACGGTAACCGACGCCGGCTCGACCGACGGATATTCCACCGCCGGCGGCGCGCTGGCCGGGCCGGTGTCCACCGGATATCCCTCGTCGCGCCAGCGCGCGAAGCCGCCGTCGAGCACCGCCACGGACGGATGCCCCAGCCAGTGGCGCAGCAACCACCACAGCCGCGCGGCGAACGCGCCAGAGGCGTCGTCATAGCAAGCGACCCGCGTGTCGCGCCCGATGCCGTGGCGCCCCAGCCACCCGGTTAGCCCATCGGCCGCCGGCAGGGGATGGCGCCCCGTGGTTTCATCGACCGGCCCGGCCAGATCGCGCTCCAGATCCGCATACACGGCACCCGGGATGCGGCTCGCCTCCCAGGATTCGCGCCCGTATGCGGGGTCGCTCAGATCGAAGCGGCAGTCGACGACGCGCACGTCTTCGGCGCCGACGCTCGCCGCGAGATCGGAAGGCTGGATCAACGTCGTCCAGTCGCTCATGACTCAACCCCGCCCCGCATGACCAGCTCTCTCCAAGCACCATGCCACAACGTCATCGCGAACGAAGTGAAGCGATCCAGTCGTTCCGGGCGCGATGTCCTGGATCACCGCCGACGTTGGTTCGCCGCGTCGTTGCTTCGCTGCGCTCGCAATGACGTTCCTAGCGGCTCCTCGCGCTAACAGGGCTGCGGCAAGGGAGGGGTAGACTTGGACGCGTCGGGTACGGCGCGCCACTAGGCTAGCTAGTAGTCGACGCTTACCGCCTCACCGCCGGCGAGCTGTTGCAGGCGTTTGAGGAGCTCGTCCGTGGGATGGATGTGCCACTCCTCGCCCAGCCGCAGGGTGGCCTCCGCCTGCGAGCCCATGTACTCGATCGTGACCGGGATCTGTCCCTCGCGGAAGGGCGTCAGCGTGTGCTCGAGGTGGTCGATGAAGCCGTTGCCGGCCGCCTTGGCGCCCACGCGCAGACGCAGCCCGCGGGCGAAACGCTCACGGGCGTCGTCGATGCCGAGCAGATTGCGGGCGCGGATCTGGTAGCCACCGGAGAATTCGTCGACGCCCAGCTCACCTTCGACGATGAGCACTCGGTCGCGCTGAATCCGGGTGCCGTAGCGCTGAAACAGCTCGGGACCGATCTTGGCCTCGACGCGGCCGCTGCGGTCGTCGAGCACCACGAACGCCATCTTGCCGCTGGAGGTGTTGCGCGTACGCATGCTCATGACCAGGCCGGCCACGACGTCGGGAGTATCGTTGTTGCCACGGCGGCCGCTGGCGTCGACGCGCTCGCACTGCTTGGCGATGCGCCCGCTGGTGAACTGCACGAGCTCGTCGAGATAGCGGTCGATGGGATGGCCGGAGAGATAGAGTCCGAGCGTCACTTTTTCGCCGGCCAGGCGTGTCTCGTCGTCCCAGTCGGGCTCGGGCGGGATGTCGTAGCTGCTGACCGCCGGCGCCGCCCCCTCGCCGAACATGTCGTTCTGGCCGGTGCTGGCGTTGTGGCGGTGCTGCTCGGCCGCCTTGAGCGCATGCGGCAGCCGCTTCTCGATAGTGGCCCGGTTCGGTCCCAGCCCGGCCAGGGCGCCCGCCCGGTTGAGCGCTTCGAGCACGCGCCGGCCGACCTTGCCGCCATCCACGCGGCAGCATAGATCGTCCAGATCGCGGAATGCTCCGTCGCTCTCGCGTTCCGAGAGGATCGCGTGCAGCGCGGACTGGCCCACACCCTTCACCGCCCCGAGCCCGAAGCGCACGCTGCCGGCGTCGACCGCGGCGAAGGCGTAGGCGGAGTTGTTCACGTCCGGCGGCAGGACCTCCAGGCCGATATCGGCGCACTCGTCGATCAGCGTGACCACCTTGTCGGTGTTGTCCATGTCGGCCGACAGCACCGCGGCCATGAATTCGGCCGGATAATGCGCCTTGAGGTAGGCGGTCTGGTACGACAGCAGCGCGTAGGCGGCCGAGTGCGACTTGTTGAAGCCGTAACCGGCGAACTTCTCGATCAGGTCGAAGATGTGGGTGGCGGTCGACTCGTCGACGCCGCGCGCCTTGGCCCCTTCGAGAAAGCCGCTGCGCTGCTTGGCCATCTCGGAGGCCTTCTTCTTGCCCATCGCGCGCCGCAGCAGGTCGGCCTGGCCCAGCGAGTAATTCGCCAGCACCTGCGCGATCTGCATGACCTGCTCCTGGTACAGGATCACGCCGTAGGTCGGCTTGAGGATGGGCTCGAGCTCGGGGTGCGGATAGGCGACGCGTGCATGGCCGTGCTTGCGCGCGATGAAATCGTCGACCATGCCCGACTGCAGCGGGCCCGGTCGGAACAGCGCCACCAGCGCGACGATCTCCTCGAAGTCGTCCGGCTGCAGGCGCTTGATCAGCTCCTTCATGCCGCGCGACTCGAGCTGGAACACGGCCGTGGTGCGGCAACCCTTGAGCAGCTTGAAGCTCTCCGGGTCGTCCGTCTCGAGCGTATCCATGTCGAGCGGCGCGAGGCCCTCGCGCCGCCGGCGCGCGTTGATCGCCTGCACGGCCCGGTCGATGATGGTCAGCGTGCGCAGGCCGAGGAAGTCGAACTTGACCAGGCCGACCTGCTCGACGTCGTCCTTGTCGAACTGCGTGACCAGCCCCTGCCCGCCGGGCTCGCAGTACAGCGGCGCGAAGTCGGTGAGCGCCGAGGGGGCGATGACGACACCGCCCGCGTGCTTGCCGGCGTTGCGCGCCAGTCCTTCGAGCTTGCGGCCGAGATCGACCAGCTCGCGCACATCCTCCTCGTCGTCGTAAGCGGCCTTGAAGTCCTCCGACTCGGCCAGTGCCCGCTCGAGCGTCATGCCTACCTCGAAGGGCACCAGCTTGGCGATGCGGTCGACGTAGCCGAACGGATAGCCGAGTACGCGGCCGACGTCGCGCACCACGGCGCGCGCCGCCATGGTGCCGTAGGTGATGATCTGCGAGACCTTGTCGGCGCCGTACTTCTCGGCGACGTACTCGATCACCCGGTCGCGCCCGTCCATGCAGAAGTCGACATCGAAGTCGGGCAGGGACACGCGCTCGGGATTGAGAAAGCGCTCGAACAGCAGGTCGTAGCGCAACGGGTCCAGGTCGGTAATGCCGAGCGCGTACGCCACCAGCGAGCCGGCGCCGGAGCCACGACCGGGACCGACGGGCACGCCGTTGTTCTTGGCCCAGATGATGAAGTCCGAGACGATTAGGAAGTAGCCGGGGAAGCCCATCGAGCCGATGACCTCGAGCTCGCGCTCGAGCCGCTCGACATAGGGCTGGCGCGTTGCCTCGCTGGTTACCGCCTCGGCGCCATAGAGACTGCGCAGGCGCTCGTCCAGGCCGCTGTACGACCGTTCGCGCAGGTAGCTGTCGACCGTGTGCTCGGCCGGCACCGGGAAGTCCGGCAGATACGACTCGCCCAGCGTGATCTTGAGGTTGCAGCGGCGCGCGATCTCGACCGAGTTCTCCAGCGCCTCGGGCACATCGGCGAACAGCTCCGCCATCTGCTCGGGCGAGCGCAGATACTGCTGATCGGAATAGCGCCGCGGACGGCGCGGATCGGCCAGCACCCGGCCGTCGTGGATAGCCACGCGCGCCTCGTGGGCGTCGAAGTCGTCCGGGTCGAGATAGCGCACGTCGTTGGTGGCGACGAGGGCGCAGTCCATGGTGCTCGCGAGCTCGAGCGCCCCGCTGACCCAGGCCTCGTCCTGCTCGCGGCCGGTGCGCTGGATTTCGAGATAGAAGCGGCCGGGGAAGCGCGCCATCCATTCGGCCAGGCGCGACAGGGCGCGCTCGCGATGCCCGCCCAGCCAGGCACGCGCCACATCGCCCTCGCGCCCGCCGGACAGGGCGATCAACCCGTCGCAGGCGCCGTCGAACCAGGCCCGTTCCAGCATCGGCGAGCCGCCGTGCTGGCCCTCCAGATAGGAGCGGGAGATGAGCCGGATCAGGTTGGCGTAGCCGGTGTCGTTCTGCACCAGCAACACCAGCGGGAATGGGGCCTCGCCCGGCGTGTCGGGCCGGACCAGGACATCGCAGCCGACGATCGGCTTGATCCCCGCCGCGATCGCCGCACTGTAGAACTTGACCATTGCGAACAGGTTGCAGTGGTCGGTCACCGCCACCGCCGGCATGCCCTGCTCGCGCGCGCGCCGGATCATATCGGGGATGCGCACCGTCCCGTCGACCAGCGAGTAGTCGGTATGCAGTCGCAGATGGACGAAGCCCGGGCTCATCAGGCGCCCTCGACCTCCTCGGTCAGATCGTCGTCGAACGGCAGCACGCCCTGGGCCGCGGCGAAGCGCACGGGCGCGAACGATTGCCGGTGAATGGCGCAGGGGCCCAGGCGGGCCAGCGCCGCGAAATGCTCCGGCGTGGAGTAGCCCTTGTGGCGGGCGAAGCCGTAGCCGGGATGCTCGGCGTCATAGGCAACCATGGTCCGGTCGCGCTCGACCTTGGCGATGATCGAGGCGGCCGAGATCGCGGGCTCGACCGTGTCGCCGCCGACCACGGCGGA
Source organism: uncultured Ectothiorhodospiraceae bacterium (assembly GCA_964625925.1). Taxonomy (GTDB): domain Bacteria; phylum Pseudomonadota; class Gammaproteobacteria; order XJ16; family Halofilaceae; genus Halofilum. Next base: position 9,914 of record CAZVBX010000061.1, on the reverse strand, counting down.
CACCGGCGCGTCGAGCTCGGGGCAGCGGTCGCCGTCGACCAGCACGCGCGCCGGCGCCGGATCGAGCGCCGCAACGGCGCGCGTCATCGCCGCCATGCTCGCGTGCAGGATATTCAGGCTGTCGATCTCGGCGCAGTCGACGTGCGCGATGCCAACCGCACGCGCCTGGGCCCGGATCTGCTCGGCCAGCGCCTCGCGCCGTGCGACCGCCAGCTTCTTCGAGTCGGCCAGGCCCTCGATCGGCCGGGCCGGATCCAGGATGACGGCGGCGGCCACCACGGGCCCGGCCAGCGGCCCGCGGCCGGCCTCGTCGACCCCGGCGAGCAGGCCTTCGCCGCCGGTCGCCGGATGGCCGCCCTCGCCCTCGGTTTCTGCCGCTGGAACCATTGTCGTAGTATGCCCGCCGAGCGCCGCCTCCCGCGCCGCGCAACGATACCATGAGCGGCCCATCCCGTGGACGGGCCTTGTGCGCATCGTTCTCAACGGTCTCGATCGGGCGTCGAAGAAAACGCGAACGGGCCGGGAACTCGCCCGGAACGAAATCTCGCTCAAACCCGAGCGGTGACGCCGCAACAGAACCACGGATCAACACGGATCGAGGGCCCGGCGTGCCGACGGTTGGGCGGTACGCTGGTGAAGCGGCTGGCCCTATCGCCGCTCGATCCATCCGTGTTCATCCGTGGTTCTCGCGCGCTCCGTGAGGCGTGCGCCTTCGAAAGGAGCATCGAGAGGTAAGGCAATCGCGCCCGCGTGGTTTCCTTTCGTGCGGCGGGCTAGGATGCATAGGCGGACCCAATGAATCACCTGGACTTTCCTGCATGACGCTTTCGACTGCCGTGGTCGGCACGGGTTATCTCGGCCGCTTCCACGCCCAGAAATACGCCGCACTGCCCGACTGCGAATTGGTCGCCGTGGTCGATCCGAACGAGGAGACCGCGCGCGAGCACGCCGAGGCCAACGGCGCCCGGGCGGTCAGCGACTACCGTGAATTGCTCGGCCAGGTCGACGCCGTGAGCATCGCCGCGCCGACCTCGCTGCACTACGCGATCGCCCGCGACTTCCTCCTGCACGGGGCGCATGTGCTGGTGGAGAAACCGATCACGGTCACCGTCGCCGAGGCCGAAGAGTTGGTCGCGCTCGCGCGCAGCAACGGGCTCGTGCTGCAGGTCGGTCACCTCGAGCGTTTCAACCCGGCCCTGCGCGCCGCCGACGAGATCCTGGCCCAACCGCAGTTCATCGAGTCGCACCGGCTGGCGCCATTCAATCCGCGCGGCACCGACGTCGACGTCGTGCTCGATTTGATGATCCACGACATCGACATCATCCTCGACATCGTCGACAGCCCGGTCGCGCGGGCCGATGCCAGCGGCGCGCAGGTACTCACCGGCGCCACCGACATCGCCAACGCGCGCCTCGAGTTCGACAACGGCTGCGTGGCCAACGTCACCGCCAGCCGCGTCAGCGCCAAGACGGAGCGGCGCATGCGCTTCTTCCAGAGCGATTGCTACCTAGCGGTCGACTTTCATCAGCGGCATCTCACCGTGCATCGCAAGGGCGAAGGCGAGATGTACCCGGGCATCCCGGAGCTGGTGAGCGAGGAGCGTTCATTCGAGGCGAGCGACGCCATCCTGGCCGAGGTCGAATCCTTCATCGGATGCATCCGCACCGGCGCCGCGCCCCTCGTCTCCGGCGAAGACGGCTGCCGCGCCCTCGCCGCCGCCATCGACATCACGCACCGCTTCGGCGCCGGTATGGGAACCACGGATGAACACGGATGAACACGGATGGGACGAGAGCGGGCCCTTAGAGCCTTGGTTGTGCGGCGACTCACGACGAGTGAGAACCACTGAATGAACACCAAATAGACACCAGATAAAGCTGCTTGTACCCGGTCATGTATAAACGTGAACCGTGTGTTCAGCAGTTATCTTATGTTTATCTAGTGTTCATATTGTGGTTCAAAAGCGATGGCCCGCTGACTAAAGCAAAGGCCAGCTGGCCTCTGTCATTGCCCTCTTTATATTCGTGTTTATTCGTGTCCATTCGTGGTTCCTTTGACGTCATCATCCACGCGCATACCTGAAAGCAAGCTGACGCGCCGAACGTATTTGACCTTATCCGTGTTCATCCGTGTTCATCCGTGGTTCTTCTATGCGCACTCTGAGAGCGGCGAATGAGTGAACCGCAGTGGGAATTTTGGGTCGATCGGGGCGGGACGTTTACCGATATCGTCGCGCGCCGGCCCGATGGCGAGCTCGTCACGCACAAGCTGCTGTCGGAGAATCCGCAGCAGTACGACGACGCGGCACTGGCCGGGATCCGCCATCTGCTCGGCCTGCCCGCCGACGCGCCCGTGCCCGCCGAGCAGATCGCCAGCGTGAAGATGGGCACGACGGTGGCCACCAACGCCCTGCTCGAGCATCGCGGCGAGCGCACGGCGCTGGTCATCACGCGCGGCTTCGCCGATGCGCTGCGCATCGGTTACCAGGCGCGGCCCGATATCTTCGCCCTGAAGATCGAGCTGCCCGAGATGCTCTACGAGCGCGTGGTCGAGGTGGACGAGCGCCTGGCGGCCGACGGCTCGGTGGTGGAGCCCCTGGATGAGCACAGCGCCCGCGCTGCGCTCGCCGAGCTGCGCACCGAGGGCTTCGACAGCGTCGCCATCGCGCTACTGCACGGCTATCGCAACCCGCAGCACGAGCAACGCCTCGTCGAGCTGGCGCGCGAGGCGGGCTTTGCCCAGATCTCGGCCAGCCACGAGGTCAGCCCGACCCTGAAGCTGGTGGCGCGCGGCGATACGGCCGTGGTCGATGCCTATCTCTCGCCCGTGCTGCGGCGCTATGTCGATCGGGTCGCGGCCGATCTGGGCGACGTGCGGCTGATGTTCATGCAGTCGAACGGCGGCCTCGCCGAGGCGCGCGCCTTCCGCGGCAAGGACGCGATCCTGTCGGGTCCCGCCGGCGGCGTCGTGGGCATGGCGCGCACGGGACAGGCGGCCGGGCACGCGCGCCTGATCGGCTTCGACATGGGCGGGACGTCGACGGACGTCAGTCATTTCGCCGGTGAATACGAGCGCGCGTTCGAGAACGAGGTCGCCGGCTTCCGTCTGCGCGCACCCATGATGCGCATCCACACCGTGGCGGCCGGCGGCGGCTCGGTGCTGCATTTCGACGGCTCGCGCTATCGCGTCGGCCCCGATTCCGCCGGGGCCGATCCGGGACCGGCCTGCTACCGCAAGGGCGGGCCGCTGACCGTGACCGACTGCAACGTGATGCTGGGCAAGCTGCAGCCGGAACTGTTTCCGCAGGTGTTCGGGCCGGATGCCGACGAGCCGCTCGATGCCGCCGTCGTGCGCGAGCGCTTCACGGCCCTCGCCGAGGAGATCCGCGTGGCGACCGGCGACGCGCGCACGCCGGAGCAGGTCGCCGAAGGCTTTCTGCGCATCGCGGTCGACAACATGGCCACGGCAATCAAGGAGATCTCGGTCGCGCGGGGCTACGACGTCTCCGGATACACCCTCGCCTGCTTTGGCGGCGCCGGCGGTCAACACGCCTGCCTGGTCGCCGATGCCCTCGGGATCGACCGCGTGCTGCTGCACCCCTACGCGGGCGTGCTCTCGGCATTCGGTATCGGGCTGGCCGACGTGCGCGTCGTCCATGAAGAGGCCGTCGAACAGCCGCTCGGGCCGGAGCTACAAGAGGACCTGGAGGACATCCTCGCGCGCCTCGAGGCCGACGCCTTCACCCGCCTCGAGGCGCAGGGCGTGGAGGACGCCGATCTCGACGCGGTCCAGCGCGTGCACGTGCGCTACGAGGGCTCGGACACGGCCCTGCTGGTCGAGGCCGGCCTTCATGACCAGGTTCGCGCCGACTTCGAGGCCGCGCACCGGCAGCGATTCGGCTTCGTCTCGCCGGAGAAGACCGTGCTGGTCGAGGCCGCCCAGGTGGAGGGCATCGGGACCAGCGATACACCCGAGCGCGTGCCGAGCGCCCGTATCGACGCGGATACGCCCGCGAAGCCGGTCGCCCAGCGCCGCGCCGTCGTGGCCGGCGAGGCGCGCGATGTCCCCTTTTACGACCGCACTGCCCTGCCGCCGCAGCAGCGCATCGAGGGCCCCGCCGTGGTCGCCGAGGACCACGGGACGACGGTGATCGAGCCGAGCTGGAACGCGGCGCTGACCGAGCGCGGCGAGCTGCTGCTCGAGCGCGTGGCCGCCCGCGCCGGCGCCGGCGACGTGGGCACGCAGGTCGATCCGGTGATGCTCGAGGTCTTCAACAACCTGTTCATGTCCGTGGCCGATCAGATGGGCACGGTGCTGGAGACCACGGCCTACTCGGTCAACATCAAGGAACGGCTGGATTTCTCCTGCGCCGTGTTCGACGGCGACGGCGAGCTGATCGCCAATGCGCCGCACGTGCCGGTCCACCTGGGCTCCATGAGCGAGAGCGTGCGCAGCGTGCACCGCGCCAACGCCGGGTCCATGCGCCCTGGCGACGTCTACATGCTCAACGATCCGTATCACGGCGGGACGCACTTGCCGGACATCACCGTCGTCAAACCGGTGTTCGACCGGGCCGGCGAGCGGGTGTTGTTTTATACGGCCGCACGCGGCCATCACGCCGACGTCGGCGGTATCACGCCCGGTTCGATGCCGCCGGACAGCATCACGCTGAATCAAGAGGGCGTGCTGCTCGACAACGTCAAGATCGTCGAGGCCGGCGCGCTGCTCGAGGACGAGATCCGCGCGCGCTTTGCCGCTGGCGAGCACCCGGCGCGCAACATCGACAACAACATCGCCGACCTGCAGGCGCAGATCGCCGCCTGCGAGAAAGGCGTGCAGGAGCTCGAGCGGGTCATCGCCAGCTTCGGCCTCGACGTCGTGCTCGCCTACATGGGCCACGTGCAGGACAATGCCGCCGAGCAGGTCCGGCGCGTCATCGACGCCCTCGACGAGGGCCGGTTCGCCTACGAGATGGACGACGGCAGCACGATCCGCGTGGCCGTCTCGGTGGATCGCGCGCGGCGCACGGCGCAGATCGACTTCAGCGGCACGCGCGCGCAGCACCCGGGCAATTTCAACGCGCCGGCCGCGGTCACCACCGCCGCCGTGCTGTACGTGTTCCGCTGCCTGGTCGCCGACGTAATCCCGCTCAATGCCGGCTGCCTGCGGCCGCTGGAGATCGTCATCCCCGAGGGCTCGCTGCTAAATCCGCGGGCGCCGGGCGCCGTGGTGGCCGGCAACGTCGAGACCTCGCAGTGCGTCGTCGATACGCTATTCGGCGCCCTCGGCGTGATGGCGGCGGCCCAGGGGACCATGAACAACTTCACCTTCGGCAACGCGCGCCACCAGTATTACGAGACGCTTTGCGGCGGCGCCGGCGCCGGTCCGGATTTCGACGGCGCCAGCGCCGTGCACACCCATATGACCAACTCGCGCCTGACCGATCCGGAAGTGCTCGAATGGCGTCTCCCGGTGCGCCTGGACGAGTTCGCCATCCGCCGGGGCTCCGGCGGCATGGGGCGCCATCGCGGCGGCGACGGCGTGATCCGCAAGCTGCGGTTTCTCGAGCCGATGACCGCCTCGATCCTGTCCGGCCACCGCCGCGTGCCCCCCTATGGCCTCGCCGGCGGGCAGCCCGGCGCCTGCGGGCGCAATGCCGTCGAGCGCGCCGCGGGTTCGGTCGAGGCGCTCGACGGCCGCGCGCGGACGCAGCTCGCCGTCGACGACCGTTTCGTCATCGAGACGCCCGGCGGCGGCGGCTACGGCGCGCCCGAATCCCGCTGACCCGCTGAGCGCCTCCGTCGCCGGCCAGGCGCGCGGCTGTGGCAGAATGAGCCTGCTCGTCGCCCCGCGCCCTGCGACCCGAGACGACAACAAGGCAGGGAGCGCGCCGCAGCCGGCGGCGAGCCGAGGCTCATAATCCAATGTCCCCATGGTGGAAATCGACAGCCGGCGAGCTCGTCAGCGTCGGCCGCCGGAGCCTGGCGGTCAGCGCCCTCGGTCTCGTGGTCGGCGGGATCGCTTCCCTGGCGGCGCTGGGGTTCGTCGCCGCCATCGGCTACCTCAACGAGCTGTTCTGGGTTTCGCCGCGTAGCCGCATGATGGCCGGCGATTGGCCCTGGCTGCCGGTCGCCACCATCGGGGTGCTCGTTGCCGGCGGGCTCATCGTGGGCCTGATCTCGCGTTACCTGCTGCCCAACGGCAAGGCCGAAGGACCGCCGGAGGTCATCGAGGCCGGCCAGGACGGCAGTGGTTATGTCAGCCTGCGCGCGGGCACCGGCAGCGCGCTGGCGGCGCTCACCGCGCTCGGGAGCGGTGCCTCGGTCGGCCAGTACGGTCCCCTGGTCCACCTCGGGGCGACGCTGGGCTCGCTCATCGCACGGATCGCGCCGGGCGCCGGCGGCATCGCCGTGGGCATGATCGGCATCGGCTGCGGCGTGGCCGCGGCCATCTCGACCGCGTTCAGCGCGCCCATTGCGGGCGTGCTATTCGCGCACGAGGTGGTCCTGCGGCACTATTCGTTGCGCGCGTTCGCCCCCATCACGGTCGCCTCCACGATCGGCTTCGTCCTGGCGACCTACGTGTTCGAGCACGAACCGCTATTCCGCATTCCGGGCGCACCGCGCGTCGAACCGGCCGAGTACGGCTCGTTCATCCTGCTCGGCATCGGCGGCGCAGCCGTAGCCGTCGTGTTCATGCGCTCGATCCTGGCCGCCGCTCGCCTCGCCCGCAGCAGCGGCATCCCGCCGCTGCTGCGTCCGGCGGCCGCCGGCGCCTTGCTGGGGATACTGGCGATCTGGCTACCCGAGATCCTCGGAATCGGCCAGCAGACGCTGCGCTTCACCATCATTCCCGAGGCCTTCGACACGGTCCAGCTGACACTGCTGCTCATCGCCAAGATCGCCGGAACGGCATTGTGCCTCGGCTTCGGGTTCACCGGCGGCGTCTTCAGCCCGGCCCTGCTGATCGGGGCCCTGTTCGGCGCTCTCGCCAGCCATGCGGCCGTGGTCCTGGTGCCCGGCGCGGCCGACTCATCCGGCGTGTACGCGATCTGCGGCATGGCGGCCGTAACCAGCGCGGTCATCGGCGGGCCGATAACGACCATTCTCATCGTGTTCGAGCTGACCCGGAACTATGTGCTGACCACAGCGGTCATGGTATCGGTGGTCTTCGCCAACTTGGTCTCCTACCGCCTCTTCGGCCGCTCCATGTTCGACGAGATGCTGCGCGCGCGCGGCTGCGATCTCTCCCTTGGGCGCGACCAGTTGGTGCTCAGCCGCCGGGGCATTGGGCGCTATATCTCTTCGGACTACGTCGCGCTGGACGCGGACGAATCGATCGCCGAAGCGAGCCGGCGCGTCGCCGCGAGCGACGAGAGTGAGGGTCATGTCGTCGGCGCCGGCGGCCGCTACATCGGCACGGTCACGCTGGCCACGCTCGTGCGGCTACAAGCCGCAGGCGATCGGGCCAACGTCGGCGCCATCGCCGCACGCGCGGGCGCGATCCTCGGCACCGACTCCACGATCTGGAGCGCCCTGGCCGAGCTCGAGCATGGCACCGCGCGCGAGCTGCCCGTGCTCGACGACGAGGCACGGCTGGTGGGCGTCATCGAGCGCCAGGAGCTGGTCAGCGCCTATCGCAAGGCGCTATTCCGCATCCGCCGCGAGGAACACGCTGCACCATGACCACGCTGTCCGACGAACCCGACCGCCCGTGGAAGAACACCTCCGTGATCAGCGCGATTCCTTCGATCTCCCGGCTCGTCCGAGCGTGCGCGCTGCTCATGGCCCTGATTCCGGCCGCGGTCATGGCGTCGGACGAGCCCCTCACGATAGCGACCTGGGGCGGCGCCTACGAGCACAGTCAGCGCAAGGGCTACATCGACCCCTTCACCAACGCCACCGACATCCCGGTGGCCACTGCACCCTACAGCGGCGGCACCGCATCCTTGCGCGAGCAAGTGCAAGGACCGGGCGAATGGGATGTCATCGACATGACCATGGCCGACCATCGGCGTGCCTGCGATCTGGGACTGCTGCAGCCGTACGGGGCCGAGGAGTTGATGCCCGCGCCCGACGGCACGCCCGCCGAGCGCGATTTCATGCCCGGCAGCTTCACGCCCTGCGGGATCGCCCACAACGTGTTCTCGACCGTGGTCGCCTTCGACGAGGAATTCTTCCGTTACGCCGCGCAGCCGTATCGCGTGGATCACCTGTTCGACCCCGAGCGCTTCCCGGGCAAGCGGGCGCTGCACAAGCGCCCCGACGCCCTGCTCGAATGGGCGTTGCTCTCCTACGGCGTGCCGGTGGGCGATCTCTACGAGCTACTGAGCACCGAGCGCGGGCTGGAGCTGGCCTTCGAGCGGCTCGACCGCATCCGGGACGAGATCGTCTGGTGGGAATCGCCCGACGAAGCGGTCGAACTGCTCCAGCGCGAGGACGTGACGTTTGCCATGGGCTACAACGGCCGCTTCTTCAATGCCTCGGTGGTCGAGGGCGAGCCGATCGAGATCATCTGGGACGCGCAGGTCTACGAACTCGAGGTCTGGGGCATCCCGAAGAACGCATCCCAACCCGAGCGGGCGCGCCGCTTCATCGGCTATGCCACGCGCACCAGCTCCCTCGCCGCCCAGACCCGCTACATCGCCTACGGCCCGACGCGCGAGTCGGCCATGCGCCGCGTGGGCACGCACGCCACGGCCGACGTCGACATGCGCCTGCACATGCCCAGCCAGCACCTCCAGCTCGAGCGGGCGGTGCGCAAGGACGTCGAGTGGTATGCGCGGACACGCCAGCGCCTGCGCGAACGATTCCAGGCATGGCTGGCGCAAGGCCCGCAGGACTGACGCCCTACTGGAGCTATCGCGTCACTCGATCGCCCATGCGCGCACTCGACCTCCGGCCCGGGCCCCGCACCTCATCACCCAAGCGGCAGGGCGTCCGTTTGCTCGAGCAGCCGTTTCTTCTCGGCCCCCGAGAACCGCCGACGGGGACGCTGTTCCCAATTCGGTGCCGGCTCGACTTCGTTTGATTCGTTCACGTTCTTGATCTCCAACAGCCGCGCCCTTTTCTTATACGGGAAAAGACATAGCGGCTGTCGGGCAGAAGGTTGGCACTCAGGGCGGCGGCTACGCCCCTCGTGGTGCCTGACCGGGACCGCTAGTCCGCCCCCCTCAAACTCATCCACTCGCCTTCATGACAATATCGCACGGACGAGGCGGTGCCCACGATAATGTCGTTGATGCCATCATGCGTGATCGCAGGTGGCTCCGGGCCGCCGTAGGCCCGGTAATGCTCCAGAATGTATTCCTCGCCGACATCGTCGAGGACCTGGCCGGACAGCTCGAGGCGGGAGCTGCACTCGTGGAGGCCTCCCCAGAACACCTGGATGAAAGCCTCCTCGTCCTTACTGCAAACCACCGCGATATCCTGCTGTCCCGCTGCCGCGAACTCTCCGCGGGCGATCCCCTCCGACGGCGGGTAGTGCTCTCGATGCACCTGCGGGATTCGACACCCCAAATCCTCGAGCTGCGCCGCAATGCGTGCGGGTAGGACCTCGCTCGGCGCGACTTCGCGCAGATCGATAAACCACGGAACCCGGCGCAACCCTTCCGCGTGCGAGCCGAAAACGATAAGCATCAGCACTACTGCGATCCACGCTCTCATGAACGCTCCAGCGTGTATTGGCGGCCCCGAGGGTTCACAAACGCTCTCCTCGTCCAGGTGGCATTCGCCGGGCGAACTACACAGTCGGCTTGCCTGAAGAGTTCAAACTTGAAGTCAAGCCTACCACCAGACAGCAACGACCCTACGTCACTCCGACTCGTCATCGGCCTCTGGTAATAGCTCAAGTCCAAGCTCCTTCAGGAACGCGTTGTGCTTTGCTTTTGACTCCCGAATCTCCTTCTCAATAA
>CAZVBX010000060.1:0-19355 GCA_964625925.1 uncultured Ectothiorhodospiraceae bacterium | reverse complement strand
TCTACAAGGACGAGGAGGACGAGCAGGGCATGCTGGCGATGTCGTGCATGTCGCCCGCCACCGATGGCGCGCGCTTGTCGATCGCCGACCCCGAGGCGACCGACATGCGTGGGCGGGTGGTCGAGTGGCTCATGGCCAATCACCCGCACGACTGCCCGGTGTGCGAAGAAGGCGGCGAGTGCCACCTGCAGGACATGACCGTGATGACCGGGCATACCTACCGGCGCTTCCGGTTTCGCAAGCGCACGCACCGCAACCAGTATCTCGGCCCCTTCATCAACCACGAGATGAACCGCTGTATCGCGTGCTATCGCTGTGTGCGGTTCTACAACGAATACGCCGGCGGCACCGATCTCGCCGCCCAGGCGATGCACCACCACGTTTATTTCGGGCGCCAGGAGGAGGGCACGCTGGAGAACGAGTTCAGCGGCAATCTGGTCGAGGTGTGCCCCACCGGCGTGTTCACCGACAAGCCGCTGTCGGATACCTACACGCGCAAGTGGGATCTGCGCTCGGCGCCGTCGATCTGCATGCACTGCGGCGTGGGCTGTAACACCAGCCCCGGTGAGCGCTATGGCCGGCTCAAGCGCATCCAGAACCGTTACCACCACGACATCAACGGCTATTTCCTCTGCGACCGCGGCCGTTTCGGCCACGGCTTCGTGCACGACCCCGCGCGCGTCCACGCCCCGCGGCTCGTGGACGATGCAGGCAACGGGCGCACGATCGGCGCCGACGAGGCGCTCGAGCGCTTGCGCGGCATCGTGGGCGAGGGCCGGGCGATCGGCATCGGCTCGCCGCGCGCCTCGCTGGAGACCAACTTCGCGCTGCGCCAACTGGTCGGCCCGGAGAACTTCGCCACGGGCATGGCGGCTTCCGACCAGCGGCTCGTCGAGCGCATTCGGCAGCTTACAACGCAGGGCCCGGCGCGGGTGCCCACGCTGGCCGAGATGGAAGCGGCCGATGCGGTGCTGGTGCTGGGCGAGGACGTCACCAACACGGCACCGCGCATCGCGCTGGCGCTGCGTCAGGCGGCACGCACGCAGGCCAAGGCCGGCGTACAGGCGCTCGGTGTGCAGGCCTGGAAGGACAAGGCGGTGCGCGAGACCATGCCGTGGCAGCAGACGCCGTTCCATCTGCTCAGCCCCACGGCCACGCGCCTCGACGACGTGGCGACCGAGCTCTGGCACGAGGCGCCCGACGACCTCGCGCGCCTCGGGCACGCGGTCGCCCACGACGTGGATCCGGCGCGGCCCGACGTGCAAGGGCTCGAACGTGCCACTCGCGCGCGGGTGGAGGCGATCGCCGAGTCCCTGCGCGAGGCCGAGCGGCCGCTGATCGTGTCGGGTTACGGCACGGCCAACGAGGCCGTGGTCGACGCCGCCGCGACCGTGGCCTCGGCCCTGGCCGGCACGGGCCGCGAGGTCAGCCTGTGCCTGACCGTGCCGGAGGCGAACAGCCTCGGCGTGGCGCTGATGGGTGGCTGCGATGCCGATACCGCGTTGGAGCGGGTCGAGCGCGGGGAGGCGGCAACGCTGATCGTGGCGGAGAACGATCTCTATCGTCGCTGCGATCCCGACCGGGTGGATGCAGCGCTCGCCCAAGCCCGCCACGTGGTCTGCGCCGATGCGCTCGATCATGCCACCACCGCACGCGCCGAGCTGACGCTACCCGCCGGCACCTTCGCCGAGGCTGAGGGCACGCTGGTCAATTACGAGGGCCGGGCGCAGCGCTTCTTCCAGGTCTATCCCCCCAAAGGCGAGGTACGGCCTGCGTGGCGTTGGCTCGAGGAGGCACGCACGGGCGCGTCCGTGCGGCTCGACGATCTGATTGCCGCGCTCGCGAGCGCGATTCCGGCGCTCGCGGGGATCACCGAGGCCGCGCCCGACGCCGATTACCGCATCGCCGGGATGAAGATCGCGCGCGAGCCGCATCGCTACAGCGGGCGCACGGCCATGCAGGCACACGTGGACGTGTCCGAGCCCAAGCCCCCCGCGGATCCGGACAGTCCGTTGAGCTTTACGATGGAAGGCTACAACACCGGCACCCGGCGGGCCTCGGCGATCACGCCTTTCTTCTGGGCGCCGGGCTGGAACTCGCCGCAGGCGGTCGGCAAATTCCAGGCCGAGATCAACGGCGCGCTCGCCGGCGGCGACTCGGGCGTGCGCCTGCTCGACGACGGCACCGGGACCGCGGCCGGAGCTACGCTCGGTGCGGCGCCGCCGGCGTTCGAGGCAACCGAGGGACGCTGGCGGCTCGTGCCGCTGCACCACATCTTCGGCGGCGAGGAGCTGAGCGCGCGCTCGCCGCCGGTCGCCGAGCGTATTCCCTCGCCCTACGTCGCGCTCAATCCGGCGGACGCGCAGCGGCTCGGGCTCGACCACGGCGTCGAAGCGGGCCTGATCGTCGGCCGGCGCGAGTATCGCCTGCCCGTCCGTCACGACGCCGAGCTCGCGAGCGGCACCGTCGGCGTGCCCCGGGGATTGTCCGGGGCGCCGCCGGTGCTGCCGACCTACGGCACGTTCCGCGAGGCGCGGTCATGACGGTGTGGGCCTGGGCGCTCGCCGAGGCGGTGCTGCTGGCCGGCGTGACGCTGACCGCGCTGCTGCTCGGTGCCGGCGTGCTCACCTGGGCCGAGCGGCGCCTGCTGGGACTGTGGCAGGACCGCTACGGGCCCAATCGTGCGGGCCCGTTCGGCTTCTTCCAGTGGGTCGCGGACCTGATCAAGATCGTGACCAAGGAGGACTGGATCCCGCCCTTCGCGGACCGGGTCCTGTTCGTCATCGCCCCCGCGGTGATCATGGTCACCATGCTGGCGGTGTTCGCCGTCGTGCCGGTCGCGCCCAACATCGTCGTGGCCGACCTGCCGATCGGCCTATTGTTCTTTCTGGCGATGACCTCGATCTCGGTCTACAGCGTCGTGCTCGGCGGCTGGGCCTCCAACAGCAAGTACGCCCTGCTCGGCGGTCTGCGCGCCTCGGCCCAGATGATCAGCTACGAGGTCTTCATGGGGCTGTCGATCATGGGCGTGGTCATGCTCGCCGGCACCTTCAGCCTCAAGGGCATCGTCATGGCCCAGCAGGACCTGTGGTTCTGCATCCCGCAGATCCTCGGCCTCGTGACCTTCTTCGTGGCCTCGCTGGCCGAGACCCACCGGCTGCCGCTCGATCTGCCCGAGGCCGAGAACGAGCTGGTCGCTGGCTATCACACCGAGTACTCGGCGATGAAGTTCGGCATGTTCTTCGTCGGCGAGTACGTCGGCATCATCATCTCGTCCGCGATCATCGTCACCTTGTTCTTCGGCGGCTGGCTCGGACCCTGGCTGCCGCCGGTGGTCTGGTTCGTGATCAAGGTCGCGATCGTCTCGCTGTTCTACGTTCTACTCAGGGCCTCGCTGCCCCGGCCGCGCTTCGATCAGCTGATGGCCTACGGCTGGAAGGTCATGCTGCCGTTGACGTTGATCAACGTCGCCGTGACCGGCGCCGTGGCGTTGGCGGCGACCTGAGGCAGCGCCCGGCGACGGAGGGGTTTCATGCTCAGCCAATTCCGCACCATCGGCAACGTGTTCATGCACGCGTTCCGCAAGCGCGACACGGTGCAGTATCCAGAGGAGAAGCCGTACCTGCCGCCGCGCACGCGCGGACGCATCGTGCTGACGTTGGACCCGGACGGGGCCGAGCGCTGCGTCGCTTGCAACCTATGCGCGGTCGCGTGTCCGGTCGACTGCATCGCCCTGCAGAAGACCGAGGACGAGACCGGCCGCTGGTATCCCGAGTGGTTCCGCATCAACTTCTCGCGCTGCATCTACTGCGGCTACTGCGAGGAGGCCTGCCCCACCTATGCGATCCAGCTCATCCCCGATTTCGAGATGAGCGAGTACGATCGGCAGAACATGGTGTACGAGAAAGAGCACCTTTACATCGACGGGCCGGGCAAGTACCACGACTACAGCTTCTACCACGTGGCCGGCCTCGCCGTAGGCGGCAAGGACAAGGGCGAGGCCGAGAACGAAGAAAAGCCGGTCGACGTCCGCAGCCTGTTGCCCTGAGAGGCGCGGGGGAGGGAGCCACGAATGAACACGAATGTGTGCCCCGGCGGCAGCTCGCGGCCCTTAGGCCGATCCGCGCCGTCATCGCGAGGAGCCGACAGGAACGTCATTGCGAGCGCAGCGAAGCAACGACGCGGCGATCCAGCGTCGAGGCGGAGGCCCCGGTTCTGCACGGTGCCTGCGGAACGCGTGGATCGCCTCGCTTCGCTCGCGATGGCGGTGCTGCAAGTGATGCCCTGCCGCTCGCTTCCGAGGTCAGCGGGGCGGCCCCATTCGTTCGCGGCCAATGGCCGCTCCTACAGCGGCACCCGAGGCCATGTAGAGGCGCGGGGGAGGGAATCACGAATGAACGCGGATGAACACGAATGTGTGCCCCGGCGGCAGCTCGCGGCCCTTAGGCCGATCCGCGCCGTCATCGCGCGGAGCCGACAGGAACGTCATTGCGAGCGCAGCGAAGCAACGACGTGGCGATCCAGCGTCGAGGCGGAGGCCCCGGTTCTGATGGTGCCTGTGGAACGCGTGGATCGCTTCGCTCGCGATGACGATGCTGCAAGTGGTGCCCTGCCGCTCGCTTCCGAGGTCAGCGGGGCGGCCCGATTCGTTCGCGGCCAATGGCCGCTCCTACAGCGCCGCTCGGGGCCATGTAGGAGCGGGCACCGCCCGCGAATCGTCGACGCCCGAACCTCGGTTCTGAGCCGTGTCTGCGCAACGGCGGGATTGCTTCCTTCTACGTTGCGATCCGCTCCTCGTAGCAGCGTCTCCGGATTGCGCGGCCCGTCCTGGGCCGCGCCCTTCGGACTGCTGCGCCAACCCGCTCCCGGCGGGTTGGTGCGCTTCGCTTCATCCGGGCTACGCGACTCCGCGCCCGATGACGGCAGGCCCATCCGTGTCCATCCGTGTTCATCCGTGGTCCTCCTCAACCACGGGGTGGGGCCGCGATGACCGCGGCGTTCTACATCGCCGCCGCAGTGGCGCTGGCCGCCACGCTTGCGGTCGTGTTCTCGCGCAATGCGGTGCATGCGCTGTTGCTGCTCGTCGTTTCTCTGTTCGCTGTGGCGGTGATGTTCTACACCGTGGGCGCGCCGCTGGCGGCGGCGCTGGAGATCATCATCTACGCCGGCGCCATCATGGTGCTGTTCATCTTCGTCATCATGATGCTCAACCTCGGCGAGGACGCCGCCGTGCAGGAGCGGGGGTGGTTGGCGCCGCAGATGTGGGTGGTGCCGAGCATCCTCTCGGCGATTCTGCTGGCGGAGCTGATCTACGTGCTCACCGTGCACGGCGGGCTCGACATCACCCGCGCCGAGGTCCCCGCCAGCGCGGTCGGCGTGGCGCTCTTCGGCCCCTATGTGCTGGCCGTGGAGATCGCCGGCATGCTGCTGCTGGCCGCTCTGATCGGGGCGCTGCACCTGGGCCGGCGGGCGCACCAGGAGGGGCCTGGCGATGGCTGAGGTGCCGCTCGAGCACGGGCTCCTGACCGCCATGGCGCTGTTCGCGCTGGGGCTGGTGACCGTGCTCGTGCGGCGCAACATCGTCTTCATCCTCATGGGCATCGAGATTATGCTCAACGCCGCCGGGCTGGCCTTCGTGCTCGGCGGGGCGCGCTGGGGCGAGGCCGACGGGCAGGTGATGTTCATCCTGGTGCTGACGGTCGCCGCGGCCGAGATCGCCGTGGGCCTCGCCCTGGTGCTGCAGCTTTTCCACCGCTACGAGAACGTCGATGCCGACGCGGCGCGGAGGATGCAGGGATGATGCAGGCCTGGCTCTGGCTCATCCCCGCGCTGCCGCTGGCCGGCTTCGCGCTGATCGCGCTATTCGGCGGCTGGTTCGGCCGTGGCCTCATCGCAACCGTTGCGGTCGGCGCGGTCGGGCTCTCCGCGCTGGCGACCGCGGCCGTGATCGGACCCTATCTCGTGCTGCCGCCGTACGGCGGCACGATCTCGCAGACGCTGTGGCAATGGGTCGCCGTGGGTGAGCTGCGCACGGGCATCGGGCTGCTGCTCGATCCCGTGTCGTTGGTCATGGTGGCCGTCATCACCGGCGTCGGCTTCCTCATCCATCTGTACTCGGCCACGTTCATGGCGGCCGAGCCCGGCTACCGGCGCTACTTCGCCTACCTGAACCTGTTCGTCTTCGGGATGCTGACGCTGGTGCTCGCCGACAATCTCCTGCTGCTGTATCTCGGCTGGGAGATGGTGGGCCTGTGCAGTTATCTATTGATCGGGCTGTACTACGAAGAGGCGGACAACGGCCGTGCGGCGCGCAAGGCCTTCGTCGTCACCCGTGTCGGCGACGCCGCCATGGCGGTCGGCCTGTTCCTGCTGTTCACCGAGTTCGGCACGCTGCATCTGCCGACGCTGCTGGAGCGGGCGCAGGCGACCTGGAGCGCGGGCGAGCCGCTGGCGATCGCGGCGGCCGCGCTGCTGCTCGCCGGCGCGGTCGGTAAATCCGCCCAGGTGCCGCTACAAGTGTGGCTGCCGGATGCAATGGCCGGCCCGTCGCCGGTCAGCGCGCTGATCCATGCCGCGACCATGGTCACCGCGGGCGTGTACCTGATCGCGCGCACGCATGTGCTATTCGAACTGGCCCCGCCGGTGCAGAACGCCGTCGCCGTCATCGGCGCGGTAACGCTCCTGCTCGCCGCCTGCAGCGCTTTGGCCCAGCGCGACATCAAGCGCGTGCTCGCCTATTCGACCATCAGCCAGATCGGCTACATGGTGCTGGCGCTCGGTGTCGGCGCCTACGCCGCGGCGATGTTCCACTTCATGACCCACGCCTTCTTCAAGGCGCTGCTGTTCCTGGCCGCCGGTGTGACCATCGTGGCGCTACACGACGAGCACGATATCTACCGCATGGGCGGCCTGCGCCGGCGCCTGCCCGGTACCGCGCTGGCCTTCGGCATCGGCGCGGCCTCGCTGGCCGCTCTGCCGCTGGTCACGGCCGGCTTCTACAGCAAGGAGCTGGTCCTGGCGGCCACCTACGAGTCGCCCGCGGGCGGGGCGGTGCTCTGGGCCGTCGGCGTGCTCGCCGCCTTCATCACCTCGGTCTACATCTTCCGCGTGCTTTTCGTCGCGTTCCTCGGACGCGAGGGGCCGATCCCGGTCCACCGCGGGGCAAGCCCGGCCGAGGGGGCGGCACTGATGCTGCTGTCGGTACTGGCCGTGGTCGGCGGGTTCGTCGACATGCCGCAGGTGCTCGGCGGCTTCCAGCCGTTCTCGGAGTTGCTGCATCACGCCCTGCCGGAGGTAGCCCACCGTGACGGCGCGGTCCTCGACGAGTTGCAGACCATGATCATCGCTACCGCCGCGGCGCTGCTGGGGATCGTGGTCGCCTGGCTCGCCTACGGGCGCCGGCGCGCCGAGCCGCAGGAGGCCGGTGCGGTGTCGCGCTTCTGGCGCGGCGGCTGGGGCTTCGATGCGCTCTACGGGACGCTGCTCGTGCGGCCCTTCGTCGCCATCGCTTGCGGCAACCAGCGCGACTTCGTCGACGGGTTCTACAGCGGCATCGCGCGGCTGGCGACCTGGGGGCATCGCCAGCTCAGTGACAGCCAGAGCGGGGTGCTGCGCGCCTACGCGGCCGGCATTGCCGGCGGCGCGATCGTGCTGATCGCCATCGTGGTGCTGCCGTGAGGCCGGCGCGATGACCCTGGTGGCGCTCGTCGCGGTCCCGCTGGCCGCCGCGCTCCTGGCCGGGTTCGCCGGGCGCACCGGACCGGCAGCGCCGCGTTGGATCGCCGTCGCCGGGCTCGTCATCGAACTCGGCCTGGTCGCGCTGCTCTGGGCCGGCGCCGCGGCGGCGCCTGAAGGACAATGGCTGGCGCGCGTCGAGGCGCCCTGGGTGCCGCGCTTCGGCATTACCTTCCTGCTGGCGGCGGACGGGCTGAGCCTAGTGCTGGTGGCACTGACGGCGGTGCTGGGGCTGGCCGCCGTGGCCGGCTCCTGGAGCGAGATCACTGAGCGCAGCGGCTTCTTCCACTTCAACCTGATGGCCTCCCTGACGGGCGCGGTCGGCGTCTTCCTCGCGCTCGACCTGTTCCTGTTCTTCTTCTTCTGGGAGGTCATGCTGATCCCGATGTACCTGCTCATCGTGATCTGGGGCCATGGCAACCGCGCCTACTCGGGGCTCAAGTTCTTCCTCTTTACGCAGGCGAGCAGCCTGCTGATGCTGGCGGCGATCGTGGCGCTGGCGCTGCTGCATCAGCAGCAGACCGGCGCGCCGAGCTTCAGCTACTTCGATCTGCTCGAACTTCCACTGAACGCCGCGGTGGCCATCCTGCTGATGCTCGGCTTCTTCCTGGCGTTCGCGGTCAAGCTGCCGGCGGTGCCCTTTCATACCTGGCTGCCGGACGCGCATACGGACGCCCCGACCGCCGGCAGCGTGATCCTCGCCGGCATCCTGCTGAAGACCGGCGCCTACGGCATGATCCGCTTCCTGGTGCCGCTATTTCCGGAGGCAACGGAGGCGTTCACCCCGGCGGCGCTCACCCTGGGCGTGATCTCCATTCTCTACGGCGGCGTGGTCGCCTTCGCCCAGACCGACTTCAAGCGCCTGGTCGCCTATACCAGCGTCAGCCACATGGGCTTCGTGCTGCTGGGGGTGTTCGCCTGGAACACGCTGGCGCTGCAGGGCGTGGTCATGCAGATGGTGGCCCATGGCCTGTCCACCGGCGCGCTGTTCATGATCGCCGGTGCCCTGCAGGAGCGGCTGCACACGCGCGAGATGGATCGCATGGGCGGCCTCTGGTCGGCGGCGCCGCGCATGGGCGCGCTGGGCATGTTCTTCGCCATCGCCTCGCTGGGCCTGCCCGGGCTGGCCAACTTCATCGGCGAGTTCCTGATCCTGCTCGGGACCTACTCGGTGAGCGTGACCGCGACCGCGCTGGCGGCCGCCGGCCTGGTGGTCGCCGCGGTCTACTCGCTCTGGCTGGTCCAGCGCAGCTTCCACGGCCCGTCCCGTGAAGGCCTGAGGATGGCGGATGCGGGTGTGCGCGAGACACTCGCGCTCGGCGCGCTGGCCCTAGCGCTCATCTGGTTCGGGCTGCTGCCGGCGGCGATTCTCGATGTCTCCGCGCCCGCGCTCGCCGGGCTGCTGGGCGGCCCCGCCACCGGGACGCTGGTGGGTCTATGATCACCGCCGACTACATCGCGCTCTCGCCCTGGCTGGTGCTAATGGCGGCGGCGATCGTGCTGCTGCTGGTGATCTCGTTTTACCGTTCGCACGCGCTGACGGCGATCCTGACCGTGCTCGGCCTCGGGCTTCCGCTGGCGGCCGTGCCTTATGTGGCGCAGGAGGCGCCGCGCATGGTCACGCCGCTGCTGGCCGTAGACGGGTTCGCGCTGTTCTTCCTGGTCCTGATCCTGCTGGCAGCACTGGCGGTGGTGCTACTGGCCTACGGCTACATGGCCGCCCGCGAGGCGCCACGCGAGGAGTTCTATCTGCTCATCCTCATCGCCACGCTCGGCGCGGCGGTGCTGGTGGGGGCGACCCACTACGCCAGTCTCCTGCTGGGGCTGGAAACGCTGTCGGTGGCCCTGTTCGCGCTGGCGGCCTATTACGTGTTCCGCGACCGGCCGATGGAAGCCGGCATCAAATACCTGATCCTGGCCGGCGTCGCGGTCGCATTCCTGCTCTTCGGCGTGGCGCTCATCTATGCGCGCACCGGCTCGCTAGAACTCGGCGCGTCGGCGGCCAGCGCGGCGACCGGCGCGGTCGACGTATATCTCGCCACCGGGGTCGGGCTGGTCATCGTGGGCCTGGCGTTCAAGCTGTCGCTGGTGCCGTTCCACCTGTGGACACCCGATGTCTACGAGGGCGCGCCGCCGCCAGTCACGGCCTTCCTCGCGACCGTGTCGAAGGGCGCGGCATTCGCAGTGGTATTGCGCTACCTACTGGCGGCCGAGGCGCACGTGGTGCCGTCGCTGCTCGCGGCGCTGACGCTGATCGGGCTGGCGACCATGCTCGCCGGCAATCTGCTCGCGCTGCTGCAGGACGACGTCAAACGCATCCTGGCGTATTCCTCGATCGCGCACATGGGCTATCTGCTGGTCCCGCTGGCCGGCGGCGGCGACCTGGGCATCGAGACCGCCGGCTACTACCTGGCGGCGTATTTCGTGATGAATCTGGCGGCCTTCGGCGTGGTCACCCAGGTCGAGATCGCCGCGGGCGAGGAGGGCCATGATCTGGCGCGCTATCGCGGCCTCATGTGGCGGCACCCGGTGCTGGCGGGGGTGCTGGCGGCGGCCCTGTTCGCACTCGCAGGCATGCCGCTGACGGTCGGCTTCGTGGCCAAGTTCTACCTGTTCGTGGCCGGAGTCGACGCGGGCCTATGGCTGCTACTGGTGGCTCTCGTCGTCGGCAGCGCGATCGGGTTGTTCTATTACCTGCGCGTCATTCTGTACCTGGTCGCTCTGCCCGATGGTGAATCGGACGTCCGCGTACGTCCTGCGCGTACGCACGTCCATGCTTGGCCCGGACACCTGGCTTTGTTCGTGCTCGTGGCGCTACTGGTCGTCTTCGGCGTCTATCCGGCCCCCATCGTCTCATGGGTGCGGGATTCGGCGCTCGCGCTGCTCTCCTAGCGGGATTACCCGCGTTCGCGCCGTTCTTCGGCAGCTCCGATAACGCCATCAAGCCCCAGATCTGGATCGCCGTCTCCGTCTACGTCCTGGTCGCCGTCCTGCGCAAGCGGCGCACCGCGGCCTCGCCAAGATCCTCGTCGCGGCCGCGGACGCTCAGGCCATCATCGATCACCAGCCGGGCAATTCGCTGCGTGTATTTCGCCGATAAGCTGCGGCGCTCGTGTGTCATGGCTGTTCTCCTTGTCCAAAGGATCATCGTCCCACCATGAGATAGCTATGAAAATCAGATCATGTCACCCCCAAACGGGGGGTGACAGCGCCTCCGGCGATCATGAAGCTGGACGCTAAGGAGCGTCTGATTAATCTCCACTCTCGTCATTGCGAGCGCAGCGAAGCAATCCAGAAATTGAGCCAAATCGGCGCGTTATGCATTGCTTCGTCACTTCGTTCCTCGCAAAGACATGCTTTTTCAGACATTCCCTAAGAAGAACGATGATTGATTCCTTGAGAGGGGAAACGTGATGGTTCGGCGAAAAACAGTATCCGCGTTCGTGCTAACGGCCCTGCTGGCCAGCGGCATCGGTACCGCGTCTTCCGGGACGGGGGCCGAGACGAGTCGCGGCTTCGATGCCCGGTCCGACTTGCGTGTAATGCAGTCCGTAACGTCCGGCCCGGATGCGTTCGAGGCGAAGTTCTATTCCGGATATGAAGACGACCGCGTCACGATCTCCAACAAGAGCGGCCGTTCCATCCGGTTCTCGAGCTATCAGGGCTTCGTAGCCATTGTCCGGCCCGGGGATATATTCGGCGTCCCCTGCAATGGCGGATCCATCGCCGGGCGCCTCGCGGTTCTCGGAGGTTCGACGGACATCGCGGTTGACGAACAGGCGCTGTGCGGCGACCTCGTATTGATCCATGCGAACGGGGAGGACACGCGATGAGAAGAATCATGCAGAACATCGTGGCCGTCTGCTCGCTGCTCGCGATCTCCGCGGTGGCCCACGCGACGGATGTGCGACTTGACGGAAGCGGCGATTACACGATCGATCCGGCATCGGGCACGGTCTCGATCAACTTCAGCAGGATCACGAACTACTCCAGCAGCACGACCTCGGGCACGCTGTACCTGCAGCTCTGGGCTAGCCCGGACAATGATCCGGCCGGTTCCGGCTATGGACTGACCGACAACCTCAATGTCAGCTCGTTCATCGGTGGGGGCGACGGGACATTGGCCCCCCATGCGTATTTCTACAATATCCAGATCACCGAAACGTACAACCAGCCCCCCGAGGGCAGTTACTACGTCTTCTTCATCCTCGCGGAATACCCGAACACGACTACCATCATTGATTACAGCCCGGGGACCGGCAATCCCGTCAGCCTTGGCAGCTCGGGCGGTGGCGGCGGCGGTGGCACTGACGGCGGCAGCGGCGACGACACTTCCACCGGCTCCAGCGGGCTCGAACTCATATGCGATCCGTGCGGCTACGAGACCGACCAGGATTTCGTGATCCTCACAGCGACATCGGTGGAAAACAATCGCAGCGGCGGCTTGTCGGGCACCCTGAAACTCAAACTCTGGGCGACGGACCATCGCTATAGCGGCGGCGCGATTAGCGGCTACATCATGGGCACCGCGAACCTGCCCCAACTCGAAGGCGGCGTTTCCTTCAACAATATTTCCGAGCAGGTCGCATTCACTGAACCACCGGACGGGACCTATTACGTCACGATGACGCTTACGGAGTACGACGGCGGAGACAAGGTCGTCGACCACATCACGTTCGACAACACGGTCAGTTTCGACTCCGGCGGCAGCGACGGGGGCACGGGCGGTGGCGACGGTGGGGGCGGCACTGACGGTGGTTCAGGCGGTGGTTCAGGCGGCGGTTCGGGCGGCGGTTCGGGCGGTGGTTCGGGCGGTGGTTCGGGCGGCGGTTCGGGCGGTGGTGGCGGAGGCGGCTCCGCCAATCCGCTGTTGGCGTTGCTTCTCGCGAGCATGGCAGGCCTGTGGGGGTATCGGCGGGCAGGGCGATAAGGCCGTACAGACGGCCCTACAGACGCTACGTACCGGGGCGGATGGGGCGCTACAGCAGGCGCCCCGTGAGCCGGTGAGAACTCCGGCGCTGGGCCCGGCGCAATGTTGCCGGTGGGGATTGCGAGGGCCAGATGGGGGTTACGAGGGTCAAGGGTTACGAGGGTCAGGTCTAGCAATGATGCACCATGCCGGGTGCTTCGGCGGCCAACCTATTCTCTACGAGCTTACTAGCTCGCGCAGCTCGGCGTCGGTGAGATCGCTTATCTACCGTTCGCCGCTGGTGGCGCTGAGGCCGGCAACGCCCTCATCGTGCTGGATCGTGTTGTCGATCTTTCGCTCGAATGTGTTTTCGGTTATCAAGCGCTGGGCCGTGACGTTGCAGTGCCGGTCGACACGATATGTGCGGTTGGTAGCCTGGCGCGCAACGGCCGGGTTCCACCATAGATCCTAATGGACGAGCTGGCTGGCGGCGGTCAGGTTGAGGCCGGTGCCGCCTGCCTTGAGCGAGACCACCACACGCGTTCTGCGCGCCTCTCTTGGAAATCGGTCGCCATCTGGTCGCGTTGTTTGGGCGTGCATCGGTCGTCGACGCAGGGAACTTGGATGCTGAGCGTCTCGCACCCAGACGTGACCGGTAACTCGCCTATGGCGGTGTATTGGGCGAAGATCCGCGCCTTCTCGTCCGCCGCTTCGATCCCGCGCACGGTCTCGATGAATGGCGTCCGTTCGCCTGAGTTCAGCGGTCGCTTTGCCGGCGGTAGGTCGTGGCGGTACGCAAGCATCCCCATACGTACCGGACCATGGATTTCGCGAGGGGGCGTAATGCATAGAGGCCCACGCCGGCCAGTGTGCCGAAGAGGTGTGCCTCGTGGACCACGGGGCCGCCGCTCAGTGCGGTCGATCCGGGGAGCGGTCCAAGTGTGAATTCCCACGTGAGCTTGGATGCCAAGACGATCGCGATGATGGCTGAAATCAGGCGTTCGCTGTCATCCTGAGTCCATAAGGCGAGCGCACCCATGGTGATCCAGGTGTGCAATACACCCGAGAGTCCCACGTACCATTCGACCTCTGGCGCACCCAACCACAAGCCCGCGCTGACCGTGGGAGTGGCCGCCAGCGTGGCGGCTATCCACTCGCCGATGCGCAGGCGATGGCCTACCAGCAGCATAACGGCCAGTAGCCCGGCAATGTTCAGCGCGACGTGTGAAGGACCGAGATGCACAAAGTGGCCGCTGAACAGCCGCCACCATTCGCCAGCCGCGAGGCCGGATCGCTCATAGCGCAGCTCATCGCCAAGCTGGGCGAATTCGAGGCCGAGAAGAATGACGGTCGTCGCGGTGACGGCGAGCCAACGGCAGTTCAGGCGCACTGCATCGTCCGATGTACACGGCCGAAACGATCCATGAGCATCCGAGGTGGCCTCAGGCAAGCACGAATCGAGTCGAGGGAGTCACCAATTGTAACCGCATCCGAATCCCGATCTACACTTGGATTTTCAGTCGTGCTCGGCACTGGTCGATCCCGCCGCCGGCTCAACATCCGTGGCAGCACGTCGGTTTCCGGCGGCCCGCGATGACGAAGGTCTTGATGGGCAGCGCCAGCAATGACGCATCATGCCGGGTGCTTTCGCTACCAAACTATTGCCTACAGGCTCGCGCAGCTCGGCATCGGTGAGTTCGGTGCACCCCGTTCGCCGCTGGGGACGGCGAGGTCGGCCAGCCTTCTTGCGCATGGATCATGCTGTGATCCTTCCCTCGAAGGTGCCTTCGGTGAGCAGGCGGTGCACGGTGCCATTGCGGTGTTGGCCGATACGGCGGCGCGGCCGGTGGCCTGGCGCTCCACGGCGGGTTCCACCATAGACCGTAATGGGCGACCTGGCTGGTGGCGGTGAGGTTGAAGGCGGTGGCGTCCGCCTTGAGTGAGATCACCAGTGGTCAAGCAGTCTGACCCTTTGATCCGCTAGATCCGGATCCCTTGCTTCGAGCCCCCGACGCGCTGAACGCGACGCTGAGTCCAGATTGGGCGGGAGAGGGAAAATCGGGTTGATCTCCTGGCGCTTTTGTACAAGACTCTTACAATAAGTTGTAGGGAAGATGTGGAAATGCGCCACAGCGAGCGAAGAGAGCTGACCCGCGCGGAGATCGCGGATATGGCGGAGCAGATCCAGTTCCACGCCCTCGCCGGGCTGGTCGATGCCCGCCGGTGGGAGGCCGGCGACGTCGTCTTCCACGGCGGCTCCTCGCTGCATTTTGCCTACGGTTCACCGCGCTGGTCCGAGGATCTCGACTTTTTGTTCAACAATGGCCGCAGCGATGATTTGCACCGGATCATGGAAGATGTGCGGGCCTACGTGGCCGAGGCGCTCTACCCGGAGCACGATGGCGCGGTCGATCTCAAGCTTGCCAAGGACCGGGCGGACAATCCCGTGCTCACGTATCAACTCAGCTGGTCGCGGGCGGACCGCTCCGGCACGGTCAAGGTCAAGGTCGAGTTCATGCGGGCGGACATTGAGCAGATGCTCCAATACCGCCACCACCTGCGCAACATGCAGATCCCGACGGGGCGCGTCCAGGTCTCGCCCATGATGCCGACCGCAGTGACCGATAGCGTCGTGGCCGACAAGGTTGTTGCGCTGGCCTTCCGCCCGTACACGAAAGAACGCGACCACTTCGACCTGTGGTGGCTGATCGACCAGCAGGGTTGTGCGCGGCCGACGGACGACCCCGAGGTGTTCTGCCGGCAGCTCGACACGACCCTGGCGATCTACGGGCAGGACCGGGCTTCGTTCGTCGAGGCGGTCCGCGCGCAGCAGGTCGATGTCGACGAACTCGCCGCGGCCATCGAGCGCAACGTGCCGCAGTGGCTGCCTGAGTCGATGGGCCGGCAATTTGGGCAGCACGGCGTGTACCGGGACATGGCGGCGGTCGCGCGCGACACCCTCGAGGCGGCCGCGGACACGTGCCGTCCCCCGGATCCTGGTCACGAGACAGCGGACGGTAGGCGCCCGTGAGCGAGCGCCAGCGATCCACGGAGCGCCTGCGGGCGTTGCCGCCACTGTTCACGAGCGGCGATGTGACGCGCCTGTTCCGCTGGTCGGCCAACACGGCCGATCGGCGCATCGATCTGTGGCGTGATTACGGCATGGTCGAGTCGTTCGGCCGCACGGGGCTGCATTTCAACCGTGTGGTCGATCCCCGCTCGCCCGATCATTACGCGGATCAGGCGCTGTGGCGCCTCTTTCCGTCGATGTGGGTCGGGCATGCGACGGTGCTCCACGAGGCCGGCTGGACCACCCAGATCCCGCGTGACCGCC
The DNA here is from genome assembly GCA_964625925.1 of uncultured Ectothiorhodospiraceae bacterium. Classification (GTDB taxonomy): domain Bacteria; phylum Pseudomonadota; class Gammaproteobacteria; order XJ16; family Halofilaceae; genus Halofilum. Next base: position 3,378 of record CAZVBX010000060.1, on the reverse strand, counting down.
ATGTCTATGTCATGTCGCGGCGCTCGTATCCGTCGGTGCCGGGCTACGTTCTCCACGGACGCCCGAAGCGGTGGTACGACCGCGCCCGCGACCAGAGGGATCCGGAAACCCCGGTGGGCGGTATCCGGCGCGTGCGCCCGGTGTTCGCGCTCGCCGATGTGATCGGTCGTGACGAGCTGGCTGGTCTTGACCCGGATGACATCGAAACGGATGTCGCTGGTGAGCAGGGCCTTGAACTCGCCAAGGTGCACCGGCTGATCACGCGCAAACCGCTGCCGCCGCAATGGCACGATTGGATGCGCGACGTGCGACAAGACCTCGAGGCGGGCAACGGACCGGTTCCGGAGTGAGCCCCGCGGATCGGGTGGGGACGCGGGTCCATCAAGGGGTTAGCGTGAGCTAGTTGAGTATCTATCCGACACCCGCCTTTGGACGGTCCGGTTACGTCGGATCGACAGTGAAAACAATGAATCCAAGCCAGCGGATTTTGCAGGCAGTCGCCGTTTTCCCATGTCGGCGTCGGCATAGCGCTTCCGTCTCTGGGGCAGCATGAGGCGATAGCGGGCTCTCTCGTTGCGGAGGTCTTCCCGGGGCAATCCTTGTTGGATCGGTCGGCCAGTCAGGCCGTGTACCTCATTACGTTGTTCGGTCCGACGATCGCGAGCTGGGGCATACTGCTGATGGTCAATAGCTACTTTGCCGCGCCCAGTCGGAACAAGCGGTATGGTCTCCTTGCGCGACGCTGGTCTGGTACGTCGGTGATACGGCGCACTCGTTGATCTACGATGCGTCGTTTGCCCTGATACTGAACACGCGCACTCGGCGATCGATTGGCAGACCGTGGAAGCATGATCGCCGGCCCGAGGTGACTCGGCGCGAGCGCCTTGCACGGGGCCGTTCCGGCCCGCCCCGCGTCCTCTCGGTCGTCATACGCCAGTCACGAACCTGCATCTTCGTACCCGTTACCGCTCAAACGGGCGGACCACTCCCGCGCATCAGTCCGCCGACTCCCGTTGGCGGTGAGCGCGTCCGACTACGTCGGTTCGGTACGAGACCCTGCCGTCATCGTCTCGTAACCCTGCTGCAGTGTCTTCGTGTCGGTCGTGTCACTTCCGGCGGCTACGATGCCTCTCCCGCTTCGGGGGATCGGGCCGTCGGAGCGAGTCCATAAAAACACCCGCATTCGAGTGATATGGGAGACGCATCATGATGACGAAGGCGTTGTTACCGGTCACGGCCGTCCTCGCACTGGCCGGACTGAGTGCATGCGGCGGTGGCGGTTCCGGTTCCGATGGAGATCAGGAGGAGGGCGACTTCCAACTGCAGTTGTTGCATTTCGCCGACGTGGACGGCGCCGGCGGTCTGGCCGATGTACGCGGTTTCTCGGCGCTAGTGGACGGTTTCCGTGCGGACTATCCGGAAAGCACCGTGCTGGTGAGCTCGGGCGATAACCTGATTCCCGGTCCCGAGTTCTATGCCGCCGACGACGACAGCATGGCCGAGGTGCTGGGTGCGCCCGGTCCGGGGCGGGCCAATATCGCTTGGCTCAACGAACTGGGTGTGCAGGCTTCGGTCATTGGCAACCACGACCTGGATGCCGGTACGGATGCATTCGCCGAACTGATCGCGGGCGAGGGCGACTGGCCCGGTGCGGATTACCCTTATCTGGCGACGAATATTGACTACGGGGACGATCCCACCGCCGATCTGCTCGTTGCCGACGCCGAACAAGCCCAAGCAAAGACGATCGCCGGCAGTGTCACCGTCAGCGTCAATGGCGAGCGCGTGGGGCTGGTGGGCGCCGCGGTGCCCAGTCTGCCGAGCATCACCGATACCGGCAGCCTCGAGATCCGTCCCACCGAGTTCGATGCTGCCAACGAGGCGGATCTGGATGCCCTGGCCGCAGAGATCCAGCCCGCTGTCGACACGCTAGAGGACGATGGCATCAACAAGATCATTCTGCTGGCGCACATGCAGCAGATTGCCATCGAAAAGGCGCTGGCGGAGCGGCTAGAAGGCGTGGACATCATCGTGGCAGGCGGCTCGAACACCGTGCTGGCCGATGCGAACGACGATTTACGCGATGGCGATAGCGCCGCGGACGCGTATCCCCTCGAGTACGATTCGCCGGCGGACGAACCGGTGCTCGTCGTCAATACAGCGGGTGACTTCCGTTATCTCGGACGACTGATCGTCGAGTTCGATGAGCAGGGCGTGATCCAGACGGATTCGCTGGACGCCGGCGTCAGTGGCGCCTGGGCGACCGATGTGGTGAGTGCTCCCGTTGACCCGATCGCTGAAGTGGTTGATATCGCGGACGCTCTGGAAAGCGTCCTGAGTGAAAAGGACGGCAATGTCCTGGGCTTTACCGATGTCTACCTGGACGGTCGTCGCGAGGCCGTCCGGACGCGCGAGACCAATCTGGGCAATCTGACGGCCGATGCCAACCTCCGGCTGGCCCGGCAGGAAGACCCCGGTGTCGATATCTCGCTCAAGAATGGCGGCGGTATCCGCAACCCGATCGGGCGAGCCGTTCAACCGGCCGGTTCCAATGATCCGTCAGATATCGATTATCTGCCGCCGGCCGCCAATGAGGCGATCGGCAAGCCGGAGGGCGGAGTCTCGCAACTGGACATCGAAACCGCCCTGAGTTTCAACAATGGCCTGACATTGTTGACCGTGACGGCCGCCGAGCTGGCCGACATCGTCGAGTACAGCGTCGCCGCCACCGAACCCGGCGCCACGCCGGGCCAGTTCCCCCAGGTCGCCGGCATGCGCTTCGAGTTCGATCCGTCTCGCGATGCGCGCACGGCGGGCGACACTAACCGGAAGGAGCAGAACATCAGCGGTAACCGGCTGCGCACGCTCGAGATCCTCAACGACGACGGCACTGTGGCGGATACGGTGGTCCAGAACGGCTTGGTGCAGGACGATGCCTCACGGACCTTCCGGCTCGTGATCCTGGACTTCATCGCCATGTGCGTGGGGGAAGATACAAGCTGTGGAGATGGCTACCCGCTAAACGGTCTGTCGGCTCCCAACCGGGTGGACCTGACCACGAATCCGGGCGAGTCGGACTTCGCTGGGGCGGGTAGTGAACAGGACGCCTTGGCCGAGTACCTGCAGCACTCGCATCCGGATGCCGACAGTGCATATGACGTACAGATGATGGACGTGAACGACCGCGACCGCATCATCGAACAGTAAGTATGTCCGGACGGAACCGTCCGGTTCGCTCCGGTACCGCCCGCCGGTCGTAACCGGCGGGCGGTTATCTGTGTGCGCCTTGCGTCGATCCGGTGAGCGGCCCCCACGGGGACGGTCTACAGTGACGGCGACGGTCGATACGTGGGGTGGGGCGAACGCCCGCAAACTGCA
>CAZVBX010000059.1:0-19966 GCA_964625925.1 uncultured Ectothiorhodospiraceae bacterium | reverse complement strand
CTCGCGCCTTGCGGGGCCCGGATTGGGGGCCACAACGCGACGACCGCGGGAAGGGGTAACAGGCCCTAGGAGGACTGGAAGCGGGACGACCTTTACGCACAAGCCAGGAAGGTTGGCATCGAAGGCCGCTCGCGCATGTCCAAGCGCGAGCTGGTCGAGGCCCTGCGCCAGCACTGACGCCGATGGCGCTGGACACCGGCCCGGGACGGGTCTACGACGGCGGTCGGATTCGGCATCGAGGAGGATTCTCGGCTGCCTCCTGCTCGCCGGCGAGCGTTCGACCCGTCGGCCATCGCTGGCGAGCGGGCCGCCCCTGCGCCATCCTGGGGCGGCCGCTGACGATGCATCGATCTGCCGCGGGCTCTCGGAGCCGGCCGTAGCGGGCCGTGGCCTACCCAAGGAATCCGCGATTGACCCGAGAGCCCGAGCCGCTACTGCACAAGTGCAACAGCCTGCGCGCTCGCATTCTGCGCCGCATCCGGCACGAACTCTCGCACTCGCGCTACGGCATGCCCGTGCTGTTCGGGGCGTCTTTTCTCGAAACGACCATCGTGCCGATTCCGATCGAGGTCGTGCTGATCCCCTTCATGACGGCCAATCGCCATCGGATCTGGTGGATCGCGACCGTGGCGCTGGCCGGCTGCCTGCTGGGCGCGCTGGTCGGCTACGGGGTGGGCTATTTTCTGTTCGAGTCGGTCGGGCGCTGGTTGATCGAAACCGCGGGCTGGCAGGCGCACTTCGACGCCTTTCAGCAGCAGTTCCGCACCCACGGCTTCTGGGCGATCGTGGCGGTCGCGATCACGCCCATTCCGTTCCAGGTGGCCATGCTGCTCGCCGGGGTGACGGGCTACTCGGTGGCGCTGTTCGTGCTGGCGGCGCTCGCGGGCCGAAGCCTGCGCTACTACGGGCTCGCGATCCTGGTGCTGGTCTTCGGCGAGATGGCGCTGCGCGCGTGGCGCCGGCATGCGCGCAGCGCCAGCGTGGTCGCCCTGGTCCTGGTAGTGGCGATCGCGCTGGCCATGCACCTGCTCACGGGCAGCCCGTGAGCAGGTGGCCGGCCGGCTCGGACTAGCGCGGCGCGCCGTACATGCTTTCCACGCCACCGGCCGCTTGCGTCGCCGCGGGCGCCGGCGCCGCTGCGGTGCCGGTCCGGCGCTGACTGCCACCGGCTGCAGCCGGCCGGCTCGTGATCGCGCCGTCGATGGCGAGCCGCACGAGCTGCGCGATGGACTCGGCATGCAGCTTGGCCATCATGTTGCCGCGATGCAGCTCGACCGTCTTGTAGCTGATGCCCAGATCGCGGCCGATCTCCTTGTTGGAGCGGCCGGCCACCACGCCGTCGAGCACCTGGCGTTCGCGGCGCGTCAGCAGATCGAGGCGCGCCCGCACGGTCGCCCGGCGCGCGGCCTTGCGGCGCCGCTTGAGATCGAGTGCGACCGCCTTGCGCACGCCCTCGAGCAAGCCATCGCCGGTGACCGGCTTCGCCAGGAAATCGACCGCCCCACCACGCATCGCCTGCACGGCTGCGGGGACATCGCCATGCGAAGTCAGGAAGATGATCGGCGGGCGATAGCCACTACGCCCCAGGGTCGTCTGTAACTCCAGTCCGGTCATGTCCGGCAGTTGCAGCTCGAGCAGAATACACCCGGGCAAGGCCCGCTCGGCGCTGCGCAGGAACTCGCCGGCACTGTCATAGTAGCGCTCGTTCCAGCCCGCGGACCGGAACAGGTCCGAGAGGGTCGAGCGGGTCGTCGAGTCGTCGTCGACCACGTGGATCGTTGGCCTAAATGTCACGATGCGCCTCCGTGTCGCTGAACCGTCCGGGCGCTCCGGGCATCTCGACCCGGGCGTCCCTTCCGTCGAGCAGTCCGTGCCCCACGCTTCCTTCGCTGCGCTGCGCGCCGCGTCAGATCGACGCCGCATGCATTCTCTCGGGCACCTCTTGAACGCGTGTGACCACCAAGCCCCGCGCTGGTTCCGAAATTGGCGAGGAACTGCCCCTATCCGCGTAGGCGCTGGCCCGGATGGCGCCGGCAAGCCGGCACTCATTGACTGGGGACCGACCGCTTGTTCGCGGTCGCGATCAGGGAGAGGCACTCATGAGAGCCGTCGTATTCCACGACGTCGGCGACATCCGCTTGGACGAAGTCGCCGACCCGAAAGTCGAAACGCCGGACGATGCCGTGATCCGTGTGACCCGCAGCGCGATCTGCGGCACCGACCTGCACATGGTGCGCGGAACCATGGCCGGGATGACTCCGGGCACCGTGCTGGGCCACGAGGCCGTGGGCGTGGTGGAGGAGACCGGCAGCCGCGTGCGCAACTTCAACCGGGGCGACCGCGTGGTGGTGCCCTCGACGATCGCCTGCGGCCAGTGCAACTACTGCCGTAACGGCTATTACGCCCAATGCGACGAGGCCAATCCGCACGGCAAGCTCGCCGGCACCTCGTTCTTCGGCGGGCCCGAGCAGACCGGCCCCTTCCGGGGCCTGCAGGCCGAATACGCCCGCATCCCCTGGGCGGCCACCGGCCTGGTGCGCCTGCCCGACGAGGTTTCCGATGACGACGCCATCCTGATCTCCGACGTCGTGCCCACCGGCGTGTTCGGGGCGGACATGGCCGGGATCAAGCAGGGCAAGTCGGTCGCGGTGTTCGGTTGCGGCGCCGTGGGCCAGTTCGCGATCGCCGGCGCGCGACTGATGGGCGCCGGCCGCATCTTCGCAGTCGATACGCTCGGCGGGCGGCTGGATATGGCGCGCGAACAAGGGGCCGAGGCGATCGACTTCAACGCCGACGACCCCATCGAGACCATCCGCGAGCTCACGCTGGGCGCCGGCGCCGACAGCGTGATCGACGCGGTCGGCGTGGACGCCGCCCCCGCGCGCGACGGACCGGCGGCGCAGGGCGACGAGCAGGCCCGGCAGCACGAGCAGGACCTGAGCGCGGTGGCGCCGCGCACCGATCCGCACGGCGACCAATGGCATCCCGGCGGCGCGCCGTCGCAGGCGCTGCAGTGGTCGGTCGGCGCGGTCGCTAAGGCCGGGACGCTGTCCATCATCGGCGTCTATCCGCCGCAGCAGCGCACGTTCCCGCTCGGCCAAGCGATGCAGCGCAACCTCACCCTGCGCATGGGCAACTGCAATCACCGCCGCTATGTGCCCGACCTGGTACGCCAGGCCCGCAGTGGCGAGCTGGCGCCGCGCCATGTCGTCACCCAGGACGAACCGCTGCCCGACGTCATCTCCGCGTACGAGGCGTTCGACCGGCGCCAGTCCGGCTGGGTCAAGGTCGAGCTGAGGCCGGCGTAATCCCGACGTGTCCCAGCGTACTGTGCGCCGGGGTGCCCGGGCCGGGATCGAAATCCCCTGGCCAATGTCCAACGAACGCAGGGACACCACCGAGCCCGGAGGGGCAGCGAGGACCGCCGTGCCACGAGCCATATGGAAGGGCAGCATCAGCTTTGGACTGGTGAACGTCCCGATCACCCTGTTCCCGGCCGAGGAGCGGACCGAGCTGCATTTCCGCATGCTCGACCGGCGCGATCATGCGCGCGTGCGCTACTCCCGCGTCAACGAGGCGACCGGCGAGGAGATCCCGTGGGATCAGATCGTGCGCGGCTACGAGTACGAGGACGGCCAATACATCGTGCTCGATCCGGAAGAGTTCGAGCAGGCCTCGGTCGAGACCACCAAGACCATCGACATCGAGCAGTTCGTGGCGGCCAAGGAGGTCGATTACGTCTACTTCGACAAGCCCTATTATCTGGTTCCGGGCAAGGGCGGCGAGAAGGGCTACGTGCTGCTGCGCGAGTCGCTGCGGCGCAGCGGCAAGATGGGGATCGCGCGCGTCGTGATCCGCACGCGCCAGTACATCGCCGGTCTCATCCCCGAAGGCGATGCGCTGCTGCTCGACCTGATGCGCTACCACGAGGAGATCCGCTCGACGGAGCGGTTCGAGCTGCCGCGCCAGACCATGTCCGAGTACCGGATCTCCGATCGCGAGATCAAGATGGCCGAGCAGCTGATCGACTCGATGACGGATACCTGGGATCCCTCGGCCTTCAAGGACGAGTACCGCGAACGGCTGAAGGCGTATATCGAGGAGAAGGCGCGCAGCCCGGAGGGCAAGCAGCCCGCCGCGTCCGCGGAGCAAGCCGCCGGCGGCGGAGGCCAGGTGGTCGACATGATGGAGCTGCTCAAGCGCAGCGTGGACGAGCGCGGCAGCCAGCCCAATGGGTCGAGCCGCAGTGACGGCGGCCGCGGCCGCTCCGGCAGGTCGGGCGGGCGCTCGCGCGGCAGCGGGCGCAAGCGCACCGGCTGAAGCCCTAGGAGGCTGTCCGGGAAATCTGCGCCGTAGCGAGCGCGTGGCACAGCGAGCGGACTTGCGTGATCGTGAAACGAGCATGGTGGTTCCCATGCGAGTTGAGGGATCGCGCAAAGCCGCCGCTGTGGGACGCGCGCAGTAGGCGCCGGGTTTCTCGGACATCCTCCTAGTGTCCGTGGAACTTTGCGGACGCCGCGCAGTCGGATTCCCTTAGGGCCGCGCGCAGCGCCCCCGCTGGTCGCCAAGGACGTATGAACAGGACGCCTGCGGCCCGCCCGAACAGGGGCGGGTCCAGGGCATGGGGGTGCCGGCTCACCCGCTCAACAGGGAGGTCGAACGATGGACCTATTTCAAGCGCTGTCCGAGGAGCATCGCCGGGTCGACCGGCTGCTGCAGCAGCTCCTTCAGACCGACAGCACCGAGGAGCGACGGCAGCGTGTGCCGGCGTTGCGCCACGAGTTGGAGGTGCACGCGCGCCTGGAGCAGGAATGCTTCTATCCGCCCTTGCGCCAGGGCAACGGCATCGACCCGATGATCGAGGAGTCGTTGTCCGAGCATGAGGCAATGCTCGCGCTGGCGACGCGCATCGAGGACAACGAGCGGCCCGAAGAGTGGGGCTCACAGCTCCAGCGCATCAAGGGCCATCTCGATCATCATATCCACGAGGAAGAGAACCACCTCTTTCCCAAGGCCCGGTCCGTTCTCAGCTCCGATCAGCAGGACCGTATCGCGGAGCAGATCGAGTCGTTGCATGCCGGGATCTCGGAGCAGGGCGCCGGCCCGCGCGGCGAGACGGCCGAGGCCATCCGCCAACAGGCCGATCAGCTAGCCGGCCGGGCCGCCGATCGCACCGGTCAGTTCGCCCGCATGGCGCGGGAGCGCGCCCGCGGCGCGCTGCTGGAGGGCTCGCGCTCGGCGGCCCAGCGCACCGAGCACTTCGCCGATGCGCTGCACCAGACCGGCGAGGACCTCGGCCACCACGGCCACCCCACGCTGTCGCAGTACCTGGCGGATGCCGGGGACGAGCTCGACCGATTCTCCCGGCGGCTGAGCGAAGCCGATCTCGAGGGCATGCTACGCCAGGCGCGGACCGCGGCCGACCGCAACCCGGGCGCGCTGGTCGGCGGGGCGATCGTCACCGGCTTCCTGCTGACCCGATTCCTCAAGAGCAGCGAGGGCGACACCGCATCGCCCATGGAAGAGCAGCAGCAGCGGGCCCGTAGCGCGGAGCAGCCGCCGGACCCGGCCCGGGCCGGCCCGCATCCACCGCGGTATGAGGAGCCCGAGCAGGCATCCGAGGAGGTGCGCTGATGGAACAGCCCACACGTGACGCGGAGATCGATACCGGCGAGGAACGAGCCCGGCTCGATCGCCCGGCGTCGGTAGCGACCTTGCTGTCCGACCTCATGCGCCAGACCGCCGATCTGGTGCACAACGAGACGGCGCTGGCCCGGAACGAGATCTCACAGAAGGTCTCCCAGGTCGAGTCCGGCGGGGTCCAGCTGCTATTCGCCGCCGTGTTCGGGATCGCCGCCATCGGTGCCCTGGTGGCCGCGGCCATCCTCGGCCTGACGCTCTGGCTGGCTCCGTGGCTGGCGGCGCTGATCGTCGGGGCGGTGATCGCCGTCGTGGCCCTCATCTTCCTCTCGGTGGGGCGCTCCAAGCTGCGAGCGGAGAACCTGCCGCCGCGAGCCACCGCCACCAGTATTCGCAAGGACGCAGGGATATTCAGAGGGCAGGCGTAATGAATGCACAGATCGAACACTCTCGACCGACTCGGGCCGAATCCGGGGCGAGCGCGAACGAGATCGAGTCCGCGCTGAGCGCCAACCGCGAGGCGATCGAGCACACACTCACGGAACTTCAGCAACGCGTCTCGGCAGAGGGGTTGACCCAGATGGCGATGGAACGACTACGGAGCGAAAGCGGCATGCAGTTCATGCGGGGAATGCGAGACACCGTTGTGCACAATCCGATGCCGATCACGGTGATCGCGCTGGGCATCGTTTGGGCGGCCATGTCCGAGCGAGGCGAGTCGACGACGCGCCGTGCGGTCGAGCCGTCCCGCGGCGGGGAGCGCGACGAGCTGGGCGAGAGCGTGCAGGAGTCGGCCGGCCGGATCCGCCATCGCGCCTCGGCGCGCTGGGGCGAGGCGCGCGAACGCACGCGCGAGATGGTGGACCGCGGACGCGAGCGCTTCAGCCGCTCCGGCGAGCGCCAGGGCTCCATGGTCGGCGCTGGCGAAGCGAGCGCGCGGGGCTGGGAATTCACGCGCGAGCATCCGATCCTGATGGCGGGCGCCGGCGTGGCCGTCGGCGCGGCGCTGGCAGCCATGCTGCCGACGACGCGGGTGGAACGCGAGCGCGTCGGCCCGGTGCGCGACGAGGCATTCCGAGGCGGAGCGCGCTTCGCCTCGGAGGCGGGCCGCGGAGCCGCGGCCGGAACGGCCACCGAGGCCGGGGTCACCGAGGGCGAACCGCCGCGCGCCACCGAACGCCCCGAGGAAACGGGCGGCAGCCGCGAATGGTCCACGACCGAGCGACCGGTCGAGGCGGAGCCTTCCGGCCAAAGCGAGCGCACGGAAACGACCGAGGGGCCGGCCGACCGCCCCGCGTAGCGAGCGCGATTCCGTGGACGCGGGGCCGCGCTCGGTGTCGACGAGGGCGGCCCTGCTCGTCGGAGCAAGGCCATGGCCGTGCGGACTCACGGGCGTCGCGGACGCGACGCGCACCGGCCGGCGCAAGTCCCGGCCCGTGGTTGGCGCGACGTGCTCGGCCGCGTCATCCGCCAGCAGGGCGAGCACAACCTGTCGATCGTGGCCGCGGGGGTGGCCTTCTACGGACTCCTGGCGCTGTTCCCCGCGCTGACGGCGGCGATATCCATCTACGCGCTCGTGGCCGACCCGGCGCAGGTGCAGCAGCAGCTCCAGGGCCTGTCGCAGCTCATGCCGGGCCAGGCGCAGGGGCTGATCTCGGATCAACTGAGACGTGTGGCCGCCAGCTCGAGCGGCACGGCCAGCCTCGGGCTCATCGGCGGCCTTCTGATCGCGTTCTGGAGTGCCAGCAAGGGCACCAAATCCCTGCTGACCGCGCTCAACATCGCCTATAGCGAGCGCGAGGACCGCGGCCTGGTGCGCTTCAATGCCATTGCGGTCGGGCTCACGATGCTCATCATCATCGGCGCCGTGCTCGCGGTCGGGCTCGTCGTCGCCCTCCCGATCGCACTCAATGCGCTCGGCCTCAGCGGTATCGCCGGGGCCGCCGTTTCGCTGGGGCGCTGGGTGGTTCTGGCGCTGGGGGTAGTCGCCGCCCTCGCCGTGCTCTACCGCTTCGGCCCCAGCCGCAGCCCGGCGCAATGGTCCTGGGTAACCCCCGGCAGCATCAGCGCCACGATGCTTTGGCTGATTGCCTCGATCCTGTTCTCGCTCTACGTGGCCAACTTCGGCAGCTACAACGCCGCCTATGGCGCACTCGGCGCGGTGATCATCCTGCTGCTGTGGTTCCAGATCAGCGCCTACATCGTGCTGCTCGGTGCCGAGATCAACAGCGAGAGCGAGCGCCAGACGCGCGCGGACAGCACGCACGGCGATCGCGCGCCGATGGGCGAACGCCACGCCCGCGCCGCCGACACCGTGGCGGACGATGGCGACCGCGGCTCGTAGTTCGAGCATTGTCGAACAACCGGGCGCCGCAAGCGCCGCCGAGAACGCCGGATGTCGTGCGAGCCGGGACCTCGCCGCTTGCGAGTCCGGATTCAGAGCGTCCGAGGAGAGATCGACCGATCATGGCGCTGGACCACTACCGTCAGCGGCGCAATTTCGAACACACGAATGAGCCGCGAGGCCAGGCGCGGGACGCGGGCCAAGGGCGGCTGTTCGTCGTGCAGCGGCACGACGCCCGCCGCGAGCACTACGATTTCCGCCTGGAGGACGCCGGCGTCCTGAAGAGCTGGGCCGTGCCCAAGGGCCCGAGCCTGAATCCCAAGGACAAGCGGCTGGCGCTCGAGACCGAGGACCATCCGCTCGACTACGGCGATTATGAGGGGGTGATCCCCTCCGGTGAGTACGGCGCCGGCGCGGTACTACTGTGGGACCGTGGCACCTGGGAGCCACTCGGCGATGTCGCCGAGGGCCTGCGCCGCGGCCACCTCAAATTCCAGCTCGCCGGCGAGAAGCTGCACGGGCGCTGGGTCCTGGTGCGCAGCGGCCGGGAAGGCAATTGGCTCCTGATCAAGGAGCGCGACGAGGCCGCGGCCGAGGGCCGGGACATCCTGGGCGAGGCCCCCCGCAGCGTCAAAACGGGGCGCGGGCTCGGCGAGGTCGCGGAAAGCCCCGCACCCGGCGCGAGCGCCCAGCAGCGTGACGCGGCGGAAGACACTCCGTCCGAACCGGCCGGGGACCTGCCGTCCGCGCTCGAGAACGCCCGGGCGTCGAAACCGCCGGCCCGTCTGCGGCCCGAGCTTGCGACCTTGGTCGAGGGCCCGCCGACGGGCGACGCGTGGCTGCACGAGATCAAGTACGACGGCTACCGCATCGTGTGCCACATCGAAGCGGGCGCGGTCCGGTTGGTGTCGCGCAACGGCAAGGACTGGACCGCCCGCTTTCCGTCGGTGGTCGAGGGTGTGCGCGCGCTCGGCCTGGATACGGCCATTCTCGACGGCGAGGTCGTGGCCCTGCGTCCCGACGGCAGCAGCGACTTCCAGACCCTGCAAAACGCCATCAAGGACGGCGCCGACGCCACCCTGGCGTACTTCGTGTTCGACCTGCCGTTCGCGGCCGGGTACGACCTGCGACGGACGCCGCTGCACCAGCGCAAGCAGGCGCTGCGCGCGCTGCTCGAGCACGCGGCCAGTGGGCCGACGAGCGTGCGCTATGCCGACCATGCGCAGGGCAGTGGCGCGGATTTCCTCACGGAGGCCTGTCGCCACCGGCTCGAGGGGCTGATCTCGAAACGCGCCGATAGCGCCTACGCCTCGCGCCGCACCCGCGACTGGCAGAAGACGAAGTGCGGCCAGCGGCAGGAATTCGTGATCGGCGGCTTCACCGAGCCGCGTGGCTCGCGGCAGGGCTTCGGCTCGCTGGTTCTGGGGTATCGCGACGACCGGGGCCTGCGCTACGCCGGGCGCGTGGGCACGGGCTTCTCGGAAGCGCAACTGAAGTCGCTCCAGGGCCGCCTGCAGTCCCTCGAGCGCAGCTCATCGCCTTTCGAGGCAGGCCCGCCGAACCGGCTGGACGGACGCCGCGTGCATTGGGTGCGGCCGGAGCTCGTCGCCGAGATCCGCTTCAGCGAATGGACCGGCGACGGCCAGCTGCGCCAGCCGAGCTTCCTCGGCCTACGCGAGGACAAGCCGGCCGGCGAGGTCACGAGCGAGCAACCCGCGCCGCGCGACGATGCGCGCGGCGGCCGGCAGGGCCGCGGGAGCCGGGCGCAGACGGTGACCGTCTGCGGGGTCGCGCTGAGCCATCCGGAGCGCGTGCTCTACCCGCAGCAGGGCGTGACCAAGCTGCAGTTGGCGCAGTACTACGCCGATATCGCCGACTGGATCCTGCCGCAGGTCGCCGGCCGGCCGCTTTCGCTGGTGCGCTGCCCGCAGGGCTATACCGCGCAATGCTTCTATCAGAAACATCTGCAGGAAGGCGCGCCCGAGGCCTTGCGCACGGTCGAGATCCAGGAGAAGGACAAGCGCGTCGGCTACGGCGTCGTCGACGATGCCGCGGGGCTGATCGCCCTCGCGCAGATGGGCGCGCTGGAGATCCATCCCTGGGGCGCGCGCGCCGACCAGCCCGAGCGCCCGGACCGGCTGGTGTTCGACCTCGACCCCGGCGAGGGGGTCGCCTGGCGCGATGTCGCCCAGGCGGCGCGCGACGTCGGCAGCCGCCTGGAAGAGCTCGGTCTGCGCTCGTTCGTGAAGACCACCGGCGGCAAGGGCCTGCACGTGGTCGTGCCCCTGCAGCGGCGCCACGACTGGGAGCAGGTGAAGGCCTTCGCCGGCGCGGTGGCACGCTCGCTGGCGGCCGAGGCGCCCCAGCGCTATCTGGCGAAGATGACCAAGGCCGAGCGCCGCGGCCGGGTCTTCATCGACTACCTGCGCAACGGCCGTGGCTCGACCGCAGTCGCGGCGTATTCGACCCGCGCCCGCGAGGGCGCCCCGGTGGCGACGCCGCTGCGCTGGGATGAGCTGGGCCGCATCCAGGATGCGCGCAAGTACACGCTCGCGAACGTCCCTGCCCGCCTGCAGCGGATGCGGACCTCGCCCTGGGCGGGCTTCTTCGAGATCCGCCAGAGCATTACGGCCAAGGCGCGCCGCAAGGCCGGCCTCGCCGACTGAGCGGTTCGCGCACCCCGGCTACCCGGCGATCTCGGGGCCGGCGCCGATGAGCACCAGTGCCGCGACGGCGTGCGCCAGACCCAGAAGCTGGCGGCGCGAGAAGCGTTCGCCGGTCACCACCCGCGCCAGCAGCACTGTCACCGCGGGCGACATCGAGGCGATCACGGCCGCAATGCTCACCAGTCCGAGGCGCGCCGCATACACGAAGGCCAGATTGCCCACGACCGAGGTGATGCCGACCGCGGCCACGCCCGGCCAATCGCTCGCCCGCACGTCCGGCCGCTGACGGCGCGCGCCCACGACGCCGCCGATGACCGCCAAGAGGCCGAACTGCAGCGCGAGCACCGGCCATGGACCGCTGCTGTAATCGCTTCGGCTGAGCGCCAGGAACATGCCGGCGTACGCGACACCAGAGCCGAGGCCCGACCAGAATCCGGCCGACGTGCCGCCGCCCACCCGCCGCCACACCCGCGGCGCAATGCGCGCGCCACTGACCAGCGCGATGGCGACTACCCCCACCGCCAGGCCCGCGAACGTGACGGGCCCGGGCTGCTCGCCCAGCAGCAGGCCGGCGGCCACCGGAATGGCCGCCGTGCCCACGGCGCTGACGGGCGAGACCACGGCGAACTGCCCCACACGGAAACCGTGCAGCAACAGCAGCACCCCGACCGCCCCGGCGCAGCCGGCGAGCGCGCCCCAGGCGAGGTCCGCCGGCGAAAAGCCGGTCGATGCGAGCAACGGCCACGCGGGAACGAACACGAGCAGGCCCGCGGTATACCCCACGGTCAGCACGTCGAGGATCCGCAGGCGGCGGCTGAAGACGCCCGACAGATAGTCAGCCACGCCGTAGCCGGCCGTCGCGAGCAGCGCCAGGATGACGGAAGCGCTCACGGGCGCATCTGCAGATCCGGGGCGAGTCGGGTCACGTCAGTGGACGCGGCGCCGCTCCGCCGGGCGAGCCCGCCGGAGCGGCCCTCGGGGGTGCCGGTTCGCCCGCCATGTTCCGGACGCCGACCGGCGCGAGGAGGGGGTCCGAGAAGCCTGCGCCGTAGCGAGCGCGTGGCGCAGCGAGCGGATTTACGTGATCGTGAAACGAGCATGGTGGTTCCCATGCGCGTTGAGGGATCGTGCAAAGCCGCCGCTGTGGGACCGCGCAGCAGGCGCGGGGTTACTCGGACACCCTCCTAGCAAGCGCTAGCGCTTGGCCGTATAGGAGCGTGCGCCCGTGCCGGCGAGCTCGCCGCCTTCCACGATGAGGTACTCGTCGCGGATCGGCCGGCCCTCGAAGTAGGACTCGAGAATCTCCCGCGTGCCGGCCGCATAGCGCGCCTGGGCCGACAGGGTCGTGCCCGAGGTATGCGGCGTCATGCCGTGATTCGGCATGGTGCGCCAGGGGTGATTCTTGGGCGGCGGCTGCGGGTACCAGACGTCACCGGCGTAGCCCGCCAACTGCCCACTCTGCAGCGCCTGCGCCACGGCGTCCGGGTCGCAGATCGCGCCCCGGGCCGTGTTCACGATGTACGAACCCTTCTTCATCTTGCCGATGAGGTCTTTATTGAACAAGTGGTGCGTTTCGGGGTGCAGCGGGGCGTGGATCGAGACGATGTCGCATTGCGACACCAGCGATTCCACGCTCTCGTGATAGGTCGCCCCCAGCTCCTGCTCCACCTCGGACGGCAGCCGGACCTTGTCGAAGTAATGCAGCTGCACGTCGAACGGCTTCATGCGCCGCAGGACCGCCGTGCCGATACGGCCGGCGGCGACCGTTCCCACCTGCATGCCTTCCACGTCGTAGGCCTGCTGCGCACAGTCCGCGATGTTCCAGCCGCCGGCGGTGACGAACTTGTGCGAGGGAATGTAGTTGCGCACCAGCGCCAGGATCTGCATCACCGCATGCTCGGAGACGCTGATGCTGTTGGAATAGGTGACCTCCGCGACCGTCATCCCCTTCTCGATCGCGGCGTCGAGATCGGTGTGCTCGGAACCGATACCGGCGGTAATGGCGAGCTTGAGGTTGGGTGCCTTCTCGATCCGCTCGCGCGTGAGATAGGCCGGCCAGAACGGCTGCGAGATGACGATCTCGGCATCGTCCAGTTCTTTCTCCAGCACTGAGTTGGGACCCTCCTTGCTGGAGGTCACCACCAGCTCGTGGCCACGATCCTCGAGGAACTTGCGCAGGCCCAGCTCGCCGGAGACGCAGCCGAGCAACTCGCCCGGTCGGAAGTCGAGCCCCTCGGGCGTGGGCGTGGTCTGGCCGTCCGGGTAGCGGTCGATCCGGGGAATCGCTTCGCGCACGTAGCTGTTGGGGTAACCGCTCTGGGGGTCGTCATAGAGCACACAGACAACCTTGGACATCGCGACAACCTCCTTCCTTGATGGTCGGGGCCGCCGGCGGGCGCGCACATCCCGGCGCACCCAGGCGAGCCAGCAGCCGTGTAGCCGAGGCGCGGGCCTCGGCATGGGTCGATACGGGGTGGACACCGGGGCAACGGCGCCGGTTCCACCACCCCGGGGCGCGCGCCGGGCCCGCATGGTTTTCCGCGGCGCCGCGGTCGCCTACGCTGCGCCCCTCGCCCTATCGGAGAGCCGCCGTGTCGCAAGTCCTGATCGTTGTCCTGGTCTCGTTGGTGGGTATCGGTGTCGCGGCCCAGGCCGCCATGAACGCGCAGCTGGGGACTGCACTGCAGGCGCCCATCGGCAGCGCGCTGTGGAACTTCACGCTCGGCACGGTC
Source organism: uncultured Ectothiorhodospiraceae bacterium (assembly GCA_964625925.1). Classification (GTDB taxonomy): domain Bacteria; phylum Pseudomonadota; class Gammaproteobacteria; order XJ16; family Halofilaceae; genus Halofilum. The sequence continues at coordinate 6,584 of CAZVBX010000059.1, read as the reverse complement.
GTGCTGGGCCTGTTGCTGCTGCTGGGCGTGTTCCATCGGCCCGCCCCGTCGGGGCTGCTGTCGGCCCCCTGGTGGGCCTATCTCGGCGGCATACTCGGCGCCGTCTTCGTGACCACCACCATCCTGGCGGTCCCACGCGTGGGCACGGCGGTCACGCTCGGCAGCATCATCTGCGGCCAGCTCATCGGCGCCCTGCTGATCGATACCTTCGGCTGGCTCGGCGTCAAGCCGATTCCGCTGAACGCCTGGCGGGTCGCCGGCGTGGGCCTACTGATCGCCGGCGTCGTGTTGGTGCAGCACAAGTGAAGGGAACCACGAATGGACACGAATGTCTCCGTCGAGCACTTGTGCGAACGCAGCCGCAAACCGCTGGCGAATGACCTCGCAAAGCCACGCCGCGTCGAGGACCTCATTCGTGTTCATGGGTGGTTCCGAATCATTCGCGCACGAGGGTGACGCCGACGGCGGTGTAGGGGTAGCCGTGGAAGCGGCGCATGCGCGGGCGCAGGTCGTCCCAGTCGACGCGCAGATCGAGCTCGCCTTCCAGCAGCAGCCCCTCGGCCGCGAGCAAATAGTGCCGCAGCCGGCTCTCGTCGAAGAACGACCAGTCGACCCGGAAGCGGCGGTCGCTGCCCTCGTACCAGATCTCTGCCTCGGCGTCCTGGTAGTAGTCGGTGCTGATCATCAGGCGCGCGCCGGGGCGTGCGACCCGCCGCAGCTCGGCGAGCGCGCCGAGCACGCCGTCGTGCCCCAGATGCTCGATCACGGAGATGCAGAACACGGCGTCGAAGGTCTCGTCCGCGAACGGCAATTCGGTGATGCCGGCGGCCGCGTAGCCGATGTCGACGCCGTGCCGCTGGGCAAGGCCCTCCGGGGGGTGCAGATCGACCGCCGAGACCCGGTGACCCTGCTCGGCGAGATAGACGGGGAAGATCGACGCGCCGCAGCCGGCGTCGAGCACGCGGCTGCCGGGGGCGAGGCCCGCGCGCGACAGCGCCCATGGGTACTCCCAGCGCTTGCTCGGGTGCAGGTAGGAGATCGATTCGCGGCAGGTCAGCTCCTCCAGCCGGGCGAGTACCGCCGCGAATTCCGGGCCTTCCAGCTCGGCCAAATCCATCAGGCGATTGGGGGCGCGCGTGGTTTCGTTCATGCCAACTCCCGTCCCTGGGCCGGGGTCGAGTCGGCGTCGTCGAGCAGCACGCGTACGCTTTGCTCGACGGCGTCGACACCGATGCGCTCGATGCAACTGCGCTCGCCGATCAGACAGCGGTCTTCGAGAATGCAGTCGGGCGGACCGAGGCGGGCGGTGCGGCGATGGCCGCATGGCGTATCCGTGCTGACCGCGGTCGCGCCGGCCGGCAGCACGACCGCGGGCGAGGTCGGCCCGAACAAGGCGACCGTGGCCGTGCCCACGGCAGCCCCGATGTGCATCAGCCCGGTGTCGTTGCCAACGATCGCGTGGCAGCGCTCGATCAGCGCGGCGGTTTGCTGCAGGTGCACCGGCGCGACGATCGCCACATGGTCGGGGGCGGTCCGGCGCAGGTCATCGGCCAGCGCCCCGCCGGGGTCGATCCCGAACACCAGAATCCGGCTACCGCGCGCCGCCGTCAGGCGCCGTATGAGCTCGCGCACGCGCGCCACGGGCCAGCGCTTGAGCGAGGATGAAGCCACCGGCGCGATGCCGATGCGCTCACAACCGCTCAGGCCATTGCGCTGCAACCAGGCCTGGATGATCTCGCGCGCCTCGCGCGCGATCCGCAGTTGCGGCCTGACCGGTCCGGGCGGCGCCGGGCTCAGGCCCCAGCCCGCCGCTGCGCTGTCGAGGATGGAGCGCACCGCTGCACCGCCGTATTCGCCCTGGCCGGTGGTCACGGTGCCGCTCGTATCGGCTGCCGGGAGACCGGCGTCGAGCAGGACCTGGCGCATCCCGACGACCGTGTGCGCGCGGTCGAGCACGCAGTCGAACCGCTGCGCCGCGAGCCAATCGGCGGCGCGCCGACGCACCGCCTCGTCGCCGCGATCGCCCCAGTGCTCGAAGCCGAAATCCTGGATCCGGGCGAGTCGATCGCACACCGGGTCGCCCTCGATCAGCTCGGTCGCCGGATGCGCCCCCAGCGCGGTCAGGTGCGTGTCGGGCCATTCGGCGCGCAGCTGGCGCAGGGCGGGCAGCTCCATGACGACATCGCCGATGCCATAGCGCAAGCAGATCAGGACCCGCCGGTCGGGAACTCCGGTCATGGGGGCGCTCCGTGCCGCAAAGCCGCTGCCGTCACCCACTCCTCGAATCCAACGGGACCACGCAGCGCCTCGCCGCGGGGTCTACTCGTGCAGATAGCCGAAGCCGTCGGTGTCATTGAGACAGGCCAGGCGCGGCCCCCCGGCGTCCAGCACGACCAGACTGATCGATCCCGGTTGCACCACCAGGCGTCCGAAGAGATCCAGCGGCAGTCCCAGCGCATGGGCCACGAGGGACCGGATCGGGTCGCCGTGGCTGACCAGCGCGACGGTCTCCCCCGGGTACTCCGCGTGCACGAACTCGAGCATGCGCATCATGCGCAGTTGCACCTCGATGATGGATTCGCCCCCAGGCGTCCGGTGGAGGCTGCGAAAGGCGTTGTAGGCCTGCCATGCGGGTTCGCCCTCGAGATCGGCGATGGCGCAGCCCTGCCAAGCGCCGAAATCGAGCTCGTGCAGTAACGGTTCGACGGCGACCTCGAGCGACTGCCGCCTCGCCAGTTCGGCTGCCGTCTCGCAGGTGCGCTCGAGCGGACTGCTGAAGACGGCGGCGAGACGTACGCCATCGAGGCGCCGCGCCATGCGGCGGGCCTGCTCGAGTCCGCGCGCGTTGAGGTGGACGCCGCCGGCCCGTCCGACCAGGACGCGGCCGGTGACGTCGGCCTCACCGTGGCGTACGAGCACAACGCGAGTCACGCCACCCCGCCGCCTCCGGCGATCGAACGGGAGCCGGCCCGCTGCGACCCGTTCACATAACGATCCACCACCTGCTCGGCGAACGCGGCGAATTCGCCCACGTCCAGCGGCGGGCTGGTGTGACAAGCACGCTGGCCGCGGCTCGGCGGCGTGAAGCACAGCGTGATGGTGAGCTCGAAGTCGCGCAGCATGTCCATCTGCTGATCGAACCATTCCAGCGCACCGGGCCGGTGCCAGTCGGCCCAGCTAATGCCCGTGCGCAGGCGTTTCACGCCCATCTCCCGCAGCCGCTCGACCGCGAACGCCAGGCGCTCGTCGCGAAAATGGAACCACTGGCAGATGCCGAAGGCCGGATCGAAATGCTCCAGCGCGGGCTTGGCGCTGCCGTCGGCCCGGATCAGCCCCATGTGGAAGTGGCGGTAGTAGGAACTGCCCTCGCTCTCGCGATGGCGCGTGGTGGCCCCCCAGGCCGGCGGCAAGTCGAGCAGGCTGTACCAATGCACACGCCGTGCGTGCGGCGCCAGCAGTTCCTGGGTGCGCTGCAGGCCGAACAGCTGCACCTCCTCGGCCCCGAACGAGGACGCGCCGACCTCGGTGATCCATACGGGCAGTCCGGCCACGTCCTCGATGCGCGCGACCTGGTCGGGCCACTCGTGGATCTTCCAGTGATTCCAATCGAGCGGGAAGCCATGCACCGCGACGGCGTCGACCGCATCCAAGGTCCGGTTGCTACGCATCAGGCGCATGAAGTCGGGGTCGATGGGTGAGATGCCGCCCAGGATCAGCGGCAGGTCCGGCGCGCGCGTCCGCACGGCGGCGGCGGCCTGTTGCACCATCTCGCTGTACTGGCGCCACTCGGGATCCATCTCGAAATCCCAGTGGGACAGATTGTTGGGCTCGTTCCAGAACTTGAGCGCTTCGATCATCGCCGTGGCTACCTCGGGCCCGAGGGCACGGATGCGGCAGCCGCCGGCGCTTCCTGCGGTTCGGACGCAACGGCCGACCCCGGATCGTCGCGGCCCTCGATAAAGGCCTCGGTTCGCCGGTGCGCGACCTCCTCGCTCGCCTGATGCGGCGGGTGCTTGCAGAAATAGGACGCCGGGGCCTCGAGCACGCCGGCCAGGCCACGCTTCAGGCCGAGCTTGCAGCAGCGGATCGCGTCGATGGCGACACCCGCGGAGTTGGGGGAGTCCTCGACCGACAGCCGCAGCTCCAGGTTGATCGGTACGTCGCCGAAGATGCGTGCCTCCATGCGGATGAAGCAGACCTTGTTGTCGCCCTGCCAGGACACGTAGTCGCTCGGACCGACGTGGATGGCGTCGGCAGTCAGATGCGGGGCGACCGAATGCACCGCTTCGGTTTTGGACACGCGCTTGGATTCGAGCCGCGCACGATCGAGCATGTTGAGAAAGTCGGTATTGCCGCCCGTATTGAGCTGATAGGTGCGGTCGAGATCGGCGCCACGCTGCGCGAACAGCTCCGCCAGCGCGCGGTGGACGACGGTGGCGCCGATCTGCGACTTGATGTCATCGCCGACCACGGGCACGCCCGCGGCCTCGAAGCGCGCGGCCCAAGCCGGATCGCTGGCGATGAAGACCGGCATCATGTTGACGAAGGCCACGCCCGCCCGCAGGGCGCACTCGGCGTAGAAACGCGTGGCCTGCTCCGAGCCCACGGGCAGGTAGTTGAGCACCATCTCGGCGCCCGATGCGCGCAGCGCTTCGCAGACGGACTCCATGTCCGGCTGGGACGCGTCGGCGACGCGGCAGCGCTGCGACTCGGGATAGCCCTCCATGTGCTCGGCGAAGCCGTCGAGCACCGGCCCCATGCGCACGATCGCGCCGCTGAGAGGGACCTGGGCGTGGAAGGTCTGCGCGCAATTGGGCGGGGCGAAGATCGCCTCGGCCGCGTCGTGCCCGACCTTGCGGGCGTCGATATCGAAGGCGGCCACGACGTCGATGTCGCCGGCGCGATAACCGCCGATCTCCCAGTGCATCAGCCCGGTGGCCGTGCTCGGCCGCTGCGCGCGGTAGTAGGCGATCCCCTGCATCAGGGCGCTGGCGCAGTTGCCCACGCCCACGATCGCGACCCGAATCCGTTCCATTTGGCTCTCCTTGCCGGCCCCTCCGTGCGTAGCAGAAACCGCGCCAACCGCGCGCATGACGGCGATACGCCCTCATGCCCGTGCTGACGCGGTCTGCGCCGCGTGAACCGGCCGTGACCACGGCCGAACGCGACGAAAAACCTGCAATCGCCTTGTAAGGCTTACACCACGCATCGCCCCCTCGCAACCGTGCGTGTCCACGACAACACGGCTGCAGCACCGCCGCGCCGTCTTGCAGCTGCCATCGGGCGATTGCCGATTCTGCGGAATGCTTCTTGCACCAGCGTTCCCCGAGGTACGGAAACCCATCTTGGAGGAGCGCAATGAAGCGCGTGCTCGTGACCGGCGGTGCGGGCTTTCTCGGGCGCCACCTGTGCGGGCGGCTGCTCGAGGACGGCCACGAGGTGCTGTGCGCCGACAACTTCTTCACCGGGGCGAAGGACAACATCCTCGAGTTCTTCGACGACCCGCGTTTCGAGCTGATGCGCCACGACGTCTGCTTCCCGCTGTACGTCGAGGTGGATTGGATCTTCAACCTGGCCTGTCCGGCGAGCCCGGTGCATTACCAGCGCGATCCGGTGCAGACGGTCAAGACCAGCGTTCACGGAGCAATCAACATGCTCGGCCTGGCCAAGCGCTTGAACGTGCCGCTGGTGCAGGCCTCGACCAGCGAGATCTACGGCAGCCCCGAGCGGCATCCGCAGCAGGAAACCTATTGGGGCCACGTGAACCCCGTGGGCGAGCGCTCCTGTTACGACGAAGGCAAGCGCTGCGCCGAGAGCCTGTGCTACGGCTATGCCAAACAGCACGAGCTCCCGATCAAGATCGCGCGCATCTTCAATACCTATGGGCCGTTCATGCAGGCCAACGACGGCCGCGTGATCTCGAACTTCGTCGTGCAGGCGCTGCAGGGCGAGCCACTGACGATCTACGGCGACGGCAGTCAATCGCGCTCGTTCTGCTACGTCAGCGACCTGATCGAAGGCCTGGTGAGCCTGATGGAGACGCCGGCCGCGGTCACCGGGCCGATCAACCTGGGCAATCCGGCGGAGCTGTCGATGCTGGAGTTGGCGCAGGCGGTCAAGCGCCTGACGCACTCGCGCTCGCCCATCGAGTTCCACCCGCTCCCCGGCGACGACCCGATTCAGCGCCGCCCAGACACACGCCGCGCCGAGACGCTGCTCGATTGGTGCCCGACGGTGGAGCTGGATACCGGGCTGCAACGCACCATCGCCTACTTCGACGATTTGCTGCGCCGTTCCGACGCGGCCGATGCGCGGTCGCTCGGCGCGGATCCGCTCAAGCTGCCGGCTTGAACGAGCTGAGAACCACGAAATGCACACTAGATGAACGCTAAATGGTCCGTTGCGAGGCTCGGCATGTCAGAGCGGCGCTGAAACGCTTCGGTGATGTTGAGCTCCGTAAAGTACACCACGGATGAGCACGGATGGACTCGGATGCTGCCGCCGGCGCAGCGGAAGAGCGACGATCCGTCGCGAACGAACCGGGCAACCACGCGAAACGTGGTCGGTTCGCGGGCAGTGCCCGC
>CAZVBX010000058.1:0-19989 GCA_964625925.1 uncultured Ectothiorhodospiraceae bacterium | reverse complement strand
CGCTCGATGTCGCGCGGGAAGGTGTAATGGCCCTCGATCAGATTCGAGTAATAGGCGTTGATCAGCGCGATCAGCTCGGCGATGCCCTCGCGCGTCTGTGGAGCCAGCGTGGCCGCGAGGCGATTGGTTTCACGCACCAGCGCGTCCGCGCTTGCGCGGAACTCGTCCGACAGCGGCGGGTGGACGGGACGGAGCGAACGGTCGGCGCGGGACATAGGGCTAGGCCGGGTTCGGCGCGGAAAAACAGGCGATTATACAGCACGTTCGCAATGCAATGAGAACCAAGTCGTATTTTGGAGCATTGGGCACGCGCAGCCGCGGGTCCCGATCCGGCGCGGACCCGCCGCGGCGATCGGCGCATTGACGTACACTCGCGCGCCATGACGCCCGCGGCACAAGACTCGCAGCACTGGGACGTCGTCGTCATCGGCGGCGGCGCGGCGGGGCTCCACTGTGCCGCCGCGGCAGGCGCCCGCGGGCGCAGCGCGCTCGTGCTTGAGCACGCCAACAAGGTCGGCAAGAAGATCCTGATGTCCGGCGGCGGCCGCTGCAACTTCACCAATATCCACAGCGGCCCCGAGCATTTCCTATCGGCCAATCCGGATTTCGCGAAGTCGGCCCTGGCCCGTTTCACGCCCTGGCAGTTCGTGGACCTGGTCGAGCGCCACGGCGTCCCCTGGCACGAGAAGAAGCTGGGCCAGCTCTTCTGCGACCGCTCGTCCAAGGACATCGTGCGCCTGCTGCTCGACGAGTGCGCCGCCGTCGGCGCCGAGGTCCACACGCGCGCGCCGGTGCACGACATCGCGACTGGCCCGCCGCACCGGCTCGACACCGCCGTCGGCCCGCTCGCCTGCGATTCGCTGGTGATCGCCACCGGCGGCTACTCGATCCCGAAGATGGGCGCGACCGGCTTCGGCATCGATTTCGCCCGCGCGCTGGGACTCGCCGTGCAGCCGACGTGCGCGGCCCTGGTCCCGGTGACGCTGAGCGAGGCCGAGTGCGCGCAGTTGGGCGATCTCGCCGGGATCGCCGTGGATACGATCACGCGCGCCAACGGTGCCGCCTTTCGCGAGAACATCCTGTTCACCCACAAGGGCCTGAGCGGGCCCGCCATCCTGCAGGCGTCGTCGTACTGGCGGCCCGGAGAAGCCCTGGCGATCGATCTGCTGCCGGAGACCGACGTCGCCGAGGCGCTGCGCGGGGCGCGCAGCGAACGGCCCAAGCGCTCGCTGCGGAACCTGCTGGCCGAGTGGCTGCCCAACCGGGTGGCCCAGCGGTGGTGCGAGCTGTGGCTGACTGACAAGCCCGCGGGCCAGCTCTCCGATCGCGACATCCGTCGCGTCGAGGCCGCCTGCCAGCCCTGGACCCTCGAGCCGACCGGCACCGAAGGCTATCGCACGGCCGAAGTCACCCTGGGCGGCGTCGATACGCAGGCGCTATCGTCGAAAACGATGGAGTGCAAGGATCGTCCCGGTGTGTACTTCATCGGCGAGGTGGTCGACGTTACCGGCCACCTGGGCGGGCACAATTTCCAATGGGCCTGGGCCTCGGCCCACGCGGCCGGGCAATACGTCTGACCGACGGAGGAACAGCACGATGGCCAAGGGTTGGGCGGACGAAGACGCCGTACAAGACCAGATCGACAGCACGGTCGAGGACGCACTACAGCGGGCCCGCCGGAACCTGCCCAAGGGCGAGAGCCTGGAAGAATGCGCCGAATGCGGCGCCGAGATCCCGCAGGCCCGCCGCGAGGCGCTGCCGGGCGTGCGCCTGTGCGTGGCGTGTCAAAGCAAGCGCGACGATCGCGAGCAGACGACCGCCCTCTACAACCGGCGCGGCAGCAAGGACAGTCAGCTGCGATGAGTCGCCGTGGACCCTTCGCCGCACGGAGCAGGCTGGCCGTTCATTCAAGCAGCCGGTCGCCGGCCCGCACGAACGCCCGCTAATCGCACCAATGCTCGCCCGCTAGTGTCCTTTAACGTACAACGTCGAGCTTTTCGGCGAGGCATCGTGGTGGCTGGCAAGGCGCGCCGACGAGTCATAGCGCACCCTATGGCGAGGAGGCGCAACGCCGCCAGCCGCCGCGAGGGCCGGCGAAAAGCCGACGTTGTGCGTTAAAGGACACTAGGCTCTCGTCTGAGAGACCGAGGTCAGCGCGGGCGCGCCGCCAATGGGCGCACGGCCGCTGTGGCTGCTACCGGGGTCACGCGCCCGTTGCGACCCCGCCCTTCTCGCCGCCCACGCGCGGCGGCAGCCTCCTTCCGTCGATTCCGCTGCGTACGCTCGATTCCGTCGCGCCGTCGACGAAGCCCGTTGGATCTTGCCGACAATGACCGCGCTGCTAAGGCCGTTCGCCAGCAGATGGCCGCAAGCGACACCCGCAGTGAATCGCGAGCAGCGCCAACGGCTCCAGCGTCGGCTCGGTGCACCAATGGGATTTCATTGATTAACATACAGGAACAAGTGAAATTCCCTTTACCCTGTTTTTCTGAATTTCCGTTTAATGGATCATGCCCATGTAGTCGAAAGGCAATCCCAACGGAGGCAAGAAAATGTCCCAAGCCGATATCCGCCGCGTAGAGTCCGCCACCGCTTCCTGGCTTGAGCTGGGCGAGTTTATTGGCGCATCGGTCCGCCGTGTGACCGAGTTCTGCAGCCGCAGCTAAGGCTCGCTGCGCCCGACCGGCGCGCGCCATGGCCGCCACCAGGCGGTGACTTCAGGGCGAAATACTTTTAACGCTCTGGCGAAGCCCGATTCCCGCGCAAGCGGAAATCGGGCTTTCGTGTTTACAACACAGATGAATTCTCCCGGGCGCAGGACGAGGGCCGGCTCGCTGGCGGCTACCGCTCGAACCAGCCGTCCGCGGCCGAATGCGCCGCGCGGGCGCGCATGCTGGCTCGCGGAATTTCGGGCGACCTGCATGCCGGACACGCGATCAAGCGCGGCGGTCCGGGTCGGCGATACAGCTGCGGAGCTGCGCCTCGACCCGCGACCAGTCCGGTGCCTCGCCTTCGCGGGCGATACATTCGACACGACTGTCGGCGCGCCATGCACTGGTGCGAGTGGCCAAGTCCGCGCCGACGCGGTCGACGTGGAGCCAACGGCCGCAGCGGAATACGCCCTTCAGCCGCTCCACCGGAAGCGCCTGCACCGCGGCAAGCAGTCGCCCCTGGTCGAAACGGTCGCTGGGCGCGAACACCCAGCCGCACGCCTCGAGCCCCTGGCCGGAATTGCTATACCGGATGGGCCGGCCCGGTTCGGGCCGGCCGAGCGCCACCACGGACCCGTGCTGGTGCGGATGATCGTGGTCATGGGCATGCGCTTGCGGATACAGGGGCGTACGACCGGGATCGGAGGGGGGCTCGAGCCAAGCCGGATCGAGCCGTCCCTGCTCGGTGACGGCCACGCGTGCCTTGGGCGGGAACAAGTTCTCGGCCCAATCCTGGAAACGGGCGAGCTCGCCCGAATCGCACAGGTCCGCCTTGTTGCCGACCAGGGCCTCCGCCAGCTCCACCTGGTCGCGGAAGATCTCGCGGCTGGTGATGCGCTCGTCGGCGAGCTGGCGCGGATCGACCAAGCAGACGGTGGCGCGCAGATCGAGCGCGGCAGCCAGGTCGCCGCCGCGCAGGGCATCGAGCACGCGCGCCGGATGACCGACGCCGGTGGGCTCGATCAGGAGACGGTCGGGACGGGCCTGGCGCAGCAGCCGTGTGAGCGTGACCTTGAGGGGAGCGCCGAGCGTGCAGCACATGCAGCCACCGGGCAGCTCCTGGATCGTGGCGCGCTCGTTGTCGCCGCCGATAGCGGCTGCGTCGACCCCGACTTCGCCGAATTCGTTCACCAGCACGGCCCAGCGCTCACCAGCGGGCGCGCGCGCCAACAGGCCGCGAATCGCGGTGCTCTTGCCGACACCGAGAAAGCCGGTGATCAGATTGGTCGGCACGCGGGAGACCGTCTGCGCTGTCACGTTCGAGCCCATCTGCCCGCCATCGCCGTGGCGATTGCGGCTCATTAGCCGGCTAGTGTCCTGTCTCGTACGTTCGTCGGATTGTTCGGCGAGGGATTGGGGCGACTGGCAAGGCGCGCCGACGAGTCATAGCGCCCCTATGGTGAGGAGGCGAAACGCCGCCAGGCGCCTCAAGACCCGGCGAAACAACGAACGGATTCGCGCGACAGGACACTAGTTCCCCATGGCCATGCCGAACAGTCCGCGGCCGTTGATGCGGATCTGCCCGCGGTCATAGGCCGCCGTCGCGAACAGCTCCTGGGCGTCCGCCTGGATCCAGCCCTGCTCCCGGAGGGCCTGCACCTGCGCGCGGGCGCTACGCCGTGCCTCGGCATCGCTCAGCTCGGGGTCGTTCATCCGGGCGCGCTGGGCGAAGCTAGCGATCACCACCGGCTCCGGCGCCCGCAGGCTGAGCTCGGCATGCCCATGAGCCGGGAGGTCCGGCAGCCGCAATTGCGCCGTTTGTTGCTCGGGCGGCGCGTTCAAGCCGACTTTGCCCGATGCCGAGATCGAGCCCTGCCCCGCGTCGCCCTGCAACTGCAGCGAGAGGACGGGCTCCGCTTGCGCCACCTCGCCCCAGGCGACGCGCCCGAGTACCTGTCGTACGATCCGCTGGCGCTGTGCATCCGACTCGGCCGCGGCGGTATCGCGCGAAATCGTCTGCATCGCCTGCAGCAGTTCGGGCGCGAGCCGGTTCGCGTCCAGCGTCATCCGGAAATCGTTGATCTCGCGGTCGGGCAGCTCGACCTGCGCAACACGGCCGTCGACGCGTAGCTCGACGCGGCCCTGACGCAACGAAGCATCTTCCGACAGCTCGAGGCCATGCAGCGCGAAGCCACCCTCGGCATCGCTCTCCACCCGCAGGGAATCGAGGGTCGCCGTGCCCGCCCCGACCCAGACGCCGTCGAAATCGGTCGATTCCACGGTGCCCTGCACTCGGACCGCGCCGAGCGACGCGCTCTCGATCTCGCCCGAGCCGGGTTCGAACCGCAGGCCCGGCGCGGCGAGGCGGTACTCGCCATCGCCGGCGGCGCTGGCGGTGACCTCGCCGTCGAGCCCCTTCCAGTCCACAGAGCCGAACTCGAGTTCACGCTGGCCGTCGGTCGAGGGCGAATGCATGCGCGCGACGCTGGTGCCGTCCATGCGCAGGTGGTAGTCCACCGTCAGTGGCGATCGATCATCGAACAGTGCGCGCGCCACCTCCTGCGGACGCCCCTCGGGAATGCGTGGCGTCGTGTGAATACGCAGCAACGCATCGCCCGCCGCAAGCGCATGTTGGATCTCGTGCTCGAGCACCAGCGTAACGGCCCGGTCGCGCTCGGGATGGCGCAGGGTGAGCTCGCTGGTCGCCGTCGCGCCGAGATAACTGGACTCGTAGCTGGTGACCTTCCAGTCGGCATTGGGCGACTGCAACAGCACTGGATGGTCGGCGAATGCATGCATACGCTGCTCGGCCATGCTGCCCGTGACGAGCGGCGCGGCCGCGGCTCCACCAGCGGCGACCACCAGCATCCCCGCGCCAATCTTCGTCCATTTAGCCATGGGCGCTTCCTTCTCATCGGACTGTTGTTATTGGACCGGCTTCCCGGCCGCTACGGTGCCGCGCCGAGCCGCGCTCGGCGAAAACGTCCGGCGAGCGTACACTGTCGCGCACCGCGTGCGCGAGCGCGCCGTTCGGCGCGCATTGACACTGCGAACTCATCGACGCCCCGGGGCCGTTGCCCCACCGCCGGTTGCGCATACGGCCACGTCCGCCCGGAGCAGCGGCGGTCGCGCCGGAGGCGGACGATTCATCGCGGTACTCGGATCGACTATCATCAGGCGCATCGTTTCGGGGGCGGCCGCGAACGCTACGGACTGCGGCGCGGAAGAGGCCGGTACGGCTGGACCTTTGCGCATTACACGGAACGCGGCGCACGGGCAGGCAGCCCGGCGGAATCGACGGACCGGCAAGGACTGGTCAGGACGACCGGGCATGCCGTCGGACCGATGGGGAACGAGCATGCCCGGGATTCTCGTCGAACGCGGCCATCCGCGAAATCGCATACTGATCGATGCGGAGCACAACCGCCAGGCCATGGTGGATACGACCGGCCTCACCTGGCAGATGCTGGGTGCCGCGCGAGTCGCCATGGACAACCGGGTGCTCGACTATCTCGAAGAACCGGAGATGCGGGCGCAGGACATCCTGGTGGCGTACGCGCGGACGCAGAACGACCCCTCCCATATGGGCCGTGTCTGGCGCACCATTCCGCACGAGCTGCGCAGCGGTATTCAGCGCAACGAGCAAACGCGCTTCAGGTCGTTCTTCTTCGCGCTGCGCCGCTGGCGTATCGACAGCGCCCGGTTCATCGCGACGCATAGCTGGCGCTCGCTGCGCCGCTACAGTGGGCCTGGACTGCTCCACATCCCCGGCCGCGAAAGCACGCCGCTCACGCAACATACGCATACGACGGCGTGGCCCGACCAATGGCAGGTCGTCCCGGCCGCCGATGCCGACGATTATTCGCGCCGCTGGTCGGTGACCACCGAGGAGATGACGCTGAGCGCCTTGCGCGCAGGCGGCCTCAATGCCGACGAGATCGCGGCCGAATGGCCGCGCGCCACCTCCGCCGACAGCTCCGACCGCTTCGCGCTCTCGCCGCTGGGCCAAGCGCGCTTGCGCTGATCGCAGAGGGACGGCCCACTAGCGATCGTCCCCACCGGAGGCAGCGGGCGCGGCCGCCGTTTCGGCAGGGCGCTCGTCCGGCAGGCGTTCGCTGTAGCGATCGACCAGATAGCCGCTGACATCGCGTGTGAGCAGGGTAAACTTCACCAACTCCTCCATGACGTCCACCACGCGGTTGTACAGCGACGACGGGCACATGCGACCGGCCTGATCGAACTCGCGATAGGCCTGGGGGACGGACGACTGGTTGGGGATCGTGAGCATGCGCATCCAGCGGCCCAGGATGCGCATGTTGTTGACGGCGTTGAACGACTGCGAGCCGGCGTTGACCTGCATCAGCGCCAGCGTGCGCCCCTGGGTCGGCCGCACGCCGCCGTAGGATAGCGGCAGCCAGTCGATCTGCGCTTTCATGATCCCGCTCATGTTGCCGTGGCGCTCGGGGCTCGACCACACCTGGCCTTCCGACCATTCCGACAGACGCCGCAACTCGACCACCTTGGGGTGATCGGCCGGTGCATCGTCGGGCAAGGGCAGGCCGGAGGGATTGAAGAAGCGCGTCTCGGCACCGAATGCCGCGAGCAGGCGCGCCGCCTCCTCGGCCAGCAGGCGGCTATAGGAGCGCTCACGCAGCGAGCCGTACAGCAACAGGATCCGCGGCGGGTGGCTCGACGGCGCCACCTGCAAGCGATCCATCGAGGGATGGTCGAGCGAGCCGAACTCGACGTGGGGCAAGTCGGCGTAGCGCGGATCGCGGTTCATGGATCGTGCGCCGGCAAGCCGCCAGGACCCGGCGCCGGCGAAGGCTCGGCCTGCTCCACGAACAGCCGGCGCCATCGGCCGAAGCCCTCCAGCCGCACGTCGAGCGATGCGCCGGCCGGAACCAGGGCCGGATCGACGTACACCTCCACGGAGCCGAATGTGCGCCGCGACCAGCGCGCCCTGTCCACCGGCGTGCCGACATGCGCCACCGGCAGGGAAGCGCCACCACCACAACACCCATGACGCGGCGTCGGCCGCACTGTGACGCTGCCGCCCTGCTGCTCGATCCACTCGCGCGCGGCCGCGTCGAGGCGTACCGCGGGGACATCGGCCATCACGCGCCCGCCACCCGTGCTGCCGTCGCACGCGGGAACCGGTGGCGCGTGCGATTGGCGATACGGACCAGCGCCAGCATCACCGGGACCTCCACGAGCACGCCCACGACCGTTGCGAGGGCGGCACCCGACTGCAGGCCGAACAAGGCGATCGCAGCGGCGACGGCCAGCTCGAAGAAATTACTGGCGCCGATCATCGCGCCCGGCGCCGCCACCGAGTGCGGCACACGCCAGGCCCGCGCCCAGCCGTAGGCAAGCAGGAAGATCAGCAGCGTCTGCACCACCAGGGGCACGGCGATCAGCGCGATGTGCAGCGGGTTGTTCAGGATCACCTCGCCCTGGAAGGCGAATAGCAGCACCAGGGTCAGGATCAGACCGGTCGGCGTGACCGCGCCGATCCGCGGCATGAAGACGCGGTCGAACCACTCGCTGCCCTTGCGTGCGATCAGCAGCCGGCGCGTGCCGTAGCCGCCGGCGAGCGGGATGATGATGTAGAGCAGGACGGACAGCGCGACCGTGTCCCAGGGCACGGCGATATCGGACACGCCCAGCAGGAAGACCACGATCGGCGCGAACGCGAACAGCATGATGAGGTCGTTCACCGAGACCTGCACCAGCGTGTAGGCGGGATCGCCCCGGGTCAGATAGCTCCAGACGAACACCATCGCCGTGCACGGCGCGGCGCCGAGCAGGATCGCCCCGGCCAGGTACTGGCGCGCGAGTTCCGCGGGGATCAGCGGCTCGAACAGCACCAGCAGGAAGAACCAGGCGACGGCGAACATGGTGAACGGCTTGATCAGCCAGTTCACCGTCGTCGTGATGATCAAGCCCTTCGGCTGGCGCCGGACCCCGAGAATCGAGGCGAAATCGATCTGCACCATCATCGGGAAGATCATCGCCCAGATGAGGATCGCGACGGGGATCGATACCTGGGCGACTTCGAAGCGCGCAAGCACCTCCGGCACGACCGGAGCCCCCTGACCGAGCGCGATCCCGGCAACGATCGCCAGCGCCACCCAGATCGACAGATAACGCTCGAACGGGCCCATGCCCTCACGAACGTCGGGCGCGGCGTCCAGGGATTCGGCGCCACTGCTCATTGCTGCTCCTCCGGGGCCGGATTCGGCGGCTCGGCGGCGGCCGGGGCACCGCTCGCCAGCAGATCGTGCTCGGCCAGCAGCGCGCGAACGCGCTCGCGGATCTCATCGCGCACCCGGCGGAACGCCACGGCGATCTCGTCCTCGGTCCCGCGCGCCTTGGCGGGATCCGCCAAAGGCCAATGGATCTTGTCCGTGCCCGGTGGCAGGAGCGGACACTGCTCGTCGGCGTCGCCGCAGACGGTGACGACCAAGTCGGCGCTCCAGAGCATCGCATCGTTGAGCCGGGTCGAATGCTGGCCCGAGATATCGATCCCGACTTGTTCCATCGCGGCGATCGCGCGCGGATTCTGGCCGTGCGGGTCGATCCCCGCGGAGCCTACACCGGTCCCCTCGACCGCCATCGCACGGGCAAATCCCTCGGCCATCTGGGAGCGGCAAGAGTTGCCGGTGCAAAGAAAAAGAACACGCATCGGATCTCTCCCGGGATCAGTCACAGACGGCCGAGGGTCGGCTCGGCATGGCGGCGAGACGCCGGCGCACGTCGCCGAGCGCCTCGGCCTCGAACGCCGCCTCAAGGACATCGTGCGCCCATTGCGGCAGCGCCGGATGCAATCGGTAGTGGACCCATTGGCCCCGGCGCTCGTCCTGCACGATGCCGAGGTCGCGCAGATGCCCGAGATGGCGCGAGACACGCGGCTGCGATAGGTCGAGCGCGTGGACGAACTCGCACACGCACAGGCGCCGTTCGGCGAATAGCAGCAGCAGGCAGCGCAGGCGCGTCGAGTCCGATAGAGCGCGGAAGAACTGTTCCGGTTCCGTCATATGCGTATATCCAAATATACGGTTACGCGAGCATAACCCGGGCGTCGCGCCAGCGCAAGCGCACCGCCCGTCGGACTCGGCTGAGCCCGGCCTACTCGGACCAGAACGGTTTCCTGGCCTCCGCGTCGAGATCCAGTCGGCGCGCATTCATATCGTGCAGCATCCGTTCGCCGAGCTGCGGCAGCTCGCGGCGCAGACGCGCTCGCGCCTGCCGGCGCCGCAGCATCCGCTGCAGCTTCGCCAACCAGCCATCCGTGCCAGCTCTCGCCGTACCATCCCGCATTCGCATTGTGCGAATGCCGCGTCTCGATTTCGCGACCATCACCCGAACCTCACGAGTCGTGCATTCGAGTATGATCTTCGTCGAGCCGAGCGGTTTCGGCCATCGCGGATATGTGCGAACAGCATTCGCGGAGCACGAACGATGAACCTGAACCTGAATCACCTGCGGTCGTTCCTGCTGGTCGCCGAGCAGGGCAATCTCACCCGGGCCGCCGAGCGCCGCCATTCGACGCCATCGGCGGTCAGCGCCCATTTGCAGCAGCTCGAGCAGCGCCTACGCGTCCGACTGTTCACCCGTACCCGCCAGGGCATGGAATTGACCGCATCCGGCGAACACCTGCTGCCCTCGGCACGCCGCGTGCTCGCCGCGCTGCGCGATCTGACCGATGCGGCCGACGAGCTCAACGGCCAACGCAGCCGCAACGTCCGGGTGGGCCTCAACGCGCCGCCCGAGCACTTGCAGGTGGGTCCGCTGATGGCCGCTTGCGCCCGCGGCGATCCGCCGCTGGTGGTGCAGCTCGAATCCAGCATGAGCGAACGGATCATCGAGGACGTGATCGCCGGCCGCCTGGATGCGGGCTTCGTCTACGGGGCGGTCGAGGATCGGGCACTGGCGCATGATCCCGTCGCGATGCGGCGGCTACGCATCGCGGCGCCAGGCGATTTCGCGCTCGAGCGCTTGCCCGAGGATCGTGCCGAGCGCGCCGCCCTGCCGTGGATCTGGCCGGGGGTCAGTGGCTGCCCGTTTCGCAAGCTCATGCCCGCGATCCTGGGCGCCTGGCAGGCGGAGGCGAATGTCGTCACCTACGCCGATGGCGAGGAATCGGCGCGCGCCCTCGTCCGCGCCGGAATGGGGCTGGGCCTGCTGGAGGAACGCTACGCCCGCGAGGGCGCGGGTGACCGGCGCCTCAAGATCCTCGCGGACGGCTGGGACATCGAGCTCGGGCTGGTCTACCGCGCCGACCGCGCCGACGACGCGGTCATTGTCGCGTTGCGCGATGCCCTGGCGCTAGCATGGTCCGCCGACGACGAGCCGGTCCCGGCCTGATCCCGTCGCGCTCGGCGGCCGCGGCGCCACACCCGAGCGCGAAGAGGCGAGCGATGCGCGTCGGTACCACGGAACTCCGCTAACCATGCCGATACCCGACCGCCCCATCGTAGCCGCCCTCGCGGTCGTCGTCCGTGCCGATGCGGTGCTCCTGGTCCGGCGCGGCAACGCGCCCGACGCCGGCCATTGGGGCTTCCCGGGCGGCAAGATCGAGCTGGGAGAGTCGGTCGCGCAGGCCGCGGTACGCGAGTTGCGCGAAGAGACCGGCATCCGCGCCGAGGCGCTCGATCCCCTTACCGCGACGGATGCGCTCGATCGCGATGCGGCAGGCCGCCTGCAGCACCACCATGTGCTGATCGCGGTGCGCTGCCGCTACCTCGCGGGCGTGCCGCAGGCCGCCAGCGATGTGCGCGAGGCCCGCTGGTTCCGCCTGCCCGCGCTCGATGACATGGCCCGAGTCACCAGCGCCGGGGTCGCCGAGGTGGCGCGGCTTGCAGTGCGCCGCCCGCCGGATCCAGATCCGGCGCCCTGAAGCAGCGCCGCCGCGGCTAACCGGCATCGGAAAGGCCGATCCCTCACCTCGACGCATGACCGGCCCGGGCCGGAAAAAGGTGAAAGCGCTTCGCCGGACAGTCCCTCGCTGCCGCGCGAACTGCTCGTAGACGGTCCGGCATTTGCAGCGCCTAACGCGCCGGGGCACGGCGCCGGCGGGTCTTGCGCCGTTCGGCGCCCGGGCGTGGCAGGAGCAGCCGGATGCGGCAACCGGTCCGGGTCGAGATGTCGAAACGGCCACCGAGCAGCTCGACGCGTCGGCGGATGCTCGTCAGCCCGAAGTGCCCCACCCCGGCTTGCGCCAGATCTTCACTGGTGCAGCCGCTCCCGTAATCCTCGACCTCCAGCTCCAACCAGCGCGCGGTGCGCCGCAGACGCAGCCATGCCGTATCGCCGCCGGAATGCTTGACCGCGTTCAGCAGCAATTCCCGGGTGGCTTGTACGAGGAAGGAGGCGACCTCGGGAGACTCCTCGTCGGGAGAATCGTCGGACTCGAACTGCACCGTGAGGCCGTGGCGCTCGTGGGCCTCCTCGCAGATCCAGCGCACGGCCGCCGTCAGCCCCAGGGTATCGAGCACCGGTGGATGCAATTCCACCGACAGCGTGCGGGCATTGCCGATCGACTCGCGAATCAACTCCTCGGCCCGGTCGCCGGCGCTGGCATCGCCCCGCCGCAGGCGCGCCACGGCCATGCTCGCCGCCACCAATAGCTGTTGGAGATTGTCGTGCAGCACCTGCGCGATGCGCTGGCGCTCGCGGCGCTCGGCATCGGTCAGCTCGGCCGCCAGGTCCTCGGCGCGCGCGCGCCGCTCCTCGGCCTCGCTGCGCAGCAGAGCGGTCACATAGGTCGCCACGTTGAGGGTGAATGCGAACACCACCTCGCGCAGGAAAAACAGATGGATCTCCTGCGGCGGTTGCGTCCGCAACGTCAATGCGCTCAAGGACAGATAGACCACCGACGAAAGCGCCACGGCCGCCGCCGTCCATTTCACCGGCACTCGCATCGCAATGACCAGGTGAGCCGCGACCAGCAGATAGCGCGCTTGCTCCGGCGCCGACGCCAGGACCAAGGCCGAAACGCTGCCGAGCGCCAGCAATTCGCCGGCCTCGCGCAGGCCGAGATCGAACCGCATCCGCCCGAGCCAAAGGGCGAGCGGTGGCGTCAGCGTCAGCATGCCCATCCAGTTCGATAGCGCCACCGAGTGCCAGGTCGCGCCCAAGCCGACCCAGGAGAATGTCGTCACCAGGCCGCCCACCAGTTGCCCCAGCACGATCGGAATGGCGGCCACGAAGCAGGCCAAGGGGGCGGCGATCAACATCGCCAGCAGAAAAGGACTCGCCCGTTCGAGGTAGGTCTCGCCGGTCATGCGCCAGATCAGCCAGGCGGCCACAACGGCCTCGCCCGCGGCGGCGATGCCGCTGAGCAGCGCGGCGCCGACATGCGCGAACGTCAGGCCGTCGTCGTACACGGTCACCAGCGCAGCAGGGACCGCGACGGCCACTATCAGCGGCCAGATCCGGATGCCGCATGCGAGCACGAGCGCCAGGCCGATGCCGGATGCAGGCCAGATCAGCGGCGCCGGCGCGCCGGCCCCGCCGAGGCGTTCAGCCGCCCATCCGGCGACGAAGAAATAAGCCAGCAACAGGCCGGCGGTCGCGATCCGGCCGACCGGCGAAGCGGGGTGTTGCGGCATGTGCGACCGTGGCTTACCGCCGTGCGGCGGTCATAGCTCTCGACAATCGCAGCATAGTCGCGGGCTTTCGCCGCCGCCAATCGGGCCGCATGCCGCGGGCACGCGTCCCGTCACACGGGGAGCGAGGCGAGCCGCGGCTCGCGGGCGTCAGGTGCTGAACGCCCGGAAGCGATCGACCACGTGCGCCGCCAGCGCGTCGGCGGCGCTGCCGCGGCCGGGGGCCCGCAGCAGGGAGATCTGGTAGCTGCCGAGCGGCGGCAGACCAGCTTCCTCGTCCAGGGCGCGCAGCGGATCGCGGATCAGTCCACGCGGAAACGGGCCCACGGCCAGATCGGCCAGCATGGCTGCCTCCTGTGCACCGCAATGCTCGCTGGTGTAGGCGATGCGGTAGTCACGGCCGCTGCGGTCGAGCGCGGCCAGGGCCATGCCGCGCCAGGCGCAGCCCTGATCGGCCAGCACCAGCGGCAGCGGGGAGCGCTGCGCCGCCACGCCCCCGTCGCGCCCCGCCCAGACCAGGCGCTCGCTGTAGATCACCTCGCCGCCGCGCTCGTCCTGGCCCTCGTTGCCCCGGGTGACGAGCACCAGGTCGAGCTTCCCGTCATCCAGGCGTCGGATGAGCTCGGCGCTGCGATCGACGCGCACGTCGACCTGCACGGCCGGATGGGTGCGCGCGAATTGCGACAGCACGCCCGGCAGCACACGGGTGCCGACGTCGTCGGGCGTGCCGAAACGCACCGTCCCGTCGACCGCTGGGGACAGGAAGCGTGAGACGGCCTCCTCGTTGAGTTCCAGCAGCCGGCGCGCGTAACCGAGCAAGGCCTCGCCCTCCGGGGTCAGGCGAACGTGTCGCGGCTCGCGCACGAACACGGCCTGGCCAAGCGTCTCCTCGAGTCGCTTGATCTGCATGCTCACTGCGGACGGCGTGCGGAACACCTGGCGTGCGGCCCGGGTGAAGCTGCCGCTCTCGGCGATGGCGACGAAGGTCCGTAAGACGTCGTGCTCGAGCAGCGGCACGGCACCCGCGCCGTGGGTCTCGACCGCACCGTTCATGACAACCCGCCGATTCAACTGAATTGAACTCGGAGTTTATCTCTTTTCGTTTGATTGAACCACTACGCCGCGCCAGGCTTCTCTCGACGATCAACGCCGTTCCGATCGCCCGCGATCGCCGGCCCATTCAAGGAGAGACGCGATGAAGCCGACCCACCGCGAACAGCCGCAGCGTCGCCGGTCCGCGGCCGCGCGCACGGCCATGCCCGATCTCTGCATGCCAGCGATGCCGCCGCTGGGCCTGATGGCGGCCGTGGACCGCTGGATCGAGGCGCGTCGGCGGCGCCGAGCGCTGCGGCAGCTACTGGCCCTCGACGATCATTTGCTGTGCGATCTGGGCCTGACGCGCGAGCATCTGTCCGAGGCGACGCGCGCACCCGGGCCGAGTGCAGCTCGGCGCGGATCGGCCAGGTGAGGTATCGCAGCGGGCGCGCGGTCGCTCGCGCCCGCCGCGGCTCCAACCGGGGCCAGGGACCGGACGCAGCGCCTACGCGCAGCGAAACCGGGATGAAGCACAGCACGGCCGTACCGACCTGCTGTCATCGAACCGCGATTGCGCGCGTCGCGGCCGTGTGCGAACAATCCTGCCTTTCGCGGCCGCTGGACGGGCATACGACCCATGGGCCTGTCTCTGCTGTACCTGTACCTGCCGGCCTGCATCGCCGTGAGCGCGACGCCCGGACCGAGCAATGTGCTCTCGCTGAGCCACGGCTCGCGCCATGGATTCGGCCCCGCTTGCCTGGCCGGCAGCGGCCGGCTGGCGGCGTTCATCGCCATGATGGCGCTGGTCTCGGCCGGCCTCGCGGCGGCACTGCACGCCGCCCCCGTGTTGTTCGAGGCCATCCAAATCGCCGGCATCGGCTATCTGCTATTCCTCCTGGTGCGGTGTTGGCGGCAGCGGCGCGCGCGCGGCCTGGGCTCCGTGGCGCCCGATTGCGGCCTGCTGCGGATGGCACGCAACGAGTTCGTGCTGGCGGCCGGCAACCCGAAAGTCGTCGTGGTCTTTACCGTGCTCGTGCCGCGACTGGTCGATCCCGCGCATGCGACGGTGCCGCAGCTCGCGCTCATGGGTGCGCTATTCCTGAGCGTCGAATGGCTCGTGATTGCGGCGTACGCCGGCGTGGGCGCGCACTTGGCGCGCTGTCTGAAGCGGCCAGCCGTGCGACGCAGGCTCGGCCGTTTCCTACCCCGCAACTAGTTTATCCCTTCCCGCGGTCGTCGCGTTGTGGCCCCCATCCTGGCCCCGCAAGGCGCGCCGAGCGAGTGTAGCGGCACGATACGAGTGACGAGCAACGCAGCGCGGCCCAGATTGCGGGCCCCGACCCTTCGGGGCGGGCCTGTGCGGCGCAATGCGGCGTTGCGCCATAATTCGCTAGCGGCGGCGCTCGGCACGTCCTACGGTTCTCGGGGTGCATGCGCCGCAGGCGGTTCGAGCGCCGAGGCGCCAGCGGCAAAGTCCTCGGAGATTCCGATCCCGATGCCCGATCTCCCCTGTCACATGGCCCTTGCCCGGGACGTAAGCTGGGCCGGGCGAAGCGCGCCGATGCGGTATGCCGGACCCCCGGTCCAGAGGGCGCGACGGCGCGAGCCCCGACGGGATTGCGTATGAGGTCGCGTGACACGACGCTCACTCCCGACCGCCGCGCCCCCTGTCGCACCCGTCTGCCCGACGGCCGGACAATGGCTTGGGCGGAATATGGTGATCCGACCGGGATGCCGGTGGTGTACTGTCACGGCTTTCCGGCCTGCCGCCTGGAAGGGCGGCTCGCCGACGACGCGGCGACACGCCGGGGCGTGCGTCTGATCGCGCCGGACCGCCCCGGCTTTGGCGCATCCACGCCGCACTGGGGTCGGACCATCGATGACTGGCCGCACGACGTCGCGCATCTGCTCGACGCGCTGGAGGTCGAGCGCTGCCGCGTGCTCGGGATGTCGGGCGGGGGCCCGTATGCGCTCGCCTGCGGTGCCGCGCTGGGCGAGCGCGTCGAGGCGATCGCGCTGATGGGGGCGCTGGGCCCGATCAGGGACGCCCGGGCGACACAGGGGATGTCGGGGCTGGCGCGCCTGAGCTTTCGCATGGCGCGCGAGCATCCGTACGGGCAGGCCGCCCTGTTCCACGCCCTCAGCCGGGTGGTGCGCCACGCACCGGGGACGATGCTGCGCCTGACGCTCGGTGCCGGTTCCGCCGCCGATCGCGCGGTGCTCGAGCGGCCCGGCGTCCGCGACCTTCTGCTCACCACCATGCGCGGCAGCGTCCGCCAGGGGGCGCGCCCCGCGACCGAGGAGCTGCGCCGCTACGCCGAGCCCTGGCCGTTCGCGCTCGAGGAGGTCGGGCCGCCCGTGCACCTGTGGCACGGCACGAGCGATGCGGTCGTGCCGCCACAGCATGCGCGCGTGATCGCCGCCGGACTGCGGACTGCCCAGACCCGTCTCGTGCGGGGCGAAGGCCATCTATCACTGCCGGCGCGACGCATCGACGTGATCCTGCGAAGGCTGCAGCGGGCTGCCGCGGTGCCCGCGCCGCCCCGAGCGCGTCAGTTGGGCTGAGCGCCAGTCCACCGATTCGTGCCGCCGGCCGCGCAGCTTGGTGGCGTCATGGACGCGGGCAATGGCCGACAGAACGCCAGCGGCGCTGGCCGCTTCACTGCGCCGCCAGCCCCGCGGCACCGAGACCGGACAGTTCCGCTCGAATGAAGTCCCGGAAGAGGCGCACACGCGCCGGCGCTTCGCGGCCGCCGAGCGTGATGGCGTGCAGGCGTGCGCGCACGAGGTGGTATTCCGGTAACACGCGCACGAGCTGGCCTTCGCTGACCGTGGACGCGGCCACGATCTCCGGCATCGGCCCGATGCCAGCGCCGGCCTGGACGAAACGCGAGACACTGGCCAGCTCGCGCGTCTCGATCGCCGGGCGGATCGGCACCGGATCACTACGGCCGCGGCGGCTGGTGAGCGTGAGGATGCTGCCACTCACCAGATCACGCGGCACGACGAGATCGCGATCGGCCAGATCGGCCGGCCGCGCAGGTGTGCCCTCGCGGCCCAGGTAATCCGGCGTGGCGTAAAGGCAGATCGCGAAATCGGCAAGCGGGGCGGCACGGTATTCCATGTCGGGCAAGCCCGTGCCGCTGGCACGCAGGGCGACGTCGATGCGGTGCGTGGCGAGATCGAGCGCTTGGCTAGCCAAGAGCAGCTCGACCGTGATCTGCGGAAACTGCGCGCGGAAGCGCGTAATCATGGGCGCGAGCAGATCGATCCCCAGGTCGATCGGCGCGGTCACGCGCAAATGCCCCTGCGGCACGGTGCGGGCACCGGTGGCGTCCTCCGCCGCGTCCGCGAGCAGCGACAAGGCCTCGCGCGCCCGGGCGTGGAAGGCAACGCCTTCCTCCGTCGGCGTGACGGCGCGCGGCGTGCGCGCGAGCAGCGCGGTGCCCAGCCTGCGCTCCAGGCGTGAGACGCGGCGGCTGATCCCGCCCTTGGTTTCGCCGATCTCGTGCGCGGCGGCCGATATGCTGCCGAGCTCAACCACGCCGCAGAAGGCGCGCAGGTCCTCCAGCGATCCCCCGAGCGCCCGCCTGGTTTCCGGTTCGTCAACCATGCGTTCGCATTCTACGGGCTTACGGGGGATCCTGAAACAGGCCCACCATCGATCTCGCAAACGCGGCGCAACGCGTCCATCAGAAAGGAGATCACGACATGGCCAGCACCCATACCCCGAGCAACGACACGACCACGCCGGGCCCCGTCCTGCTCGAGCGGCTGGCGCCGCTCGGCTACCCGCTCATCCGCATCGCCACGGGCCTGATGCTGGTGCCGCACGGCGCCCAAAAGCTATTCGGCTGGTTCGGTGGCCACGGCCTCGGGGGCACGGCGCAGTATTTCGGTGGCACGCTCGGACTCGAGCCGGGCCTGCTATTCGCGCTCGCCGCAGGCGTCATCGAGTTCTTCGGCGGTCTCGCGCTGGCGCTTGGCGTGCTGACGCGGCCGGTGGCCCTGGTCGTCGCCGGTTTCCTCGCCGTCGCCACCACCTTCCACGTGGCCAACGGCTTCTTCTGGACGGCTAGCGGCGTCGAGTACCCGCTGCTGTGGACCCTCATCGCCGTGGCCATCGTGCTGCGCGGCGCTGATCGGTTTTCGCTCGACTCCGCGCTGAGCGGCCGCATCTGAGCCCCACCGGTGCCCGCTCGGCGGGCACCGACCTTATATCCTCACCGAGAGAAGATCATGCTGGTTGATGGAGTCTGGCAGGGCCGTTTCCACCCGGTACAAGGGACTGACGAAACGGGCGGCTTCGTGCGCGAGCAGGCGGGCTTTCGCGAATGGCTGGGAAGCGAGCGCTTCCCCGTCGAGGCGGGGCGCTATCGGTTATACGCCGCGCTCATCTGCCCCTGGGCCTCGCGCGTGCTTGCAGCCCGGCGCCTCAAGGGCCTGGAGGAGATCGTGCCGCTGACCATCGTGGCCCCGGTCCTGGGCGACCAGGGGTGGGCCTTCGACGTCTTCCCTGGCGCCAGCGGCGCCGATCCGGTACACGGGGCCGGCCACGTGCACGAGCTCTATACCCGTGCCGACCCGCACTACACGGGACGAGCCACCGTGCCGCTACTGTGGGATACCGTGACCGACACGGCCGTGAACAACGAATCAGCCGATCTGCTGCGCATGTTCGGTAACGTATTCGATCGCCTGCTGCCGCCGGAGCATGCCGCCGTGCAGTTGTACCCGGCCGACCTGCGCGAGGCCATCGACGAATTCAACGATTGGCTCTACCCGCGCGTGAACAACGGCGTCTACCGGGTCGGATTCGCCACGACGCAGGTTGCCTACGAGAATGCGCTGGGCGAGCTGTTCGCCGCTCTGGACGCGCTCGAGCAGCGGCTTGCCGACGACGGGCCATACCTGTTCGGCGAGCGGTTGACCGAGGCCGACATCCGCCTGTTCGTGACGCTGATCCGCTTCGACGTCGCTTACCATGGCGCATTCAAGGCCAATCTGCACCGTCTCGACGAGTACCCGGCCCTTTCAGCCTATACGCGGCGGCTGTACGAGCATCCCGACATCGGCCCGACGGTCGACTTCCGCCACATCAAGACGGGCTATTACTCGATCGAAGCGCTCAACCCGACCCGCATCGTTCCGCGCGGCCCGGCGCGCATCCTGGGTGATCTTGATACCACGACATGATGGCCGGCGCGGCTACAAGCGGCTCGCCGCACCGCCACCGCCCTCGGGAGCGGCCATCACGGCCACCGTTACAGCACCCGTCATGGCGCTGCGCCCAACACAAAAGAGAAGGGCGCCACTCGGGGATGGCGCCCTTGCTGGACGAACCTCAGGCTGCCCGCCGCCAGCGATGTGCGCGGTCCAGCCTTTCCACCAGAACGGGATCGAGGCGTCGGGGTCGCCTGCGCCGAAATAGCCGTTGTCGTCAATGCCGCTCGGGACCGGGTTCGCGGGCGTGGTGCTGCCCGTCCCGGCCGCGAAGCTGCCGCCATCGATCGAGAGGGTCACGTCGGCGCCGGGTCAGGTAGGCCACCTGGCCGGAATCCACTGCGTCCTGTTGCAGGCTCTGGCTGCCGCCGTTGTCGTTGTCGCTGTCACCACGCGCGGTAGTCGGGGACTCTAGCAGGCTGTTGAAAAACAGCCTGCTCGCGGGACAGGGATGTCCCGCCGCGAAT
>CAZVBX010000057.1:3033-20522 GCA_964625925.1 uncultured Ectothiorhodospiraceae bacterium | reverse complement strand
ATGGTCTTGCCCTTGGCGGGCGATTCGACGATGACGAGATTCTTGGCCATGGATTACGTGCGACAGCGGGAACGGGTGGTGTGGCGCGGCGAGGGCGCGCCCCGGGTGAAAGCCGCCGCCAAGTCTAGAGGCGACGCTGGCGATTTCCAATCCCGGGGGTGCGCCGAGACCCTTTGCACGGCCCGGCGAGAGGCCGCCCCAGCCGGCGCAGGATCGCTCGCGCGGTCCGAATCCGGGAACACTCCGGCCGGTGCCCGCCACCGCGGCACGGCGATGGGCCGGCCGGTTATCCGGGTGTAAGTCGTTGAGCGTGAACGGATCGGGCGGCCGGCGCCGGACGGATAAACGGCCGCGATCGGTCGTTCTCACCGGTTAGCTGCGCTGGTACAGCCCGCCCGGGGCCGTGCGGATCCGCCCTTCGAGCTCGAGGCGTAGCAGCATCGAGGCGACCTCGCCGGCGGCCAGTCCACTGCGGGCGGCGAGCTCATCGATGCCGCGCGGCTCCCAGTCGAGGCAGGCGAACAGCCGCGCGTACTCGGGGTCGTCCGGGGGCGCCGCGCGCGCCGGCTCGGCCTCCGGTGCCGGCCCGGTCGCGCGGGGCAACGCGCCCAGCAGCGGCCCCAGCTCCTCGAGCACGTCGTCCGCGGTCTCGACCAGCTTGGCGCCCTGGCGGATCAGCCGGTGGCAGCCGCGGGCGACCGGGTTGTGGATCGAGCCGGGGATGGCGAAGACCTCGCGGTCCTGCTCGGTCGCCAGGCGGGCCGTGATCAGGGAGCCGCTGCGGACGGCGGCTTCGACCACCAGTGTGCCGACACAGAGTCCGGCCAGGATACGGTTGCGCCGCGGGAACGCCGAGCGCGAGGGGCGCGTGCCCACGGGCAGCTCGGACACCAGCGCGCCCTCGGCCGCGATACGCCGCGCCAGGGACTCGTGGCGCGCGGGATAGATGCGGTCCAGGCCCGTGCCGGCGGCGGCGACCGTGAGTCCGCCGCCGGCGAGCGCGCCGGCGTGCGCGGCACCGTCGATCCCCAGCGCCAGTCCGCTGACGATGACCAGGCCGCTTGCTGCCAGATGCTGCGCCAGATCATGGGCGATCTCCTCGCCCGCGGGGCTGGGGTGGCGCGTGCCCACGATCGCCAGCGCCGGGTAGGCCAGCACCTCGGGATCGCCCTGCACGTAGAGCACCGGCGGCGGGTCGGCAATGGCCGCGAGGCGCGCCGGGTAGCGCGGGTCGGCCAGGCTGAGCAGATGGCGGTCGGCCGCGGCCGCGGCCCACTCCCGATCCCGCTCCACCCCCGCGGGCGGGTGCTCTGCGCGCAGCGTGTCGGCGGCCTCGGGCGACAGCCCGGCGGCCGCCAGCGCCGCCTTCGATGCGGCGCAGGCGTTGGCGGCATCGGGGAAGCGTGCCAGCAGCTCGCGTGCCTGCGCCGGCCCAACGCCCGGCGCGTGGATCAGGCGGAGCCACGGCTCGGGGTCGGGGGCGGTCGTGCCCATGGGCGGTCTCAGGGGCGCACGACGTCGTCGTGCCGCTGGATCGGCTGCTCGGCCTCGAGCACGATGCCGTAGCCGACCTCGTCGAAGACCTTGAATAGCATCATCGTGCCCACGCGCTGAGGGGGAAGCTGCACGCGCGATCCCTCACCGCGGTCCACGTGCGGATCGTCGACCGTGCCGCCGCTTTGCTCGACCGCGAGCACGTGCCCGATCTCGAGGCCTTGCGTCTGGCCGAGATTGACCACGACGACCTGATTGGTGCCCACCTGGGAAATGGCATCGACCAGATGGATGATCTGTCCGCTGACGTCCTCCGCGGGCACCTGCGGGATGTAGCGCCCCTGTGTCAGTCCGCGCCCGGGCGGCATGAGGCGGTCGCCGTTGAGGACCTCGCGGCGGATCTCGGCCAGTTCCAGGCGGGCCGGCGGGCCGGCATTCACCACGTGGGCTTTGCCGGCGTGGATCAGCTCGTACGCCAGGACGTCGTCGGTCTCGGGGTCGCGCAGGGCCTCGCCCGCCCGCACGACATCGTATTGCGCGGCCTGCGCCTGACCGCCCTCGAAGCCCTTGGCGAACACCCGGTTGCCGGTGGCGCTGATCAGGCGGCCCTCGTAGTTGCCCACGATGTAGGGGGCGCTATCGATCTCCTCCGCCGTGGCCAGGCGTGGCCGGTTGAGGAATTGCCGGATGGCGTCGGCCGGGATCGAGTCGATCGCGCCGTCCAGCGGCTCGCGCCGGATGCGCGGCTCCAGCCGGCGGGTCTCGCGCTCGCTCGCCGGCTGCACCTGCAGCCGCGGCTCGTCACCGGCCCAGGTCAGGGTGATGACATCGCCGGGGTAGATCAGATGGGGGTTGTCGATCTGCGGGTTGACCTGCCAGACCTCGGGCCACACCCAGGGATCGCGCAGGAAACGCGCCGCGATGTCCCAGAGAGTATCCCCGCGCTGAACGGTGTAGCGCACGGGCGCCGACGGCTTGACCGCCTCGCGTCCGGGTGGTTCCGCATCCGCTTGCGGCGGCTGAGAAGCGGCGGACGGTTCCGGCGGCGGCTCGGGCGTGGAGCCGGCGCAGCCGGCGAGCGCCAATAGCAGCGAGAGCAAGGCGGCAGTGGCAGCGGAGTGTCCGCCGGCGGCGCGTGGGCGCCGCCGGGGCGGGCGCATCTGCGGGGTCTGGCTCACCGATGTCTCCCTTGCGCCGCTGGCGGGCGCGTATTGTTGCTTCTGCGGTACCGCGGTTTCGCCGGCGACCGTGCCCTGCGGCGCGGTGTGAGTTATCCTAACAGCCTGCCGGTCCAGGGCGGCACGCGCCCGCGCCGGCGTCGTCCGGCAACGGCTGACAATCTACCGGAAATCCGGCGCGTAACCCATGAGCACACTCGACATTCTGCAGTATCCGGACGAACGCCTACGCCACGTCGCCCAGCCGGTCGACCGAGTGGACGAGCGTGTGCGCGCGCTCGCCGACGACATGATCGAGACCATGTATGCCGCTTCGGGGATCGGGCTCGCGGCCACCCAGGCAGGGGTGGACCTGCGCGTCTGCGTGATCGACGTGTCCGAGCACAAGAACGAGCCGCAGGTGTTCGTGAACCCCGAGATCCTCGAGCGCGAGGGGACGCAGGAATCCGAGGAGGGCTGCCTGTCGATCCCCGACGTCTACGAGAAGGTTCGCCGCGCCGACCACGTCACGGTGCGCGCGCTCGATTACCACGGCGAGCCCTGTGAACTGGCGGTCGATGGCGTTCTGGCCGTCGTGCTCCAGCACGAGATCGATCATCTCGATGGCCGCCTGTTCATCGACCACCTGTCCATGCTCAAGCGCCAGCGGATCGACAAGCGCCTGGCCAAGCAGCGTCGGCGCGAAGGCGGCGACGGCCGCCGCGCTGCCGGCTGAGATCCCCACCGACTCCGCCGGCGCAACGACCGTGGATCCGGCTCAGGAGGGCCCGCGATGAGCGCCGCCCCGTTGCGGATCGTGTTCGCCGGCACGCCGGGCTTCGCGGTGCCCGCGCTCGAGGCCCTGCGCGCGGCGGGCCATACGATCTGCGCCGCGTTCACCCAACCCGATCGCCCGGCCGGACGCGGCCGGCGCTTGCGCGCGTCGCCGGTCAAGGAGGCCGCGCAGGCGGCCGGCATTGCCGTATACCAGCCCGAGCGCCTGACGGCGGATGCGCTGGCGGCCGCCAGCGGCGACGAGCGGCCCGATGTGCTCGTGGTCGTGGCCTTCGGCCAGCAGCTCGCTGCGGACGTGCTCGCCTATGCCCGCCACGGTGCCGTGAACGTCCATGCCTCGCTGCTGCCGCGCTGGCGCGGCGCCGCGCCGATCGCGCGGGCGCTGCTGGCCGGCGATCAGCGCTCGGGCGTGTCCATCATGCAGATGGAGGCCGGGCTCGACACCGGGCCGGTGCTCCTCCGGCGAGCCTGTCCGATCGAGCCCGATGATACGGCGGCCACCCTGCACGACCGCTTGGCGGCGCTGGGCGCCGAGGCACTGATCGAGGTCGTCGCCGATCTGCCGGCGTACCGGGCCGCGGCCGAGCCGCAGGACCACGCGGCGGCGACCTACGCCGCCAAGCTCACCCGCGCCGACGGGCGCCTCGATTGGGGCCGCTCCGCCGCCGAGCTGGCGCGCCAGGTGCGCGCGCTGCAGCCGGCGCCGGGCGCATGGACGCCCTTCGGCGGCGATCCCCTGCGCATCTGGGCGGCGGAGGTCGCCTCCGGTGGGGTCGATCCTGCGCTGCCCGGCACGGTGCTCGCGGCCGGCCGCGGCGGCATCGACGTGGCGACCGGCGCCGGCCTGTTGCGCCTGCACCGGGTGCAGCCGGCCGGGGGTAAGCCCATGGCGGCGGCCGACTTCGCCAACGCGCGCGATCTCGTCGGCATTCGCCTGGGGGACGAATGACGCCCGTGCGGGCGGCGGCGGCGCGCACGGTCGCCGCGGTCGCGGGCGGACGCACGCTCGAAGACGCCCTGAGTGGTGAGCGCCCCCGCGTGGCCGAGGGTGAGCGCGCGCTGCTGCAGGAGCTGGCCTACGGCACGGTGCGCCATTGGTACCGCCTGGAGCCGGTGCTCCGCGGGCGCCTGCGCAAGCCCTTCAAGGCGCGCGATGCCGATGTGCGCGCATTGCTGCTGGTGGCGCTGTACGAGCTTGCCGAGATGCGCACGCCCGCCCATGCCGCGGTCGATGCAGCGGTCGCCGCGACCGGCTCGCTCGGGCGCGGCAAGGACTGGGCGCGGGGGCTGGTCAATGGCGTGCTGCGCGCGCTGTTGCGCGAGCCGGATGCGCTCGCGCCGCCGGCCGATCCGGCCCGGGCGCATGCCTGGCCCGAGTGGCTCGCCGCCATCCTGCGCGCGGATTGGCCCGAGAACTGGCCGGCGATCGCCGCCAGCGGCAGCGCGCGCCCGCCGATGACGCTGCGCGTCAACTCAAGGCGGGCCGATCGGGCGGCCTATCGCGAGCGCCTGGCGGCCGCCGGCATTCCGGCGCGCGAGACCGCGTGGGCGCCTGATGGCCTGACGCTCGAGGAGCCGGTCGCGGTCGAACACCTGCCGGGCTTCGCCGACGGCGAGGTCACGGTGCAGGACGCCGCCGCCCAGCTCGCCGTGCCGCTGCTGGCGCCGGTGGCGGGTTGCCGTGTGCTCGACGCCTGCGCCGCGCCCGGCGGCAAGACCGGCCACCTGGCCGAGCTCGCGCCGCCGCCGGCGGCCATTGTCGCGGTCGAATCCGACCCCGCGCGCGCCGAGCGCCTGCAAGACGGGCTCGCGCGCCTGGGCGTCGACGCCGAGATCGTGGTCGCGGACGCGGCGGCGCCAGCCGGCTGGTGGGACGGGCGGGCGTTCGAGCGCATCCTGCTGGACGTCCCCTGCAGCGGCACCGGGGTGGTCCGGCGGCATCCGGACATCAAGCTGCTGCGGCGGCCGGAGGACCTCGACACCTTCGCCGCCCAGCAGCAGCGCCTGCTCGACGGCGTCTGGCCGCTACTGGCGCCGGGCGGTATGCTGCTATACACGACCTGCTCGATTTTGCGGCGCGAGAACGAGGCCCAGATCGAGGCGTTCCTGCAGCGCCATCCGGACGCGCGCGCCCAAGCGCCCGCGGCGTCTTGGGGCCGGGTCGCCGGGCGCGGGCGTCAGGTTTTGCCCGGTGAGGATGGGATGGACGGGTTCTACTATGCGTGCCTCTACCAGCCAGCATGAGCCGGCGTGCCCGCGCGTGGACGCGCGCGCGTCCCATGCCGCGCGCTGAGCGGTTGGTGCGATGACCGTGCTGCGTCCTGCCGGCCTGGCCGCCCTGGTGACGCTGACCCTGGCGTTCACGAGCGCGCTCGCCGCCGAGGCGCGCGCGTTCGAGCTGCGCTCGGTCGAGGTGCAGGAGGTCGACGGCGTCTATCTGCTCGACGCCGCGGCGCGGCTGCGGCTCACGCGCCCGGTGCGCAATGCCTTGCACGGTGGGGTCGGCTTGGTCCTGAGCTGGCAGGTGGAGATCTACCGCGAGCGCGACTGGTGGCTCGCCGCCGACGTCGCCACGATCAGTCAGCGCTATTACATCGAGTACCACGAGCTGTCGCTGCAATACCTCGTGACCAATCGCAACACCGGCGAGCGCCGTAGCTTCGTCGACCTCAAGGGCGCTCTGACGCACATCGGGCGGCTCTACCGGTTTCCCCTCATCGATCGCGTGGTGATCGCCGGCCAGCCGGGCCATCGCGGGCGCGCGCAGGTGCGCCTCGAGCATGGCGCGCTGCCGTGGGCCCTGCGGCCGACGGCGTTGTTCTCCTCTGCGTGGAATCTCGAGAGCCAATGGCGCGGGTGGTCGTTCGAATAGTCCAGCGCCTCGCCACGGGCGTGTGGCCCATGCTGGCGCTGTTCGTGCTGCTGCTGCTGTCGCTGTACGTGCTCAGCGACTTCTCGGTCAGCTACGAGCGCCTGGGTCACCTCTACGTCCCGCTGCTGTTGCTCAATTGCCTGGGCCTGGCCTTCATCGCCGTACTGATCGGCGTCAACGTGGGCAATCTGGTGCGCGAGTTCCGCGAGCAGGCGGCCGGCGCGCGCCTGACTGCCCGCTTGGTCGTCATGTTCGTCGTGCTGGCGCTGGTACCGGTGACGATCGTGTTCGCGTTCTCGCTGCGCTTTATCGATTCGGGTCTCGACGCCTGGGTCAACATCCAGATCGACCAGGCGCTCGAGGACGCCCTGACGTTGTCGCAGGATTCGCTGGACCTGCATACGCGCACGCTGCGGCGCACCACCGAGCGCATGGCGGATCGCCTGGTCGGGGTGAGCGAGGCCCAGGCCACCGAGGTGCTGTCCGAGCTCGATGCCGGCTCGACCGCGTCGGAGCTGATGCTGCTGTCGCCCGAGGGCCAGCTCATCGCGATCAGCAGCGGCCGCGCCGAGCTGTCGCCGCTGCGTCCCTCCGAGGGCATGCTCATGCCCGTGCAGCAGGGCGAGAGCCACGTCGGCCTCGAGCCGGTGCGCGGGGCGGGCCTGCACGTGCGCGCCCTGGTGCCGGTAGCCGCGCCCGACAGCACCGTGGGGCCGCGGGTGCTGCAGGCGCTGTATCCCATTCCGCGCGAGCTCGACGCGCTCGCCAGCGAGGTGCAGCAGGCGGTGGGGGAATACCGCGAGCTGGCCTATCTGCGCGAGCCGCTGAAGGTGAGTTTCATCGCCACGCTCACGCTGGCGCTGGGGCTCTCGGTGCTGACCGCGATCTGGGCCGCGTTCCTCGCGGCGCGCCGGCTGATGCTGCCGATCCATAACCTCGCGCAGGGCACGCGGGCGGTGGCCGCGGGCGACTACACCACTCGGCTGCCGCCGTCGGGCCGCGACGAGCTCGGCTTTCTGGTGAGCTCGTTCAACGACATGACGCGGCGCCTGGGCCACGAACGTGATCAGGCTCGCCAAAGCCGCGGCCAGGTCGAGAGTCAGCGGGCCTATCTCGAGGCCGTGCTCGAGCGCATCTCCACCGGCGTAATCACGCTCGACGCCGACGGCACCCTGCACACGACCAACGAGGCGGCGGCACGCATCCTCGGCGTGGACCTGGCCGCGCTGGCGGGCCGGTCGCTGGTCGAATCCGCCGGCGAGCACGCCACGCTGGACCAGTTCCTCCACGTCGTCATGCCGCAGGTCACGCAGGCCAGCGCCGAGTGGCACGAGGAATTCGAGCTGCCGGGCGCACAAGGCCGTAAGATCATCGTCTGTCGCGGTGCCCGGCTGTCGGAGCGGCAAGATCCGGACGCCGGTTGGGTGATCGTGTTCGACGACATCTCGGCGCTGGTGAAGGCGCAGCGCGAGGCGGCGTGGAGCGAGGTCGCGCGGCGTCTGGCGCACGAGATCAAGAATCCGCTGACGCCCATCCAGCTGTCGGCGGAGCGCCTGCGCCACCGCTTCCTCGAGCGCCTGGCCCCCGAGGACGCCGACATGCTCGATCGCGCAACCTGGACCATCGTCCAGCAGGTGGAAGCGCTCAAGACCATGGTGCGCACCTTCGCCGAATACGCCGCCACGCCGGCAGCCGACTTTTCGGCGGTCGATCTCAACGCGCTGGTGCGCGAGGTCACCGACCTGTACGAGGCGGGCAACGGCCGTTCTCTGACACTCGACCTGGATCCCGCCTTGCCCGCCGTGGAGGCCGACCGCGCGCGCTTGCGCCAGGTGCTGCACAACCTGGTCAAGAATGCGCTCGAGGCGCAGGAGGGTTGCGACACGCGCCGGGTGACCGTCGGCACCCGGGCGCGCGCGACCGACGACGACGGGCGCATCGAACTGCAGGTGTGCGATGCCGGGCCGGGCATCCCCGAGGCCATGCTCGGGGGTGTGTTCGACCCCCATACGACGGGCAAGGCGCGCGGTAGCGGGCTCGGCCTGGCCATCGTCAAGCGCATCGTCGAGGAGCACGGCGGCACGGTGGTGGCGGAGAATCCGCCGGACGGGGGCGCGGCCGTGCGCGTGCGCCTGCCCGTGAGCAAACGGCCCGCGCGCGGGAGTGCGGCATGAATACACTTGGCGATTCGCGCAAGACCACGCCCTGGGTGCTGGTGGTCGACGACGAGCCCGACATCCGCGAGCTGCTGCGCGAGATCCTGCAAGAGGAGGGCTACGAGGTCGCCGTCGCCGCCGACGCCGACACCGCGCGTCATGCCAGCGAGGAGCGTACGCCCGATCTGGCGCTGCTGGACATCTGGATGCCCGACATCGACGGCATCAGCTTGCTCAAGGAGTGGCAGGACGCACCGGGGCCAGGCTTCCCGGTGATCATGATGTCGGGTCACGGCACCATCGAGACGGCCGTCGAGGCGACCCGTCACGGGGCCTTCGATTACATCGAGAAGCCGCTGTCGCTGGCGCGTCTGCTGGCCACGGTGCGCGCCGCCCTGGGCAGCGGCGATCGGCACCTGGCGGCCGCGGCCGCGCGCGGACCGCGCACCGATCGCGCCGAGCTGGTCGGCACCAGTCCGGCGCTGACCGCGCTGCGCGAGCGCGTCGATCGGTTCGCGCGCGCGCCGGTGCCGGCGCTGGTGCGCGGCGAGCCCGGCGTAGGCAAGCGCACGGCCGCCGGTCTGCTGCATCAGCAGGGACCGCGCCCCGGCGGGCCGTACGTCGACTTCGATATCGGCAGCGTGGGCGAAGATTCCGTGCATGCGCAGCTCTTCGGCGACGGCGGTGCCTGGGCGCGCGCTGCCGGCGGTACGCTCGTGATCCATGATCTGGCCGAGCTCGGCGCGCCCGAACAGGGTGCCCTCTATCGGTGCCTGCAGGAGGAGGGCGGGAGCGAGACGCCGCGTCTGGTGGCGCTATCGGCCGAACGTCTGGAAGCGCTGGTGGAGGATCGGCGGCTGCGCCCGGATCTGTTCCATCTGCTCAACGGCGTCGCACTCACCGTCCCGCCGTTGCGCGAGCACGCCGAGGACGTGCCCGAACTGCTGAGCCATTTCGTGGGACGTCTGGTCGAGGGCGAGGGGCTGAGCTATCGCCATTTCTCCGTGGCGGCGCAGAACCGGCTGCGCCACCACGAGTGGCCCGGCAACGTGGCCGAGCTCGGCGCCCTGGTGCGCCGGCTCCTGGCGCTGGGCGACGGCGCCGATATCGACGACAGCGAAGTCGATGCCGCGCTGGAGGAGTTACGTGCCGGCGTCGATGTGCCCGCGACCGCGATGCCGTTGCCGCTGGATCTGCCCCTGCGCGAGGCGCGCGACGCCTTCGAGCGCGCCTACCTGCAACACCAGTTACGGGCCGTCGGCGGGCGCATCGGCGACCTGGCGCGGCGCGTGGGCATGGAGCGCACCCACCTCTACCGCAAGCTGCGCAGCCTGGGCATCGAATACGGCACGCGCGAGCGCTGATGCGTTCGGACGCATCTGGGGGCTGTTTCAAAAAGCCTGCTAGCCGATTCGTCAACACGGCCGGACGAATGGCCGCCGCGGCGTCGAGCCTGCAGCCGGTCCCACTAGCACCAGGCGCTCATGACGGACCGCACGGTATGCGCAAGCCGCCCCCATGCACGCAATGGTTGTAAACGGGGATGTTCAACGCCTCGTTCACGAAACAGCACGCACTCATCCTGACGGCATCGATGCTGACTAGCATCGGGCTTGCGTGGTTGACGCTGCATCTCGATCCGGAGGTGATGGGGCTGCGCCCGTGGCTGGAGCCGATGGGGATCTTCGTGCTGGCCCTTGGGGCCATCGCGCCCAGCGGCGGATCGGGCACGGACCTGAATGACGTCTCGTTCTATGGCCTGGCGTTCGCGGCGTTGCTGTTCGTGTATACGGGTGCGTTGTGCAGCGTGATATTCCCCATCCGTCACACCATCATCCGTCGCCGCGAAGTCGAACGCCGGCGACGGCAGAAGCAAGCCGCGGACAGGTTGCTGGGCCGGGATCCCGATGCCTACCCGCTACCGGAGGATCGCAAGAGAAAGATGCGGGGCCGCGGCAAGTATTAACAGGCCCTAGATTCTCGCGCGAGCTATTCCTCCGGCAGCGGGATGAACTCGTCCGTGTCGCCGGGCGGCAGATGGAAGCGCCCGTCCTCGGCCCCGTGCCGGCGCCAGTCCTCCTTGGCCTGCTCGATGCGCTCGCGTGACGAAGCAACGAAATTCCACCAGATGTAGCGCGGCCCGTTCAGCGTCTCGCCACCGAGCAGTAACAGACGCGCGCCCCGTTCGCCCGCTAGCAGCGACACGCGATCGCCCGGGCGGAACACCATCATCTGGCCGCTGGCGTACACCTGCCCCGCGACGCTGACGGATCCGTCGACGACGTAGACAGCCCGGTCCTCGTGCTCATCGGGCAGCGGGAGCGCGCTGCCCGGCTTGAGCAGGGCGTCGACATAGAATATCTCGGAGTGCGTCTTCACCGGCGCGCGCTTCCCCCAGGCCGTGCCGAGGATCAAACGCGCCTGCTTGCCCTCGCCTTCGATCAGCGGCAGCGCTTCGCGGCCCTGGTGCTCGAAAGCGGCGGCGGCGTCCTCGTGTCCTTCGGGCAGGGCCACCCAGGTCTGAATGCCGAAGAGATCGTGCGGCTGATTACGGGTCGAGGCGCTCGTGCGCTCGGAATGGGTCACACCGCGACCGGCGATCATCCAGTTGACTTCGCCCGGATAGATCATCTGGTCGGTGCCGAGCGAGTCGCGATGCTGGAACTCGCCATTGAACAAATAGGTCACGGTGGCCAGCCCGACGTGCGGATGCGGACGCACATCGATGCCGTGCCCAGTGATGAATTCGGCCGGCCCCATCTGATCGAAGAAAATGAATGGTCCGACCATCTGGCGCTTCGGCGCCGGCAACGCCCGGCGCACCTCGAAGCCGCCGAGATCCCGCGCCCGCGGGACGATTAGCGTCTCGATCGCATCCACCGCATCGCCAGTGGGACATTGGGGATCCAGCGCGGGGTTCCAGCTCATGCTCATCCTCCGTCATTGGCCGGTGCACACGATAGCATCACCGGCGCCGTCCGCTTAGCGCCCGGAACGAGACGGAATGTTTACGGCACGACAACCTGTACCTGCGATCAAGCGGTCCGCACGGGGCACTAGCGTTTCATTCGGGAGCGCCAGACCTCCCTTGGTGGAACCGACATGAGTACCGCAGAAATCCCCCGGCTTTGCTAGGGCCTGTTAACCCTTCCCGCGGTAGTCGCGTTGTGGCCCCCAATCCGGGGCCCGCAAGGCGCGCCGAGCGAGTGTAGCGGCCCTACACGAGTGACGAGCAACGCAGCGCGGCCCGGATTGCGGGCCACAACCCTTCGGGGCGGGGCCTGTGTGGCGCAATGCGGCGTTGCGCCTCACTCACGTAGCGCCACTACGCTCGCTCGGCGCGCCTTGCCTTGCGCAACACAGGCTCCCGCCGCGGCGATCGCGGCCCTAGGGAGACAGTAGGCGTTCTACCGTTCCGGGAGTCTCGTGATGTCGCCGCACAGGCAATGACGAAGCGGTAGTCGTTGGTCGTAGCCTGGAGCGAGCCGAAATCCGGGAAGCGCACAGCGAAACGCCCGGACCGTGCCATCATCCGAATAATGGATTGAGCACGCCCGCGACAATCCGGAGCACGAGCCCATGCAGGCCGGATCGGGGCCTGGCCCTGGGCGAGTTACGGTTGATCGACGAAATGGAGTGACGGACCGGCCGGCGCGGGCGGTCCGGCAGGATGGGGCGGCCGCCGAAAAGGCACCGAGAGGATGATCCGGTCGGAACGGCGCCGCCACCTGACCCGAAACGGGGTGGGCGTTTGCACGCCCACCCCGGCCCTGGGTTCGCTGCTGTCGTATCAGCGATCGATGGAGTGCACGGCGGTTACATCCCAGCTCCGCTCTCCGGCTGCGAGATCGAAGCGGGTCGTGACGCGGTCGATGCCGGACGGGATATCGACCGTGCAGGACCTCGTCGTCCGCGCCGAAGTCACGGCCTCGACGGCGGGGAGCTCGGTCAGATCGACCTCGCAGCTCTCTTCGGAGGTGCAGTCGCCGAGCTCGGTGAATACACCGCCGGTGGCCGCGGCCAGCTCGGCCATGTCGTAGTAGTCTGCTCCGACCGAAAGCTGCTCATCGCCGACCCAATGGAAGGCGGTCCCTTCGGTCGAGAGCTTTTTGGCCAGGTCCTCCGGTACCGGCGGCTCCCAGGTTGCAAAGCCGCCGTCTTCGCTCATGAAGTCTTCAAAGGTCGTCGGTGTGTGAGCGTACTCGTCACCGATACCGATAATGAAGCGACCGGCATCGGTGCGCCATGCGACCTGCTCGTGGAGGAACTCGACCGGTCCGAGATAGTTCTCTGGAATGTCGAAACCGCCGAGACCGTTGGGGGACACCACTTCGGAAACCTTGCTGAAGAACGTTTCCATAGGGCCCGCGTTCAGCAGGGCGGTGCCAGTGTCGGGCCGTTCGTGTTCAATGCCGAAGTTGGGCACCGCGCCAAGGGTCCCGGTCGATACCGCGTCGTCGAACTCGGACTCGGTATCGGCGTCTTTCGTGGCGTAGGCATCGCCCAGCGTGATCCCGGTGAAG
Source organism: uncultured Ectothiorhodospiraceae bacterium (assembly GCA_964625925.1). Classification (GTDB taxonomy): domain Bacteria; phylum Pseudomonadota; class Gammaproteobacteria; order XJ16; family Halofilaceae; genus Halofilum. The sequence continues at coordinate 7,525 of CAZVBX010000057.1, read as the reverse complement.
CGCACATCCAGGCCTTCGTCCTCCAGAGTGGTCGCGAAATCGGCCACCACGTTGGCCAGTACGCCCGCGGCGCCTTGCATACTGCTGGTCGTGTCCAGGCTTACGCCGATGTCGAAGGAGTCGCCGGAACCGGCCTCGCCGGTCTCCAGGTCGGTGCACTCGGATGCGATCTCCGCCCCGGCGACCATCGCGCCGGAGGTCGAGGCGCCGGTGGTGTCGTTTTCCTCGATGGTGACGTTCGTGACCTCGGGCTTGGTGACGTCGCCGTCGCCGGAGTCGACGCCGTTGGCGCGGATGCCGAGGCCACCGTCGTCGCTGGTGAAAAAGCTGACCGAGGGGTTCGAGTCCTCCTCGGACTCGTAGCTGACGGACTCGGTCTCGTACGTGCCGGCGGAGGCTGTGTCTTCGTTGCCGGCGTCGCTGCTGCCTCCGCCACCACCGCCGCCACAGGCAGCGAGCAGAAGGGCCGAGGAGCTAGCGAGGCCGACGAACCAAACGGATCGTGTGCGGCGCATCATTGTTATTTCCCCCTCATGGGCAAACCGAAGGTTCGCAAGGTTATTGAGCAAGACTGCCACATGGCAGCGGTTATCAGCTTATTGCGGATTTGCGGGTGGGCCAACGCGATAAGTGCGAGTTGTGTCACAACGTGACAAGGCTGCGTGGGCAATGGTTGCGCATGGACCATGTATTAGCAATGCATGCTTGACTTCGACCCGGGTCGCCAGACGGTGACCAAGGCGGTCAGGGTCCAATCAGCCGTGCGCCGGCGCATCCTGCGCGCATTCCAGCGTCGCGGCGCTCGAGGTGGGCTGCTTCGTGTGTTGATTGCGTCCGCTCGGCGGGGCAACCTTTCGGAGGAAGCCGTCGGATTTCCTATCCTTGCCCTTGCGGATCTGCGCGAGTGCACGCGCGATTTCTAGTAGCCTGTCCGTCGCCCGGGCGCCGTGCGGCGCCCCGCCTGACGCGCGGGCGCTGGCCGCCGGGGCCGCTGTGAACCGCCGTTGCCGGCAGGGGCTTACCGCCGGACAGCCGCCGTTGTCCGCGATCATGGAGGGGGCAGGTGCCGCAAGCAGTCAGACTCCATCCACGCGGCCTCCTGCGCGCATTGGACGCGATCGACCGGCAATGGGGCCGCGCCGCCGCTCCCCAATGGCGCTCCGTCGCGGGGTTGTTGGCGCTGGTCGCCATCTGTCTGCTGGCTATCCATTACCTGAAGTCGCACGCCGTCTTCCGGGCACTCGCGTCGAGCCTGATGGGACCCGATGCGGCGGCCGGCCTGCATGCCGGTCCATGGGGGCCACTCGCCGCCGAGGCTTGGTGGGGCCTCGTACACGTGATCGGCTATGTCCTGGTGCCCGCCTTGTACCTGCGCTTCGGTCCCGGCGTCCGCGCGGCGGATGTCGGACTGCGCTGGCGCGAAACGACGCCCTGGCTCGGGTGGTACGCCCTGCTGGCGGCCCCGATCGTGGCTTTCGCGTTCGTCGCCAGCTTTACCGAGGCCTTTACGCATACCTATCCGTTCTATGGTCTGGCCGGACGCAGTTGGGCCGATCTGGTCGCCTGGGAACTGATCTACCTGGCGCAGTTCGTCTGCCTCGAATTCTTCTTCCGCGGCTTCATGCTCGAGCGGCTGGCGCCGCGCTTCGGTGCCGGCGCCATCTTCGTGATGGTCGTGCCCTACATGATGATCCACCTGACCAAGCCGTGGCCGGAGGCGTTCGGCGCCATCCTGTTCGGGATCGCGCTCGGTATCCTCGCGCTGCGCTCGCGCTCGATCTGGGGTGGCGCGCTGGTGCATATGACGATCGCGCTGTCGATGGACGTCATGAGCCTCGCGCAGACCGGGCGCTGGCCGACCCAGATGTGGCCGTGAGAGCGAGGGGCCGGGCCGGCGGCCCGGTCGGAACGCCGCGGATCACTCCGCCGGGGGATTCGTCCACCGAATGGTTACGGTCTGCTTGCCCCATTCCCTTGCGGCGGCGACGTCGGTGCCCATGAAGATGTCGATCTTCTTCTTCCAGCGTTTGTTCATCTTGTCGCGCACGATATACGTGCCTTCCAGGCCGTCGATCTTCACCTCCCTCATGTGGCCGAGGCCATCGTCGATCAGATCGCGGGATACGGCGATTGCTTTCATGCCTGGCTCGAGCTGATCGCCCCAGGCGGCCAGTCCGATGTTGCCCTTCTTGGTCTCCGATTCACGCATCGTGTACGCGGTCGCCGTGACCTCCATCGACTGAGGCCCGGGACCGCGATCGCATGCGGCGAATAGCGGCGCGATCACGCCAGCGATCAGGGATGCGCGTACTGCATGGCGCATTCGGTTCATCTTTCTCTCCCTCGCCCTTGCCGGCGTGGCGGGACGAACTTGGATTGCAGGGGGCGGTGTGCGGAACCGGTGTCGGCGCATCCCGTATCATGCCCGGAGCGCGAGCATGGGGTCACGCGAGGCAACGGCGTGAGACTGGCGTACCCGCTTAGTTACCCGGCACTCGGAACCTCCCGCGATTCCGATCATGCCGCTTCGGCGGCAATGTTTGTGACTGCCGACGCGGCGTCGATCCAGGCGGTTCTGGCGCACACCGCCGCGGCCCCGGCCCGTGATCCGCCCGCCTGGGCCAGCGACATCGATGCCGGCGGAGTCCTGTATCCCCAGGGCGAGCGCACCGGGACGATCTGCTGGCCCCGCCCGAGCCCGAGTCCATCTTCGACGCGGTGACGTAGGGATAGAAAATCCAACGGCGTCCTTCGCAGGATCGCCGGACTCCCTCGGTCGCAGCGACCAAGCCGGCCGTCCTGCGCCCGGCCCGGAGCGGGTGCGGCGTTAGCGCACATCCTCGCCATCGGGCGCGAACACTCCATTGCCGCAGTCGCTCGTGCCGCGCTCCGTCGGTACGGGGGTTGACGATCCCGAAAGCGGACTGTTACTCAAATCTCGCCGAGAACCAATAACCGGGTCGTCGTGGAGCGGGTTGCCTCGCCATCCGCCCGCGCCGGCCCTCATGCCGAGATGGGAGCCACCCTCGAGGCTCCGCTCCTGTGCTCGGCCGGGAGGGGAGCCATGATCATCCAGCGTCCGTCTAACCCGTCCGGAGAGTGTCCGTCCCGCAGGGGATGGAGGCATGTGCTGTTTTGCTGGCTCGCGGCATGCGTATTGGCCGTGGGCGTGGCCGGGCTCACCGCGTGTGGCGGCGGTGGCGGCGGCGACAACGGCGGCGATGAGAGCGAGGAGGATGACGGCGGCGGCGACGACGACAGCGGCGATGACGATAATGGTGGCGGCGATGATGGCGACGACTCCGCTGCCAATACGTTCACCGATTCGGCGGTGGCGGTTGGTACCGCGCCCAAGGAGCTGGCGTTCGAGTGGACGTTCGACGGCAGCGCCGATGCCTTCCGGCTGGAGGTGAATCCCGACGGGGTGTCGGGCTATACGGGGGTCGATGTCGACGGCGACGGCAGCGTCGATGCCGACGATGCGCTCGGCGGGGACACGAGCACGCTTGCGCTGACGGTCCCGCTGCACGGCACCCATTTCGCCGCGGCGCGCTACCAGGTGGTGGCGCTGGCCGACGACGGCAGCGAGCTGGACCGCTCGATCGAGCTGACGCTGGATGACCTCGCCACTGAGGAGCTGATCGGCTACTTCAAGGCGTCGAACACCAGCGACGACAGCTTCGGCACGAACGTCGCCCTGTCGGCCGACGGCGAGACCATGGCGGTGGGCGCGCGGCTGGAGGACAGCGACGCGACCGGTATCGGCAACGACGAGGGCAACGACGACGCGGAGAACAGCGGCGCGGTGTACGTGTTCACCCGCTCGGGCGACGGCGCTTGGTCGCAGCAGGCCTATGTCAAGGCTTCGAACACCGATGCCGGAGACATGTTTGGCATGGGCCTGGCGCTGTCGGCCGACGGTGAGACCATGGCGGTGGGCGCACGGTTCGAGGACGGCGATGCGGTTGGTGCCGGTAATGGCCGTCAGGATGAGAATAGCCTAGAGAACAGCGGCGCGGTGTACGTGTTCACCCATTCCGGTGACGGCGACTGGTCGCAGCAGGTCTACGTGAAGGCATCGAATCCCGGGGAGAACGACAAGTTCGGCTCGAGCGTGGCGCTGGCGGACGGTGGCGACACAATGGCCGTCGGGGCGCCGGACGAGGACAGCGATACTACCGGCATCGACGAGACATCCAACGACGACGCATTGAACAGCGGTGCGGTGTACGTGTTCACCCGCGCCGATAACGACACCTGGTCGGAGCAGGCCTACGTGAAGGCGTCGAATACCGGTGAGTCCGACCTGTTCGGCCAGGAAGTGGCGCTGGCGCCGGACGGCCAGACGATGGCCGTCGGCGCGCCGTCGGAGGAAAGCAACGCCACGGGCGTCGACGGGGACCAGGGCAACGATGGTGCCAATTCGGCCGGTGCGGCGTACGTGTTCACCCATTCCGGTGACGGCGACTGGTCGCAGCAGGCCTACGTGAAG
>CAZVBX010000057.1:0-2933 GCA_964625925.1 uncultured Ectothiorhodospiraceae bacterium | reverse complement strand
GTACGTGTTCACCCATTCCGGTGACGGCGACTGGTCGCAGCAGGCCTACGTGAAGGCGTCGAACACCGCGGCGGGTGACCGCTTCGGCGCGGCACTGGCGCTGGCGGGCGGCGGCGACACGATGGCCGTGGGGGCGCCGAACGAGGACGGCAGCGCTGGCGCGGCCTACTTGTTCACGCGGAATGACGCGGCGCAATGGTCACAGCAGGATTACCTGAAGGCCTCCAATGCCGGACAGGACGACCTGTTCAGCGTTAGCGTGGCGCTGTCGGCGGATGGCGGCATGCTGGCCGTTTCCGCGCTCAACGAGGGCAGCGCCGCTACCGGCCTCAATGGCGATGAGTCCGGCAACGACGCGGTGAAGGCGGGTGCGGTCTACGTGTTCACGCCCGATGTCGCGGGGGACTGGCGACAGCGCGCCTACGTCAAGGCGTCGAACACGGATGCCCGCGACCGGTTCGGCATCGGCCTGGCGCTGTCGGGTGACGGCGGCACCCTGGCCGCCGGGGCGGACGGCGAGAAGAGCGCCGCGACCGGCATCGACGGCGATCAGGACGACAACAGCCTGGCGGGCCCCGAAGGCTCGATCACCCATGCTGGCGCGGTCTACCTGTACTGAGCCGGTGCGGCGATCGCCCGCGGCGCCCGGCGGGTCATGGGCCGCACCAGCCCGAGTTCCTCGACGGCCCGCGGTCGCGGAGCCGCGGGCCGATACCGCGGAACGCCTGAGTCGAATATCGGCAGGCCGGCCTCGCCCGATCGCCAGGCCGGCCTCGCCCGCCAGCGGGGTAAATCAGCATTCGAGCGCGATGGCTCGCCGTCACCGAAGGGCTACGATGCCCCAAGAACCCGGGCCGCGGGGGATCGCGTTAACTCGGCGGGGCGGTGTTTCGAAGAAAACGGTTGAATCGTCAATCCTTCGCGGCGTAGGGTCAGGGCCACTAGGGTGCTGCCCGAATACAGTGCTTCTTGACATGCGCTAACGGGGGACCACCCCGCAGGCCATGCCATTCAGAGGCAAAACAACCCCGGCATTAGAAAAACATGGAGGCTGCCAATAATGACTCCCTCTCACTCTACATGGCACATGGCTCTTGCGACAAGCCTCGTACTGGGACTTGGCGCCTGCGGCGGCGGCAGCGGCGGCGGTAGCGACGACGACGACGACAACGGCGATGGCGGCGGCACCATTGATGCCGAGGCCGACGAGGGAATTCGCGTCGTCCACGCGGCGCTGGATGGCCCGTCCCTGGATCTCTATATCGATGGCGAACAGGTCAACGACGAGAGCATCGGCTACGCTTCCGGAGCCGGCTATTTCGCCGATGAAGACGAGCCGTGGTCCGGCGACGTTGATATCGAGGCGGTGGAGCACGACGGAGAGCCGGGTGCCGACACCGTCGCCAGCGCCACGGCGACCCTGGAGGAGGGCGACCGGGTAACCGCGGTGGTCAACGGAGAGTCGGGCGACATGGCCATGGAAGTCATTGACGAGGGAGACGCTTCCGGCACCGAGGCACGGATTTCACATTTCGCGCAAGACCTCGGCAACGTGGATGTCTATTTGCCGCAGGGCGGCGAAACGAGCCAGAGTCCAGCCGATCTGACCCCCTTGGCCACCGGTGTGAGTGCAGGGGATATCGGCAACTGGCAGGCCATCGAAGACGGAGCGGACACACGCCTGTGGCTGACCCCGGCCGGCGAAGACGAAATCATCTTCGATAGCGGTCAACCGGGGCTGAGCAACCCCTTGCGAGCGGACACCGGATCTCAGGTCCATCTGATACTGGTTTCCCTGACGCCGGCTGACTTCGCTAACGAGCGCAATTTCAGCGAATTCGGCGGCGTCGGCATGTTGGAACACCCTCTTGGCCCGGAAGCAGAACGGGTTGTCGATCAACGCGCCCGCCTGCAAGTCATCAACGCCATTGATGATGTCGACGCGATCAATGTCTCCATTGACGACGGGGACGAAGCCAGCGCCGAGAACATTGCCTATGGGGAGGGTTCCGAACTACTCGAGGTGACCCCGGTGCCGGAAGCCGAATCGCTGGTCAGTGGCTCCCGTCAATTCACCATTACCGACGCGAGTGACGACACGGTGCTCTACGAGGGCGAAAGCAGCGTGACCGGTGACAGTCTGGAAGCCGGCAACCACGAAACCCATGTGGTGGCGGGCTCCCAGGCGGAGGACACGATCCAGATGGCCAGCGGCTCGCGCCAGTGGATGGCTCCCTCCAGCGACGTGATCGCCTTTCAGGGCGCCTACGTTTTCTACGGTTATGACGGCACCGCCAATCAGGTCGATCTCGTCTTTGATGGCGAGGACGGTCTCGCCGCGACCGAGATCGCATACATGGAGGTCGCAGCCAACAACCTGGGGGGTGGACTGGGCATGATGCCCGAACAGGATCCGGTCCCCGTCGCCTTTAACGAATCGTCCACTGGCAACGAGATTGCCACCGAAGATTTCGAGGTGGGGACCGATCTGGAGACCGGGAAGATCTACACCTTCGTGCTGGCAGGCACCTCCTCCGGCGGTACTGCAAACGCCGATCTGTTCCATGTTGAGGCGCCATGGGAAGGCATACCCGTGGAGTGACGGGGATCTTTATCCAGTCGGTAAGCAGGGGGCTGCCCGGAAACGGGCAGGCCCCCTTCGTACCGCGACCCGGACGGGGCAATGCGGTCGGAGACCCGTTCCCGTAACAGGGGTTGGATCGGCCGCTACATCTTCTTTGCGCCGCGGGCAGCGTGACGCGTGAAGTGTTGAAGCAGAACCCGCGTCACACCGAGAAGGCAACCGAGCGCTCGCGGACGACCTTGGCCCAGACACGCGAGATCCATAACGAAGGGCTCTCCCGAACTTTCCCTGGGTCGCCGCGTCGTTGCTTCGCTGCGCTCTCAATGACGTTCCTGTCGGCTCCTCGCGA
>CAZVBX010000056.1:0-20569 GCA_964625925.1 uncultured Ectothiorhodospiraceae bacterium | reverse complement strand
GCTTCACGCCATAGAGCGTGTTGTGCGGGTTGGTCACCGCCTGGCGCTTGGCCGGTGCGCCCACCAGGACCTCGCCGTCGTCGGCGAACGCCACGACCGACGGCGTGGTGCGATCGCCCTCGCTGTTCTCGATCACCCGGGTCTTGTCGCCTTCCATGACGGCGACGCACGAGTTCGTGGTCCCCAGGTCGATACCGATCATCTTGCCCATGCTCTGCCTCCTACTCGAATTCTACGTCGCAGCCCGTTTCCGGTTGCCCCTTACATGGGGGCGGCGCACAGCGTTTCAAGCGTTTACTTGGCCACCATCACCAGCGCGGGGCGCAGCAAGCGGTCACCGAGCCGGTATCCCTTCTGCATCACCGACACCACGGTGTTCGACTCTTGGCCCTCGATTTCCTGCATCGACATGGCTTGGTGGAACTCCGGATCGAACTTCTCGCCGGTCGGATCAATCTCCTCGATGTCGAACTTCTCCATGGCCTGCACGAGCATCTTCAGGGTGAGCTCGGTACCCTCGCGGATCTTCTCGATGTCCGCGTCCTCCTGCTGGGCCGCGTCGAGTCCGAGTTCGAGGCTGTCGCGGACACCGAGCAGTTCACTGGCCAGCTTCTCCAACGCTTGCTTGCGCGCGGTCTCCGCGTCCTTCTCCGCCCGCTTGCGGATGTTTTCCTTCTCGGCCTCGGCCCGCACGTACTTCTGCCAGTGCTCGTCGGCCTTCGCCTGCGCGGCCTCGATCTCCTCGCTCAGGCGCGCAATCTCGGCCTCGGGGCTCTGATGCTCCTCGGCGGCGACCGCGTTCTCCGGCTCCGCTTCTCCGGCGGCCCCGTCCACATCACCGGTTCCCGCGGCATGCTCCGGATCGATCTGCAACTCGTCCGGCGATGGCGCCGCAGAGCCCTCGTGCTCGACATCCGCGGAATGACTCGGCTGCTCCCCCATCTCCGCGGCCTCATCCTCGTCGGGCTTGCGCGTCTTTGCCGACTGGTCGTTCGACATGCCGTTACTCCGTTGCCAATCGCTGAATCGGTTCCAGTATCCGGTGCTGGTGCTCCATGTGGGGATCACTCCTGCGAATTCAAGGAGGGGCGGCCGGCGTGAGTGCGGCCGCAGGCGCGCAGCGGGATCCGCGCGATGGTATCGCGCCCGAGTTGCAGGGCGAGCGCAAGCGAAAGGCCGCACGCGCCGGCGAGAGCGAAGGTCCTGCGCCGCGCCGGGATAGCGGGCCTATTAACGCGTCCCGCGATCGCGGCGGCGAGGGTGACCAGACACCAGCGGGCGCTGGAATAGAGGCTCGGGTCCGTTTCAGCGCACCGAGTGCGGCGCATGCCCGCACTCGGCTGCGGAGCAGCATCGATCGTTTATGTGCCCGATACGCCGGCCGGATTGCGGGCCGCAACCCTTCGGGGCGATCGCGGGAAGCGTTAACAGGCCCTAGCGTCCCTCGCCGTCCGCGGCCGCGCGCAGCTGATGCCGGAGGATGCGCAGGCTGTGGAAGGCCTCGCGCCCGGTGGCATCCCGGATCTGGTGGCGACAACTGGTGCCGTCGGCGACCAGCCAAGCGCTCGGCGGCGCCGCGCGCACCGCAGGCAGCAGCCCCAGCTCCCCGATGCGCATGGAGTCGTCGTAGTGCTCACGCTGGTAGCCGAAGGCCCCGGCCATGCCGCAGCAGGTGCTGGTGATCGCCTCGACCTCGGCGCCCGGAATCGCCGCCAGGGTCTCCAGCGTCGGGGTCAGCGCATCGAATGCCTTCTGGTGACAGTGTCCATGGACCCGGATGTCCTGCGCCGCCGCGGGGTGCAGGTCGAGCGTCGCGCGGCCGGCCCGGTGCTCGGACGCCAAGAACTCCCCGGAGAGCCAGGCCGCTCCGGCCACCGTTTCCGCCTCCTCACCCGGCAGCAGTGTGCGCAGCTCGTCGCGCAGGGTGAGCAGACACGAGGGCTCGAGCCCGACCACAGGCAGGCCCCGCTCCACCAGCGGCAGCAGCGCGCGCAGCGTGCGCCGCGCCTCGGCCCGCGCGCGCGGCACGTCGCCCACCGATAAAAAGGTGCGTCCGCAACAAAGCGGCCGGCCGCCATCGGCGGCCTCGGGCAGGTGAAGCTGGTAGCCCGCGGCATTGAGCACGGCAACGGCGGCATGCAGGTTCTCGGGCTCCTGCCAGCGGTTGAACGTGTCGGCGAATAGCACCGCCTCGCCGGCCACGGCTTCGCCCAACGGACCCCGTCGCCGGAAGGGCCGCCGGTGCCACTGCGGCAGTGGGCGGCGCGCGGACAGCCCGGTCAGGCGCTCGCTCAGGCCGGCGAGCCCGGGAACGCGGTCCCGCAGGTTGAGCACGGGACCGATACGGCTGGCCCAGGGGGCGTACCGTGGCAGGTTGGCGATCAGGCGGTCCCGCAGGCCGTAGCCGTGGCGCTGGTGGTAGTGGTAGAGGAACTCCACCTTCATCTTCGCCATGTCGACACCGGTAGGACATTCGCGCTTGCAGCCCTTGCAGCTGACACACAGCGCCATCGTGTCGTACATGGCCTCGGACGTAAGGGCCTCAGCGCCGAGCTGACCGCTGAGGGCGAGGCGCAGGCTGTTGGCGCGGCCGCGGGTCAGGTCCTTCTCTTCCCCGGTCGCGCGGTAGCTGGGACACATGACGGCGGCGTCGAACTTGCGGCAATGGCCGTTGTTGTTGCACATCTCCACGGCGCCGGCGAAGCTGTGGTGCTCGCTCCAATCGAGCGCGGTTTCCAGGGGCTGGGGCCGGTAGCCGGGACCGAAACGCATGAGCGAACGATCGTCCATCCGGGGCGGATCCACGATGCGTCCGGGATTCATCAAGGCGTCGGGATCGAACGCCCGCTTGACCTCGCCGAAGGCCCGGGCAAGACGCGATCCGAACATGGCCTCGTTGAACTCCGAGCGGACGATGCCGTCGCCGTGCTCGCCCGAATGCGAACCCTTGTATTCACGCACCAGCGCAAAGGCCTCCTCGGCAATCGCGCGCATGCGGCGAGCGCCCTCCTCCTGCTTCAAATTCAGGATCGGGCGTACGTGCAAGCAGCCTTCCGAGGCGTGCGCGTACCAGGTACCCGTGGTGCCGTGGCGCTGGAAGACCTCTTCCAGGCGCTCGGTGTAGTCGGGCAGGTCGCCGAGCGGAACCGCGCAGTCCTCGACGAACGACACCGGCTTGGCGTCGCCCTTCATCGACATCGCGATATTGAGGCCCGCCTTGCGCACGCCCCAGACCGCGGCCTGGTCCCCCGCGTCGGTGGCGGAGACCATGCCCCCCGCGTAACCCAGATCCGCCATGAGATCGTCCAGGCGCTCGAGCTCCTCGCGCAGCCGGTCCGGATCGTCGCCCGCGAATTCCACCAGCAGCAGGGCCTCCGGCCGGCCGCGCACGAAGCGCTCCATGACCGGACGGAAGATGTCGATCTCGTAGCCCAGGCGTATCAGGCTGGCGTCCACCAGCTCCACGGCGGCGGGCGCCAGCGCGACGATGGGCTGGGCGGCCTCCATGGCGGCGCGGAAGGTCGGGAAGTGGCAGATTCCCAGCACGCGGTGGCCCGGTAGCGGCGCGAGATCGAGCTCGAGGCGCTGGAAGAACGCCAGCGTGCCCTCGGAGCCGACCAGCAGCCGCGCCAGGTTCGCGCCCCGGCCGTCGTCGCCGGATGCGAGACACTCGAGATTGTAGCCGCCCACCTTGCGCTGAACGCGTGGCAGTCGCCGCGCAATCTCGTCGGCCTCCCGGCCGTAAAGCGCCTGCAGGCGCTCGACCAGCGCGCGGTAGCGTGGATCGGCATCGTGCGCGGGGATATCCCCCTGGAGCGGGCCGAATCGATGGCGCGTGCCGTCGGCCAGCAGCGCCTCCACAGCGCGCATGTTATGCACCATGTTGCCGTACTTCAGGCTGCGCGTGCCGCAGCTGTTATTGCCCGCCATACCGCCGAGGGTCGCCTGGGCGCTGGTCGACACGTCGACCGGGAACCACAGGCCGTGCGGGCGCAGCGATCGGTTGAGATGATCCAGCACCACGCCGGGCTCCACGGTGGCGACGCGGCGCTCGGGATCGACCTCGATGACACCGTTCAGGTGATGACTGCAATCGACCACCAGGGCCTCGTTCACAGTCTGCCCCGACTGGCTCGTGCCCGCCCCGCGCGGCAGCACCGCCGTGCCCGCCTCCCGGGCGAGATCGATCGCTGCCGCCACATCCGCTTCGTCCCGGGGAACGACCACGCCCACCGGCTCCACCTGGTAAATGGACGCGTCGGTGCTGTAGCGGCCCCGCGTGAAGGAATCGAACAGCACCTCGCCGCGCAGTTCCCGCCGTAGCCCTCGTGCCAGCGCCGACTCCTGGGGGCGTGCGCGTCCCGCGGAAGCTCGGAGGAAACCTTTGGCAGCGGAGTCGGTCATGAAAGCCTCCTGCAGGGAGCGTCAGCACGATCAGAGCACAGCCCGCGGCGCCCAGCCAATGCGCGCGAGCCACGTTCACAGCGGTCCGGCGACGGCCGGGTCCGAGGGAGCCCCGGATAAGCAGCGGCACGCCCGTCGGGCGATCCCGTGCGGCTTCGCACGGCCAGCGCGTCGGTACGGGGCTCCGACCCGCCCGCCGTGACGGCCGCGGCCGCCGGGATAACGGCAGACCCGCATCGATCCGTGTTCATCCGCAGCTCACTCCCGGTCTGCTTCCCCAAGGCGCTCGCCGAACGCGGCGCGGTGTCCCCATCGCGGGCTCGTCGCACCCCCCATTCGCCGCTCCGCGCCGCCGCCACATCGCTGTGAGCGCACGCGCCTTGCACAAATTGCATAATGTATTATGATCGACCCATTGACAACTTGCGATGTACGGGCGCCGCTGCGTCGCTCGAACGTCCACAACAAGCCCCCATCGAGAGGAGCCCCCATGAGCCGTCGCGCCGGCCGCCACTTCCTGCAGATTCCGGGGCCCACCAACGTGCCCGATCGCATCCTCCGGGCCATGGACCACCCGACCATCGATCATCGGGGTCCCGACTTCCAGCACTTGGGCCACGAGGTGCTCGAGGGCCTCAAGGCGGTTTTCCGCACCGAGGGCCCCGTGATCATCTACCCCGCCTCCGGCACCGGCGCCTGGGAGGCGGCCCTGGTCAACACCCTCTCGCCCGGCGATCGCGTGCTCATGTACGAGACCGGCCACTTCGCCAGCCTCTGGCGCGAGTTGGCGGAACGCCTCGGCCTCGCTCCCGAGTTCCTGGCGGGTGACTGGCGCACGGGCGCCGAACCGGAGCGCATCGCGGACGCGCTGGTCGAGGACCGAGACCACGCGATCAAGGCCGTGGCCGTAGTGCACAACGAGACCTCCACCGGGGTCACGAGCAACATCCCGGCGATCCGCTCCGCCATCGACCGCACCGGCCACCCGGCCCTGCTGCTCGTCGACACCATCTCGTCGCTCGGATCGATCCCCTACGAGCATGATGCCTGGGGCGTGGACGTCACGGTGGCCGGCTCGCAAAAGGGTTTGATGCTGCCCCCGGGGCTGGCATTCAACGCGGTCTCGAAGAAGGCGCTCGCTGCCGCCCGCGAAAGCCGCTGCGCGCGCGCCTACTGGGACTGGGAGGAGATGTTCGGCGCCAACGAGCGCGGCTTCTTTCCCTACACGCCGGCCACGAATCTGCTCTACGCGCTGCGCGAGTCCCTGCAGATGCTCCAAGAGGAAGGGCTGGAGAACGTGTTCGACCGCCATGCGCGCCACGCCGACGCGACCCGCGCGGCGGTACGGGCCTGGGGCCTGGAGCTGCTTTGCCGCAACCCGGAAGAATTCTCGAGCTCACTGACGGCGGTCATGACGCCCGGTGAGCACGATGCCGACGAATTGCGGCGGATCATCCTCGCTCAGTACGACATGTCCCTCGGTGCCGGGCTCTCGCGGCTTGCCGGACGCGTGTTCCGCATCGGACATCTGGGCGACTTCAACGATCTTTCCCTGGCGGGGACCCTCGCCGGGGTGGAGATGGGACTTCGCCTCGCAGACATCCCGCACTCCGCGGGCGGTGTCGAGGCGGCCATGTCCCGGCTCACGGAGGCGACGCGCATCGCCTGACGGGAATGCGCAAGGGCCGATGGACCGACGCCGGACCCGGTGATCGCCCGAAGGTCGGTGGCCCCCGCGAGCGACGACGCCAAAAGCTGATAAAGCTGAGAGGAGGGGAGAATCTAATGAGCACACCGAACCACAAGACGAGGTATGCAACGGCCGTAGTCGCCGCGGGCCTGTGGCTCGCGCCGATGACGGGATTCGCCCAAACGGAGCTCGAGTTCGGGCACGTGGGCGCCCCAGGCTCGCTGTTTGCCGCATCCGCCAACGAGTTCGCCAAGCGGGCCAACGAGCGCCTCGGCGACGATTACGAGGTCGTCGTCTACGGCTCGAGCCAGCTCGGCAGCGATACTTCGATGTTGCAGAAGGTCGAGCTGGGCCAGCAGACGTTCAGCCTGCCGTCCAGCGTCATGTCCTCGGTGGTCCCAGAATTCGGCCTCTTCGAGATGCCGTATCTGGTCCAGGATCGCGAGCACATGAAGCGGATCGGCGAGGAGGTGGTCGAGCCGATGCTCTACCCGCATGCCGAGGAGGAGGGCTACAAGATCATCGGCATCTGGGAGAACGGCTTCCGCAACATTACCAACAACACCCGACCGATCGAGGAGCCGGAGGATCTCGACGGCGTCAAGCTACGCACCCCCAAAGGCAAGTGGCGGGTGCAGATGTTCCAGGAATACGGCGCCAACCCCACGCCCATGGCGTTCAGCGAGGTCTTCACGGCGCTCGAGACCGGCACGATGGACGGTCAAGAGAACCCGATGGCGCAGATCGCCTCGGCGAAATTCCAGGAGGTCCAGGACTACCTGTCGTTGACCGGCCACGTCTACACGCCGGCTTACGTGGTGGTATCCGCGCAGCATTGGCAGCAGCTGCCCGCCGATACGCGCGAGATACTCGAGGAAACAGCGCAGGAGATCCAGGAGTACACCTACGAGGTGGCTGCCCAGATGGACTCCGACCTCCTCGAGGAGGTTAGCAGCGACATCGAAATCAACGAGGCCAACAAGCAGGCGTTCGTGGACGCCAGCGGCCCGATTTACGACCGCTTCGCCGAAGAGATCGAAGGTGGTGGCGAGCTCATCGACGCCGCTCTCGAGCTGGCCGACAACTAGACCATGACCGACAGGGCCCGCCCCGGCGCGCCGGGGCGGGCTCGGGTCCGATCGTGAGGGCAGCCCATGACAATCGATAAGCTGCGTGACGGTTTCGAGACACTGCTCGAGCTCATCACCATGGCGGTAGTGCTCACCCTGGCGACCGTCGTCGTCCTCGGGGTGACGTTCCGCGTCGCCGGCAGCTCGCTTTCCTGGTACGACGAGGTCGCGTCCGTGCTGCTTGCCTGGGTCACCTACTACGGGGCCGCGCTCGCAGCGATCAAGCGCGGCCACATCAGCGTCCCCGGACTCGTCCGCGCGCAGCCGCCGCGGGTGCGCGTATGCCTCATCCTCATCAGCGAGATCTGCATCATCACGTTCTTCGTGATACTCGCGATCTACGGCTACCAGGTGCTCCAAATTATCGGCAACTCCACGCTGGTGAGCGTGCCCATTCCCGTAAGCGTCACGCAGTCGGTCATCCCGATCGGCGCGACGCTGTACGTGATCGCGGAAGTGCTCAACCTGCCGGTCATCCTGCGCGAAGCGCTCGATGATCGCGCGCCGGCGGATGAGACCGACTCCGCGGAGGCCGCGTGATGACCGGTGCAATCCTCGTCACGTCGGCCCTGGCGATGATCTTCATCAATGTGCCCCTCGCCGTCGCGCTGGGAGCCGTGGCGCTGCTCGCGACGTTCATGGCCCAGGGCGGCGGGGCGTTGGTGAATTTCCCGATCGTCATGTTCGAGGGCGCCACGAAGTTCCCCTTGATCGCCATTCCGCTGTTCATTCTCGCCGGCTCGATCATGAACACCGGCGGGATCTCGCGGCGCCTGATCGACTTCGCTTCCGCCGTGCTCGGCTTCATCCGGGGCGGCCTTTCGATGGTGAACATCGGCACGTCGATGTTCTTCGCCGAGATCTCCGGTTCCGCTGTGGCCGATGTGGCCGCTATCGGCTCCATTCTCATGCCGTCGATGAAGCGCAAGGGCTATCCCGCTCCCTTCACCGCCGCTATCACGTCGTCGTCGGCCTCGCTCGCCATCATCATCCCGCCGTCGATCCCAATGATTCTCTACGCGGCGATGGCCGAGACCTCCGTGGTCGAGCTGTTCGTGGCGGGTATCGTGCCCGGTGTGATTGGCGGCGTCGCGATGATGACGCTCGCATGGTACTTCGCGGTGCGATACCGCTACCCGGTTGAGCAGGTTTTCCAACTCAGCCATGTCTGGACCACCTTCAAGGCCGCATCCCTGGCGTTCCTGTTGCCCCTGGTGATCCTCGGCGGCATCTTCGGCGGATTCATGACGGCCACCGAGGGGGCGGCCCTGGCGGTGGTGGCCTCCCTCGCGATCAGCTTCCGCTACGGCGAACTGCGCTGGTCCACCCTGCGAGCCGCCATCGTCGAAGGTGGCGTGCAGACGGGCGTGGTGATGCTGCTGGTAGCGGCGTCGGCGCTGCTCGGCGATTATCTTACGCGCGCGCAGGTCCCGCAGACCCTGGCTCAGGTGATCAGCGGCTGGACCGACGACCGCTACGTCGTGCTCGGCCTGCTCAACGTGTTCTTGCTGCTAATCGGCACGATTCTGCATTCGGCGGCGGCGATCATCCTGACCGTCCCGATCGTCATGCCCCTGGTCCTGGCGGTCGGTATCGACCCGGTGCACTTCGGGCTGATCGTGACGCTCAACCTCGCGATCGGTCAGCAGACGCCGCCCGTCGCGAGCGTGCTGATGACCGCGTGCTCGGTGGCGAAGGCGGACATCTGGGACGTCACACGGGTCAATATCCCGTTCGTCGCACTCCTGGTGTGCCTGTTGCTGCTGGTCACCTACGTGCCCATCGTCCCGATGGGGCTGGTGGAACTGTTCTACCGCTGACGCAACGGGAAAGCGAGCATGTCCGAGGAAGAGCTGCTCTACGAGCGCGAAGGCCGGCTGGCCTGGATCACGTTCAACCGTCCCCAGGCGCGCAACGCGATGACCTGGGGCATGTACGACGGCCTCGAACGGATCTGCGCCAGCATCGAGGAGGACCCGGAGGTCGCGGTGGTGGTGCTACGCGGGGCCGGCGGACGGGCGTTCGTGGCCGGCACGGACATCGGCCAGTTCCACGAGTTCACCAGCGAACAGGATGCGATCGATTACGAGGCCCGTATCGAGCGCGCCGTCGGCCGCTTGGAGGCGCTATCCAAGCCCACGATCGCCCTCCTGGAGGGAGCCTGCGTCGGAGGCGGCGCGGCCCTGGCGCTGGCCTGCGACTTCCGCTACGCGACACCGGGCCTGAAGTTCGGCATCCCGATCGCGAATACGCTCGGGAACTGCCTGTCGGTGACGAACCTGTCGCGGCTGGTCGACCTGGTGGGCGCGGCACGCGCGAAGGAGATCCTGATGCTCGCGCGCTTGCTGGACGCCGAGGAGGCACGGGCCGCCGGCGCCGTTACCAGCGTATTCCCCGCCGAGAGCATCGAAGACGAGGTACGCTCGGTGGCCGGGCACCTGGCCGAGCTCGCTCCGCGTACCCTGTGGGCTACCAAGGAGGGCATCCGCCGGCTGCTCGCCGAGCGGCGGCTCGACCTCGAGGCCGGCGAGGATCTGGTCCGCTGGTGCTACATGAGCGAGGACTTCCGATCCGCGGTACGCGCCTTCACCGACAAAACCGACCATCAGTGGACCGGCCGCTAGCAGCGGTGCGGTTGTAAACCAGGAGATACGACCCATGTCCGCGCTCGAAGGCGTCCGCGTTCTCGACCTGTCCCAGATCATGGCCGGGCCCTACTGCACGATGGTGCTGGGAGATCTGGGGGCGGAGATCATCAAGATCGAGAAGATCCCCGATGGCGACGACTCGCGCCAGATGGGGCCCTATGTCGACGGCGAATCCACTTGCTTCATGCAGATCAACCGCAACAAGAAGAGCGTGGCGCTGAACCTCAAGAGCGAGGAGGGCCTGGCGCTGTTTCGCGACCTCGCGCGCCAGGCGGACGTCATCGTCGAGAACTACCGTCCCGGGGTTACCGCCTCGCTGGGCGTCGACTACGAGAGCATCCGGGCGATCAATCCGGCCATTCTCTATTGCTCCATCTCCGGTTTCGGTCAGACGGGACCCTACAGCCACAAGGGCGGCTTCGACCTGGTGGCTCAAGGCATGACCGGATTGATGGACATGACGGGGGAGCCGGGGCGGCGCCCGGTCAAGTCCGGCATCGCCGTCTACGATATCGGGGCGGGCATGACGGCCGTGTACTCGATCCTGGCGGCCTACATCCACCGCCTGCAAAGCGGCGAGGGCCAGCACATCGATGTGGCCATGTCCGAGTGCGGGCTGCCCTGGTTCACCTGGGAAGCGGCGGCGTACTTCGCCGAGGGCACCGTGCCGCAGAGGACGGGCTGGCGCCACCGCGTGTCGGCGCCCTATCAGGCGCTGGCCACAGCCGACGGTTACCTGCTTCTCGGCTGCGCCAATCAGCGCACCTGGGAACGCTTCTGCCTGGAAGTGGTCGAGTGCCCCGAATGGATCGAGGATCCGCGCTTTCGCACGAATCGGGACCGCGGCCGCAACGTGCAAGCGCTGGAGGAGCTGATCGAGGCGCGCCTGGGCGCCCGCGGGACCGCCTACTGGCTCGAGCGCTGCGATGCCGCCGGGGTGCCGGCCGGCCCCATCAACGACTTCGCCTCGGCCCTCGCGGATCCCCACTACCAGGCGCGTGGCATGGTCCAGTCATTCGAGCACCCGGTGGCGGGCACGGTGAAAACGCTGGGTTTCCCGAGCAAGCTCTCGGAAACGCCCGCGGGCATCCAAAGCCCGGCTCCCACGTTCGGCCAGCACACGGACACGATCCTGACCGATCTGGGGCTCGACGAGCCCCGGCTGGCGAGTCTGAGGCAGGCGGGGATCGTGGCCTGATCGCCGCCGGTGCACAATCGGCGAGCACGCCAGCGCTGCGCGGCGCCACCCCCGCCGCTGGCGTACGCCGGGGCGCGCGGCGCGCCGCCGCGCTGACGGGCGTGGGTCTCGAACTCGCCCCGGCGGGGGCCGGCCCCAGCGTGGATCGATGACCGCGGCCCCCTCGCGCCGCGCAGATACCGGCTCCGTCGCAGTCATGACCGCGACCACCGGTCCGCTCACCTTCGCGGCCATGGTCGCACTCTTTCCGGCCGCCATCGCCCCGACCCTGGCGTCCGCCGTGGGCGTCCCAACCGCTCTCGTCGGACTGCAGATCAGTCTGGTGTACGGCGGCGCCATGGTCAGTTCCCTGATCGGTGGCGCCTTCACCGTCCGGAGCGGAGCGTGCCGCACGACCCAGGCCGCGCTGCTGCTGATCGGCGCCGCGCTCGTATTGGCCACCATCCCGACGCCAGCGACGCTGGCGCTGGCGTCCCTGCTGATCGGCTTCGGCTACGGGCTTACGAATCCGGCCGCATCGCACCTGCTCGCCCGCTTCATGCCGCCGGCCCGCCGGGGACTGGTGTTCTCCCTGAAACAAACCGGCGTTCCGATCGGCGGGGTGATCGCCGGCACCCTCGCCCCGACGGCCACCCTCGCCCTGGGCTGGCAGGGCGCGTTCTGGAGCCTCGCCCTGGCCGCCGTGGCGGGGGCGTTCGCGCTGCAACCCCGACGCGGCCGTTGGGATGACGATCGTTGTCCCGGAACACACTCACTCATCAGCCCGCTGGCCGATCTCCAATTGATCTGGCACCGGCCGACATTGCGCCGTGTCTCGCTGGCGGGCTTCTGCTTTGCGGCGGTGCAGCTGAGCCTGTCCGTATTCACAGTCACACTGCTCGTCGAGGAACTCGACGTGGGCCTCGTCCAAGCGGGGCTGGTGATGGCCGCCGTGCAGGTCGCCGGTGCGATCGGCCGGATCCTCTGGGGCTGGTGCGGCGACCGGCTCGCTAGCGGACTCAGGGCGCTCATGATCGCAGCCACGGTCACGACGATCGGCGCCCTGGCAACCGCCGCGATGACGCCGGCGTGGCCCTTGTGGCTCGCCACGATCGTGCTCTGCACGTTCAGCGTCTCGGGCCTAGGCTGGAACGGCGTGTACCTCGCCGAAGTCGCCCGGCTCGCGCCGCCGGGCCAGGTCGCCCGGGCCTCCGGTGGGTCGCTGTTCTTCACCTTCGGCGGCGTGCTGGTGGGCCCGCCCGCTTTCAGCCTCGTGCGGCTCGCCCTCGACAGCTACACCCTGGCCTTCGCAGCGCTCGCGGGGGTGGCCGTGACTGGCGGCGTGTTGATCGTGCGCGCCGCGATCCGGTCACCGGCGCGCTGCCCCGCTTGACGGGTCCGCCCTCGCCTCGATGGCGTGAATTCGGCAGTGAGCCTCTGTGGCGCCAGACTGGCGGCACCTCCCTGTGCCGCGCGAAGCCGTCCGTTCACCACGGGCATGTCTGAGGCTTCGCCGCCTACGCTCCCTTTCCTCGATTGCGCTCCAGCCGCGCGTCGACGAGCTCGACGATTTCGTCCAGCTCCGGCAGCCGTTTGCCCTGTTGCTCGGCAACCGCCTGGACCAGCCGGTCCACACGTTCGATGTTGGGCGCCCCGCCAAACAAGGCCCGCGCGGCTGAGGACGGCCGCACCAACGATTCGGCTGCAGTCGCATATTTCTCGAATGGCACTAGGTCGTCCGGCGACGCGCCGAGGCCTTGCACGATCTCGAGCACCCAGTCATACACGGCGCGCGAGCGCTCGCGGTCCGAATTCACCGCTTCGTTCACCGATACCATTTCCTCCGCGCGCACGCAGCGGTAGTTGCCGGTAATCAGCATGCTCCACTTGGCCATCGGCACGAACACCGACTCGAACACCTTCAGCTTCACGGGTAGCTCCGCGGACCCATCGCTGGTCTCGAAACCCACGGCCTCGATGCCGGCCTCGAGGTCCCGCAGAATCGCGGTGTGGGCGTCCGATTCAAAGCGCGCCGCCTTGAAGTTAGTCGGCAACGAGACCTGAAGGACGTTCGCCGCCTCCTCCGGCGGACGGAACGCTTGGGGATCCGGGCTGCACAGCGTCATCAGCGAGGGATCGAAGGCATCCCAGACGGTTGGATCGGTATAGGCGTCGCGAAGCGCCCCCACGTCCAGACCCGGGATGCGTGACAGATACGTCAGCGGCGGCATGTTCATGATCGAGACACAGGGCACGCCGGCCTTGGCCACTCGCTCCGTGAGCTCCCGCACCCCGGGCGACCTGTATTGAGGTTCCTGCATCGCCAGTGCCACCAGGTCGTAATCAGCCGGGTTCACCTCGGCCGGACCGGCCGCCGATACGGAGCCGGGTGCGCTGCGCGATTCCACCTCCACCAGGCCCTGGCGTCCCTTCGCTGGCATCCTGACACGGATACCCTCGGCGTTGATCAGGCTGGCCTCATCCGGCAGACAGACCAGCTTGCAGTTGTGTCCAGCCAGCGAAAGCTTGCTGGCCAGCAAAGAGCCGTAGGTGGCTCCCATTACCAAGATGTCGTGGTTTTTCGCCATGGTGTTCTCGGTCCTTTTGGTTGGTCCTACTGGCGCGGCGTCACTCGCTTCGTTGCGTCCGGATCGACGCGATCGGAGAAGTCGCAATCAGCCGAGCTCGGACCGCCAGTGGAGCGTGGAGGGCGGAGGTCGACCCGGAATGGACCGAGCCGGAGCGTGGTGGGGTCATGGACACCATCGGATCGCGTCCGCCTGTGCAGCACGAGGCCGAGCGGAGAGTGAACCGGCCTCATCGCCGCGCATCCCGCGAGCCGACGCCCCTCGTGACCCCGGTCATCCCGCGATCCCGGGCGCGACTCGCGCAAGTTCGACTGCCCGCCTGCGGACGGACAGGTCCCGATCCTCATGCGTTCTCCCCGTCTTGCCATGCCGGGGGTGGCAAAATGGCATTATGCATTCAATTAATCACACACCCCACGCGGCGTCAACTGTTTCCGCAGCCCGCCGGGGCCTTTCGGCGAGGGGGCCAAAAAACGAGCAAGAACGGTATTCTGGGGCCGAATGGAAGGACGCCGGGCGTTGCGGTACGGGCCGAGGGCGGCGCAGCGCGCAACCGAGGGTTGAGATCCTCGATTTTGCATTCATACTACCGTCCATAATGGTTCCCGCGCAGGTGCCGGCGGTGCCGTACCGAAACGGGCGCCCCGACCTGCAGACTCCGGGACCGACGAACGTACCGGACCTTCCGAGGGGGCATCCGGCGGACATGGGTATGTTCACGTCGGCCTGAACGTATGCGGAGGCGACGCCCGGAATTCGTCCGTATCGATTCGCCGGGCGGCGAACGCAAACCTGCCGGACGCGGCTCGCCCCTGGTCGTAAACCGAGTTGAGAAGGCTCGTCGGTCCGACGGGCTCCTGGAAGTCACGCGAATCTTGATCTGGTGCAATGCCGATGGATGCAACAAACGAGAACGCGGGGAACGGCGAAAAGCGGCCCACTCAGATTTCCCGGAACAGCCTCCATACGGAAGTCGTCGCGCAAGTGCGCGACATGATCATCCGAGGCGATATACCACCGGGGGAATGGGTGCGCGAACGCGAGCTCTGCGAGCAGCTCGGCATCTCTCGGACGCCGCTACGCGAGGCGCTGAAGGTATTGGCGGCGGAAAACATGGTCGAGCTTCTGCCGAGTCGGGGTGCACGAGTGGTGCAGCCGACGGTCGAAGACATCGAGGAGCTTTTTGAGATCCTGGGCGTTCTCGAGGCGCTCTCGGGCGAACTGGCTTGCGTGCGCGTCACCGATGACGAGATCGCGGAGATCCGCGAGCTGCACGAAGCCATGGTCCGCCACTACGAGAACGGTGAGCGCTTGGAGTACTACAAGCTCAACGAGAAGATTCACGAGACCATCATGCGCGGTTCGCGGAACAACAACCTACGAACCGTCTATACCATGATCAGCGGGCGCGTCCGCCACACGCGTTACATGAGCAGTCTCACGGGAATGCGGTGGCAACAAGCCGTCGGCGAGCACTGCGCAATGATGCGGGCTCTGGAGAATCGCGACGGCCAGCACATGTTCCACATCCTGCGCGAGCACCTGAGGAACAAGGCCGACGCCGCCAAGGCCGCGATCATCCAGGAAGGTTCCAATCATTCGCAACAGGGGTCCTGACGATGACGGACTGGGCCGACCAAGCAGCAGACGCACTGGCACAGGCGCTTTGGACCCGTGAGCAGCTTCCGGGGCTGCCAGAGGACTGCCGGCCGCGAACCCAAACCCAAGCCTATGCCGTCCAAAAGGCATTCGCCGAGCGCATCGGTCCGGTGAGCGCCTGGAAGGTGGGGGCCTCAGGACCGCGCGACGATCAGGCCTACTATGCGCCCATGCCAGCCCCGCTCGTCGCCGAGAGTCCAGCCGAGGTTCCGCTGCAGACGTTTTTTGCTCCCGCGATCGAGGCGGAGGTGGCGTTCCGCATCGGCGAGGCCCTTCCTCCCGGGTCGAAGCAGCACGATCGGGACGAAGTGCTGTCCACGGTCGCAAGTGCCCATGCTGCGATCGAGGTCATCGACTCCCGCTACCAGCCCGCGGCCTCGGCCGACGGGCTGTCACAACTCGCTGACCTCCAGAACAATGCCTTCTTCGTCATCGGCGCCGGCGCTCCGGACTGGTCCGCCGCCTCGATTCCGGAGCTGCTGGCTCGTTTGGACATCGACGAGCAGACTGTCGTTGAAACCCGCGGGGGCAATCCTGCGGATCCCTGCCGGCTGCTCGTCTGGCTCGCCAACACGTTCTGTCGGCAAGGGCATCCACTGGCGGCGGGCGATCTCGTCACTTGCGGCTCCTACACGGGGCAATACCCGCTCTCGCAACCCGTGCGTGCGAGCGCGCGATTCGAGACTCTGGGTGCGGCCGAGATCCGAATGACCTAGGGCCTGTTAACCGTTCGCGCTCGGGTCAGTCCTGGGATTGCAAGGCGGCCCCGAGCAGCTTCGACGTGACGTCGACGACGGAGATCACGCGCTCGTACTCCATGCGGGTCGGACCGATAACCCCGAGCACGCCCACCACCTCGCCGTCGCGACCGTACGGGGCGGTCACGATGCTGAGGTCATCGAGCACCTCGTGGCCCGACTCGCGTCCGATGAAGATCTGCACGCCGTCGGACCGGGCGCAACGGGAAAGCAGATCGTAGAGGTCGCGCTTGCGGTTGAAGGTCTCGAACAGGGCCTTGAGCTTCTCCACATCGGAGAGCTCCTCGAAATTCATCAGGTTGGTCTCGCCGGCCAGCACGAAATCCGACTTGTCGGCCTCGGTGTTCTCGGAGGCGAATGCCTTGCCCGCCATATCGACGAGCACGTCCATCAGGCGATCGACGTCGCGTCGCGTGGCCTCCAGCTCGCGATGGAGCTGCTGGCGGATCTCGCCGACGTCGCGCCCGGCGAAATGGTGGTTGAGATAGTTGGCGGCCTGCTCTAGCTCGGAGCGGCTGTAATCGCGGTCGGTGTGGATGACCTGGTTCTGCACCTCGTGATCGTTCACCACGAGGATCACCAAGATACGCCGCTGACCGAGGTCGAGGAACTCGATGTAGCGCAACGTCGTCTGGTCGCGTTGCGGCAGAGTCACCACGCCCGCCATGCGCGTAAATCCGGACAGGAACGAGGACACCGACTCGATCAGGTTCTTCGGCTCGGCGCCCGCGTCGAGCGCAAGCTCCTGGCGCAGATCGTCCTCCGCCATGCGGTGAACCGGTTCCATTGTCAGTAGGCTGTCCACGAACAGGCGGTAGCCCTGCTCCGTCGGGATCCGGCCGGCCGAGGTATGCGGCGACTGGATGTAGCCCTGCTCCTCCAGCTCGTACATGATGTTGCGCACCGTGGCCGAACTCAGGCCCAGGCCGGACGCGCGCGAGAGACTGCGCGAGCTGACGGGTTGGCCGCCGCGGATATACTGCTCCACCAGCACCTGAAGGATATGACGGGTACGCTCGGGCAGCTGATTGCGGTCGCGCTGGCGGCTCATAGCGGCATTCTACTGAAGCCCTCTCGATCTTGGCACTCCCCGCGCGCGAGTGCCATTTCCACTCGCGCAGGCGCCGGCCCACTATCACCGTTTCTCGCAATCCCGCTGCGCACGCTAGAATACCGGGCGCACCCAGATGCATCGACCGAGCCCATGAGCGACCCACTACTCCCGATCGAACGACGCCCCAGCGTCGGAGTCCCCGTTGGCCCCGTCACCGTGGGTGGCGGCGCGCCGGTCGTGGTCCAATCGATGACCAACACCGACACCGCCGATATCGACGCGACCGTACAGCAGGTCGCCGAGCTCGCCGAGGCGGGATCCGAGATCGTGCGCATCACGGTCAACAGCGACGAGGCCGCCGCCGCAGTGCCGCATATCCGCGAACGCCTGGACGCGCGCGGCTGCGATGCCCCGCTGGTCGGCGACTTCCACTTCAACGGCCACCGGCTGCTGGCCAAGCACCCGGCCTGCGCCGAGGCGCTGGCCAAATTCCGCATCAATCCGGGCAACGTCGGCAAGGGTGCGCGCCGCGACGAGCAGTTCGCCCAGATGATCGAGTTCGCCTGCCGCTACGACCGGCCGGTGCGCATCGGGGTGAATTGGGGCAGCCTCGACCAGGACCTGATGGCGCGGCTGCTCGACGAGAACCAGCAGCGCGCCACGCCCAAGGATCTCACGCTGATCAACCGCGAGGCCGTGGTCGAGTCCGCAATCGGCAGTGCGCTGCGCGCCGAGGAACTCGGGCTCGGCCGCGACCACATCGTGCTTTCCTGCAAAATGAGCGGCGTGCAGGACCTGATTGCGGTGTACCGTGACCTCGCGCAGCGGGGCGACTACGCCCTGCACCTCGGACTGACCGAGGCGGGCACCGGCAGCAAGGGCATCGTCGCTTCGACCGCCGCGCTGTCCGTGCTGCTGCAGGAGGGCATTGGCGACACCATTCGCATCTCGCTCACGCCGGAGCCCGGGGGCGCGCGGACCCGGGAGGTGCAGGTCGCACAGGAAATCCTGCAGACCATGGGATTGCGCGCCTTCACCCCGATGGTGGTCGCCTGCCCCGGCTGCGGTCGCACGACCAGCACCTTCTTCCAGGAACTCGCCGAGGACATCCAGGCTCATCTGCGCGACCAGATGCCCGTATGGAAGGAGCGCTATCCCGGGGTCGAGGAGATGAAGGTCGCCGTCATGGGCTGCGTGGTCAACGGTCCCGGCGAGAGCCGCAACGCCAACATCGGCATCTCCCTGCCCGGCACCGGCGAGCGCCCGGTCGCCCCGGTGTACGTGGACGGCGAAAAGACCGTCACCCTCAAGGGCGACGACATCGCCGGGCAATTCCAAGAGATCGTGGGCGATTACGTCGCCCGCAACTACGGCTAGGGGCCCCGTCGCCAAGGACGGTCACGCCTAGCGAACACGCCGCACCGCAGGAACGCGGTATGCCGGAGCTACCGGACGTCGAAGTCTATCGTCGCTATCTGGACGCCCATGCACTGAACCAGCGCGTGGAGCGCGTGCGGGTCGAGCAACCCCATGTGCTCGAGGACATCTCGCCCCAGGCGCTGGGGCGCCGGCTGCGTCGGCAGCCGTTCACGGCCACCCGGCGCCACGGGAAGAATCTCTTCGTCGCGACGGCCTCCGGGCGCGAGTGGCTGCACCTGCATTTCGGCATGACCGGCCGACTCGCCTACGTCCCGTCCACTGAACCCGCCCCCGGCCACACGACGGTTCGCTTCGATTTCGTGAACGGGCACACGCTCGCGCACGTGGATCAACGCAAGCTGGGCCGGGTGGGCCTGGTGACGGACCCCGAGGACTACATCACGGCGCACGGGCTCGGCCCCGATGCGCTCACCGTGGCGTGCGACGCGTTCGTGCAACAGGGCGCGCAACGCAACGGCGGCGTCAAGGCATGGCTCATGAACCAGCAGGCGCTCGCAGGCATCGGCAACGTCTATGCGGATGAGATCCTGTTCCGGGCCCGGCTCGACCCAGCCGTGCCGCTGCCCCAGTTGGACGAGCGCCGCCTCGCGGCGCTCCACGAGGCAACGCGCGAGGTCCTCGAGGGTGCCATCGACGCCGCGGCCGATCCCGCCCGGATACCTCCCGATTGGCTGCTGCCGCATCGCCGCCGCGGAGCAGCCTGTCCGCGCTGCGGTACGCCGCTCGACCGGCGCCAAGTCGCCGGGCGCACGACATGGCGCTGTCCGGCCTGCCAGGGCGCGGGCCGCTAGATGGTCATCCATCGACACAGCCGCGATTCTGCGCATGCGCCGTTACAAGCGGAGGTGCTCGTGCTCGGGGCGGGCATGGCCGGCGCAGCAACCGCCGCTGCACTTGCGAGCTACGGCGGCCGGGTCATCGTGATCGACACGCCTGAGGTGCCGGCCGCATCGGCCGTACCGCTCGCGCTCATGGCGCCCTACCCGACGCCCGCACGCGATCCACTGACCCGCCTGCGCGGTCGTGGACTGGAGACCACCCGCGCCTGGCTCACCCGCCTGGAACGCGCCGGCCTCGACAGCGGCCGCCGCCTGGAGGGGGTCCTGCTCATTCCCGCGCGCCCGCGCGACCGGCAGCGCCGCGACCGCTTCGTGGAGACCGAAGGGACGCGCCGAGTCGCACCCCAAGAGGCCTTGGCCCGCACCAGCGTATTGCCGCCCGAATCGGCGGTGCTTCATGCCGGCGGCGCCTGCGTCGATCCGCAAGCTTTTGCCCGTGCGTTATTGCACTCGGCCGCCACCCGCATCCGGCGCCTCGATACCGAGGTTCTCACCCTCGAACGCCGCGGCCGCCGATGGCAGGCGCTCGACGCCGCCGGCGAGCCTGTGGCGTCAGCCGCGACCGTGGTGCTGGCGGCCGGCTACGGCTCCGTTCACTTGTCATCGGCCGCCGCCGAGCAGCTCACGCCGTTACGGGGCCAAGCGACCGCATTCGCCGCAACGCCCGAAACCGGGGCGCTGCGCTGCGCGGTATCCCACGGCGGCTACATCCTCCCAGCGATCGACGGCGTCCAGTGGGTGGGGGCCACCGCAACGCGCGACGATCCCGACGACCGGCCCCGCGAAGCGGACGACCGCGAGAACCTCCAGCGCCTGCGCGAGCTTTGGCCCGGAATGGCGCCGCCACGCGTGGTGGACCGCTTCGTCGCGATCCGCGCGACGACCGACACACGCCTGCCGCTGATCGGCGCGCTCGGCGACGGCATGTGGGTCAACGCCGGACACGGCTCCCACGGCCTCCTGACCGCGCCCTTGGCCGGGCGCCTCATCGCACGGGCTATCGCCCGAGGAAGGCCCAACGGCATGATGATGAAGTCGCTGCAGCCCAAGAAAGCTGGCCCCAAAAACTCACGAATCCCAGCCGCACTTGACCACCCGCGCCGCACGCGGGGATAATTCGCCGCTTCGCGCCCGTAGCTCAGTTGGATAGAGCGCATGGCTACGAACCATGAGGTCGGGGGT
>CAZVBX010000055.1:0-20607 GCA_964625925.1 uncultured Ectothiorhodospiraceae bacterium | reverse complement strand
AGGGAGCGCATGAATGAGATGTAGTCACCGTTGCAGTTCAAACTTGAAGTCAAGGCGCGCTGCTATTTCCCGCGGTATTGTCCGGTGGCTGCAGCTCCCGAATCAAGAATTCCTCGAGCGCAGGCGCCTCAAATGGTGAGTTTTCGGGCATCGCCACGCTCTAGGCGTATCGCGGAGTCACGGTCCAGTATCCGTCGTGCTTTAGGCGACACGTCTTATCGCTGTTGTATGCGCAGTACGACGACAACCGGCCACCAATCGAACTGCTGAACGACGCCTTGCCGACATAGAGAACATTGAGGTCACCATCTAACAAGGCATATGCGCCAGCCTCATGGCAATTGGACCAGATGGTCGGCCATCCTATCTCGCTGGGTGCCGCGCCCGTGCGCTTATCAGGGAAGAGGTCGTACAGTGGGGCGACCGAAAATCGGCCCATCGCCGAATTGCGGCATTCGGCTTCGTACTTTTCTACTGCCTGCATCAAACCGTGAAAACTCGCCATATCCCCTCCTTGCTCGCTAACATTTGATCCTAGCGGCAGGCAAATGCGGCACGCCTTTTTCAAATGCAAAAGGCATGACGCGTTTGACTGTCCGCTGCAGCACTTTGTTGGGCGGCACTTAACCGGCTGCCGAATTCGACGCTCATCGGAGAGGATTCCGGTCGAGGAGCTCACACACCGCCTCCGCGACTTCGTCGGTGCGCTCGAAATGGAGCGCGTGGCTCGATCCGGGACCGTCGATGCGTACAATCTCCGCACCAGCGATCGCGTTCGCCACTTCCTCGCACTGCCAGCGCGAAGTGAGAAGATCCTGCTCGCCAGAGAGCACCATGGTCGGCGCTGAGATCTCCGGCAGCCGGTCGAGCGTGTCGTGGGCAAAGGCAGCCTCCCATTGTTCATCCACCACCCGCACTTGTTCCGGCGTCTGTGGAAAATGGGGCATGAAGGGTTCGAATATGGCTTGGAACTCCGGTGAGTTGAGGAGCTGAGGAGAGAAGAGGGTCCCCGACGCCGTGAGCGCGGCTTCTATGTCGCCGGTGCTCCACGTGGACCGCAGTCCCGTGAGCACCGCAGTCTGGAAGCCATCGCGGCGTGCCCACGTCCCGTTGAGCACCAGGCAGCCGACGCGGGCCGGGTGGCGCAGTGCGAGTTCCTGGCACACGGCACTTCCGAGTGACCAGCCGAAGACGTGTGCCCGCTCAATGCCAAGGGCGTCAAGCACTGCGGCGGCATCGTCGGCCATGCTAGCGACACTGATCTCTCCCCGTCCCCGCTCCGAACTTCCGAGGCCCCGATTGTCGAACGAGACGATGCGGCGGGTTTCAGCGAACGGGGGCTCGAGCGGGGTCCACAGCCCGAGCGATCCGGCAACACCCATAATCAGGAGCACTGGCTCACCTTCACCGACATCGCGGTATGCGAGACGGGGTCCGGTTGATACGACAACGCTGCCCGTCGAGGCTACTATATCCATCGCTACCTCCTTCTTCCACCCAACGTTGCGCTAACCGGCGCGAGGTACGAGCGTCCGGTTGAGCGGATAGTTAGGACTGCTGTAGTGAATCTGCAAGCGCGTCAAGACGCTGTTTCCTTCTCTTCCAGAGACGTTCTACACGCGGATACGCGAATGCGAGCCGCTCGACAAACTCCTCCAAATATGCAGCGCGGCCCACCCCTCCTTCTCATACGCCACGGCAATAAGCCATGGTTGCGTTTGATCTAGAAGAAAAGAAAATGGTGACATATAGGCCTTGACAGATGAATGCTGGGTCTCTTCCTTAAGCTTCTCCCAGTGCTGGTTGGTTCCGATACAAAGCTGCGTCTCTCCCGTCTTAAACAGTAGCTCTCGCAGGCGATCTCTCCATTCGTGAAACTTCTTCAATTCACTTCGGTTGGCCTCGATGAAATCGAACATATCTTCATCACGCCATATTCCGTTCGCTTGAATGCGTGTTACAAGCATAAACATGAACGGGAGGTATCGCAGCCACGCATCACAGAAATCGTAGACTTGCCTCCGCTTTCTCGCTCTTCGCGTCCATGCCGCTCCAGCCAGAGTTACAGCGGCCAGCACTGCCATACCGGCAATAATCTGGAGAGGCGTGACCGAAAAGCGTTGCTGCAAGAACGCTTCGATTTGTGCCGGTGAGATGAATGAAACGGCCACCGGCAAGGCAACCACTAGCAGAAGCAACACGACTCTGACCCACACTGGAGCCGCGCGTGCAATCTCGATCGCTTTCGGGAAAAGGGTTTGTACTGGACCTAACATTTCCCCACTTACCCTTCTCGCAATAGGAAAGCCGGTTACCCGGCGCCCCCTGCACAGACCCGGACGTGCGGTTTTCCCGCATCCGGTTCCTCGGTTGTACTCGCGTTCGCGGCGGTCATGGTACTACGCGGGAACCGCGTGTCGCCTTCGCTGTTCGGTGATGACCGGCCTTGCCACGCACAGCCGCTTTAGCGCGTCAGCGAACTGCGCCCAGGTGTAACTTGCCCGCTTGCCACCGCGACGGTTGCGCCATTTGTAGACGGTCGCGATCGCGTGGTTGTAGAAGCTGGCGAGTGATTTCTGGTTGCCGCGCACGCCATAGTAGTTGTAGTGACCCGTCAGCTTCCGGTTCAGGGCCCGGATAAAGGCTCTGGCCGGCAGGTGACGGTTGGCCCTGATCCACTCTTTCATCCGGCGCTTGGCGCGTTGCAGGCGCTTGGGCGCGGTGCGCTTGCGCACCCGCAGCACGCCGTGCCTGTCGCGCCCCCAGTACAGCTCGAAGCCAAGGAAGGCGAAGCGCCGGGGCAGCCCCGGATGGAAGCGACTGAAGCGCAGGCGGCGGCTCTTGTCCGGGGCCACGCTCAGGCCGTATTTCGCCAGTCTCTGACGCTGGGCCCGGCCGAAGCGCTCGGCGTCGCGCTGGTACTGGAAGGCGCAGACATAGTCATCCGCATAGCGGATGAGCAGGGCCTGTCCGGCGCAACGCGGCTTCACCACATGCTCGAACCACTCGTCGAGGACGTGGTGCAAGTAGACGTTGGCCAGTACCGGCGAGACGATCCCGCCCTGCGGGGTGCCGGATTCCGGGTGCAGTACCTGCCCATCGGTGTCCAGTATCCCCGCCTTCAGCCATTGGCGGATCAGATCGAGAAAAGCCCGGTCGTCGATCCGCCAGGCCAGCATCTCCAGCAGCCGGTCATGGTCGATGTGGTCGAAGAAGCCCTGGATGTCGGCTTCGACGACGTGACCGCAACGTCCATACTGGAGGCTGAACCCGAGATCACCGATCGCGTCCTGCGCCCCGCGCCCGGGCCGGTAGCCATAACTGCAGGCGAGAAAGTCCTGCTCGTAGATGGCATTGAGCAACTTCGCGCACGCGAGCTGCACCAGCCGGTCCTCGAGAGCCGGGATCCCCAGCGGCCGTTGGCCGCCATCGTCCTTCGGGATGTAACAGCGCCGGACCAGTCGGGTCCGGTAGCGTTTCGCTTTCAGGCGCTCCGCCAGTCGCTGGATGTTGGCGTCGAGATCCCGCTCGTACGCCTCAGCCGTGACCCGATCCACACCGCTGGCAGCCCGTTTGTTCAGGTCGCGCCAGCAGGCGTGTAACAGTCCGGCATCCAGTTCCCGGTAGAGGTTCTGGAAGCGATGGTCCCCACGGGCCCGTGCCCGCGTGGCTATCCCCCGCAGTGAGGTTGGCTCATGTTGTCCCAGCCCTACCATGTCCGGCATGAGTTTCCTTTGCGGGCTACGTACTTCCGTCGGATCCTTCGCCCTGTGGCCGGCTTTCCCGGCCTCCGACTACTATGTCCGATAAGACACCCCGTGGGCGTGTAGCCGCCTCACGGCGACCCTCCTGCGCATGGCAGCGCTGATCCATCCGGGCAGGCTTCGGTCCAGCCCCGTATCCGGGTTTCCCCTTCGTGCCTCAATCACCGCATGCCCTGCGAACGGGGTTGCCATGTCAGGAGCCCTTCGGGGCTTCCCGGGTTCTTCGTCGCATCTCTTCCTGCATGCCACGGCCTGTGGACTCCGCCGGACCTCCCCATCCTCGCCCAATCGGATGCTTCTGTGTTGCCTTCGGCGTGCGTTAAAACCCTCGGCGTCCGGAACTTGCTCTGTCGAAGCTGTACCAGCACTTCAGGGTGCGCGATCACCCCTGCGGCCTACAGGATTCTCTGTCTACGCTTAACCTGTCTTGTTCGTGGTTCCTCCACTCCGCCACAGGTCCAAGACTCGATACGGATGGGTGGCTAGCCCTTGCCCGACGGGGACTTGCACCCCGCAAGATGCGCCGAGCTTTGCCCGGCGCGATAACGACGAAGCTCAGCCGCGCCGGAACCGCCGCGCGGTTCCGGCGTCGGGTGCAGCACATGGTTATGCGCGGCAAAACGACACACTCACCGCGGAGGGCGGGCCGCAACCGCTAGCGCGGCCCGCCCTCCCCGACACGCTAGTTTTTACAGCCGTCTTTCTGGCACGTGACTCTTTCTGACGTAGACACCCAGTGCTCCGGATACTTTCGTGTGTCGAACCCACAGCCTGTATTACCACCTTTCTGTCCCTTGTGCACTTCTCGGCTCGGCGTGTGTTTCACAGCCATTCTTCTACCTCCAAGCAACGCCTGCCATCATCAGTCTCGGGAGGCGAATTCCGAGAGACGCTCTAGCGCGTTTCGGCCTATAGTTGCTTGTCCCCCCGCCCCCGCATAACGATCAAGCGTCATCCGACGCGAAACTGCGCAGCGGTTGAGCGGTCAGCTGCAGCGAATTGTTGGACGCTTGGAACTATGACCTATCCCGCCACCGGAGAGGGAGCCGATGAACCTAGTTCTGCGATGAAACGGCTCGCGTGCAGTGTTGCAGTGCCGTAGCCTGACGTAGCGGGCGCAATCCCGGCGCTCATCGCCGTCGCAAGAGGCATCCTCTGTGAATAGGTTAAAATTAGTGTCCCAGGCTGCCCTTGAGATGGGGTGGCCTTTACGCGTGACACGCCGACGTAGAACAGCCGTCGCTGTTCTTCCATATACGCAGAGCGCGCTTCCGGCGACAAGCTCGGATCAGGACGCATCGGCAGCAGTCCTTCCACGCAGCCAGCGATGATTGTGATTGGCGAGCTAAGCCCCTTGCTCTTGTGCAAGCTCATAATGCGCACCTCTTCCACTTCAGATGGAACTTCTGGTGTCGTTATTGCACCTATGAGCTCTGATAGGAAATTCCGACGATCCGAGGAGTCCAACTCAGCAAGCACTCTAAGTGCTGTGTCGCGAATATCGCGCATCGCCTCGTCCGCGGCTGGGAATAATTCATCGACGAGCGTGGCGATATCCGCGCATCGTTCCAGAACGTATAGTTGCTCTCGGATCTCGTTGAAGCGCGCAACAAGCGGCTTCGTATGCGGAATCTTCAACGCGCCATCCGAAAGCCTAGTTAGCGCTTCCCAGGGTGATATACCTTCTGCATTGCAGTAAGCGCGAATCCGCAAATACGAGGGCGAGCGCCAATTTTTGCTGCCAAGCCCAAGAAGCCAACGAAGGGCAACACGATCATCTCGGTCCACGAGAAGCTTCAATAGAGACAGTTTTCGTTGCGCCTCTTCCGAGTTTAACTCAGACTCCGCATAGTAGGACGTAACCCGGATCCCGCGCTCGATTAGCAGTTCGTATACCGGCGTCCCAATTGCACCACGTTGCGCAAGAATCAGGATATCTCCTGGTCTATTGCCTGTATCAACCAACTCCTCTACTGCATCTACGACCCCCTCAATCTCATCACTTAGAGATTTGAATTGGACAATTCTAATATCTCCATCACCATTTTCTTCTCGTGGAACCAGTTCCCGGGGAACTGGCCGGAGTTGGTTGTGGGAGATTAGGCTGTTCGCCATTTTGGCGACTCGTGTCGGGCACCTACGACACTCGGCTAGGGACAAATCATCGGCGTCGGCGTGGATTTCCGCCCACTCTCGTATTCCCTCCGGATGGGCATGCTTGAAACTATAGATGGACTGATCGTCATCACCAACGATACAGACGTGTGCCTGGTCAGATAGCAGGTCAAGTGTTGCTTGTTCAGCCTTGTTTAGGTCTTGATACTCGTCCACAAGAATGTGCGAATACTCGCTCCTTTCTTCGGCAGCGGGATTCGAACTGATATACTCATAGAATTGCGGGATCACCTCACCGATAAGCATTGCCCGATGAAACATTAACCACTGTACGAGGTCGTGAGCGAATGAGATTTCACGTTGGCTTTGAGCATAACCTGGCACCTCATGCTGGAGACGCGCCCACGCTGCCTCGTACGCGCGGATCATTCTTCGCACTTCTCGAAGGCCTCCGTACGACCCAAGATCTACCTCAAGGGGCTTCGACTCAAACTCATTAAGGGGTCTGGGCGTCCTCCCAGTGGCCTCCAAAACGTGTTTGCGCATAAGCGTGCGCAAGGCGAGGCTATGAAGTGTGGTTCCTTGGAGTCGGGAGCATCCCTCCACACCCATTCCGACCAACTCGCGGTGCAAATCCTCGGCGGCAACCCTCGTAAATGTCACGGGGAGAATTGACCTCGGATCGATGCCTTCTTCGAGAAGTCGGGCGACTCTACGCTTCATCGCAAACGACTTCCCCGATCCGGGTCCCGCTACCACCCGGACACGTGGGCTTCCCGAGGCTGCGACCGTGTACGCGGGGCTTTCCTCGTCAAGCCCCTCATGCCAGTTCATTTAATCGCTCCCCATCATGCTCTGGCTGGTAGCGTCTAATAGGTATTGGGCGGAAGTTTTCCGCGTCATAACACGGAACGTTTCCATATAACGCGCAGTCGACCTGCAGCAGCGAGTCGTGTCAAGCGTGCCTAAATTCTCGCAGGAACGCCAACTTACGGCGTTTGCATCCGGCAAGCGGCTGACGTCCTATCCGCATTAGGCGGAACGCTTCCGCCTAGGCTCGAACCTCGCTCGCAGTTCGATCTCGGCAGCGCTTCGCTTCAGTCGGCGCTCGCGAGTTCGGGCTAGTTCTACCCTCCGCGCCACGGCTGAGGCAGTGCTACCATTCGGCCGCAGGGATACGCGTCGGTGCTGCCAGCAGCATGCACCGGCGCTGACGGCCGGCCCCCTTATTCCCGATGTGCTCGCAAGCCAAAGCAGTAATGCTCCGTCTCACGCCCGAGATCAATCTGCCCGATGACGAGGTCGAGTTCACGGCCACGGGCGCCGGCGGTCCGGGTGGCCAGCACGTGAACAAGGCGTCCACGGCGGTGCACTTGCGCTTCGACGTTGCCGGTTCGTCGCTGCCGGAACGGTACAAGCGCCGGTTGCTCGCGATGCGCGATCACCGCATCACGCGCGACGGGGTCGTGGTGATCAAGGCGCAGGAATATCGCAGCCGCGAGAAGAACGAGCAGTCTGCGCTCGAGCGGCTGGGGGAGTTGATCGAGGCGGCGGGGACCGAGCGCAAGCCGCGCCGGCCCACCCGGCCGAGTCGGCGCGCACGCGCCCGGCGCACGGACGAGAAAAAGCAGCGGGGCCGCACCAAGTCCCTGCGCAAGCCGCCGCAGGACTGAGCCGCGCGCGTCAGCCGGCGTTACGCTCCAGGACCTGCGGCAGCCACACCAGATCGGTCACGCCGAAATCCTTGCCGAATTGGCTCAGCAGCGTGGTGAGCTGGCCGCGGTGGTGGGTCTGGTGGTTGAAGAAGTGGGTGACCGCCAGCCACATCTCGTACTTGCGCTCGCCCGGGCGCACGGCGCTGGTGTAGCGCAGCGTCGCGTTCAGATCGTCCTCGGTCAGCGCGCCGGCCCATTCGACGATGCGCGCGTCGAGCGCTTCGCGCGCGGCGCGCAGTTCGTCGAACTCGTGGTGCAGCTCCTGGTCGAGACTCTCGAAATGGAACGGCTCGCCGGTGAAGCGGCCGAGCCAGATCTGGTCGGTGAGCACCAGGTGATTGAGCGTGGCGTGGACCGACTTGAAGAAGGCGCCGCAGTCGCGCCGGCGCTGCTCGTCGGTGAGCTCGGCGCAGACGTCATAGAGGCGCTCGTTCATCCAGCGGTTGTAGGCGGCGAGGTCGCGGGCTTGCTCGGGTCGCACGGTCGTTCTCCTTGGTGTTGGCGGCGCCTGCGCAGGCGGTTCACTCCGGTAGTTGCAGGTCGAGCTGGCGGGCGTCGCCGTCGCGCTCGGGCCGCAGGTGCTGCGGCGTGAGGCCGGTGCGCGCCTGAAGGGCGTGGGCCACGGTCTTGCGATGGCACTGGCGCACGTCGCGCTCGTAGCACATGAGCGCGACCCGGCCGGGCAGCTCGGCCGCCAGGCGGTCCAGCAACGGCGCCTGTGCGGCCAGGTGCTCTTCGTAGTGCGCGAAGAACGCTTCGGCGCTGCACTCGCCCTGCTTGATGGCGTCGCGCAACGGCTTGGGGGCGCCCAGCGCGCCTTCGTGGCGGTAGGCGATGCCGGCCTGCTCGACCGCGGCGCTCAGGGCCTTCTTGGCGAACTCGCGCCGCCGCGAGACCGGCGCCTCGCGCACGTCCAGCAGCAGCCCCACGCCGGCGGCCTGCAGCGTGCCCAGAAACGCCTCCAGCGAGGCGCCCTCGTAGCCGATCGTGGCGAGCCCATCCATCGCCGCTCATCGTAACCGATCGCTCGCCCCCCAAGCCGCATCGCCGCATTCCCCTGGAATGTGCCTAGCGATGGGCCGCCGCTCGCATGCGAGCCTTGCACGAATTAATTAAACGTATTATTAATTGGAGCATGGAGGAAGACGAACCGAAGTCGCAGCCGGATCCGGACCAGCCCGCGCGGGCGCCCGGCCGCCCCGCCGGCGAGTCCGACCTGCGCGAGCGCCTGCTCGAGGCCGCCCTCGCCGCCTTCGCCTAACACGGCTTCGCCGGCGCTTCGGTGCGCCGGATCGCCATTGCGGCCGGCGCGACGCCGGCGATGACGCACTACTACTTCGGCGACAAGCGCGGTCTTTATCGCGCGATGCTCGAACGAACGCTGGGGCCGCTGCTGGCGCAGATGCGCGCGCAGGCGCAGGCGGCGCTCGCCGACGGCGACCCCATCGGCAGTTTCGTACGCACCTACATGGGCCGGCTGGCGAGCGCGCCCGAGATCGCGACCCTGCTGGTGCGCGACGTGCTCGCGCCCGGCGGGCCCATGCGCGACGAGTTCGTCGAAGGCTTCGCTCGGCACGGGGCCGGCGCGGCGCGCAGCATCATCGCCCACGAGATCGATCGGGGCGGCCTGCGTGCCGATCTCGACCCCGATCTGGGCGCGCTGTCGCTGCTGAGCCTGTGCGCATTCCCGTTCGTGGCGGCGCCCGTCGCCAGCCGCGTGCTCGACTACACCCCCGACAACATCGACGGGCTCGCCGAGCACACCATCGCGCTGTTCCGCCAGGGCGCGGAGGCCCGGCCGTGAGATACCGCGTTCCGCTGAGCCTGTTACTGGCGCTCGCCCTCTCGGGCTGCGGCGGGGAGCCGGGCTCGCCCGTGGTGGGCACGCTGGAGCGCGACCGCATCGTACTGACCGCCGAGCAGGCCGAGCCCATCGCCGCGATCGAGGTGCGTGAGGGTCAGCGCGTCGAGGCCGGCGCTGCCCTGGTCCGCCTCGATACGCGCCGCGCCCGGTCCGAACGCGAGCGGCTGGCGGCCGAGCGCGACCGCGCCCAGCGGCGCCTGGACGAGATGGTGCGCGGGCCGCGCGAGGAGATCATCGACCAGGCGCGTGCCGGCCTGAACGCGGCCCAGAGCACCGTCGCTCAGGCCGAGCGTGAGCTCGCGCGCGTCCAGCGCCTGCGCCAGCAGGACCTGAGCAGCCAGCAGGCGCTCGATAGCGCGCGGGCGCGCCTGGAGACGGCCGAGGGCGAGCGCGATGCGGCGCGCGCGAACCTGCAGGCGCTGCTCGCGGGCACTACGGTCGAAGAACTCGATCAGGCGCGCGCCGCCGTGCGTGCGGCCGAAGCGGCGCTGCAACGCCAGGAGCTGACGATCGAGCGCTTGTCCGTGCAGAGCCCGCGCCCGGCCCGCGTGGAGGCGCTGCCGTTCGAGCCGGGGGAGACGCCCACGGCCGGGGCGCCGGTGGCGGTGCTCCGGGCGACCGACGAGCCGCCCTACGCCCGCGTGTACGTCCCGGCCGCATTGCGCGCGCGGCTGCAGCCCGGCAGCGCGGTTCAGGTCTCGGTCGATGGCCACGGCAGCTACGCGGGCGAGGTGAGCTTCCTCGCCTCGGAGGCGGCGTACACGCCCTATTACGCCCTCACCGAGCAGGAGTCCGGCCGGCTGAGCTATCTCGCCGAGATCGTGCTTCCGCAAGGCGGCGATCTGCCAACCGGCGTGCCCGTGCGCGTGGTGACGCGCACCCCCGGGGATTGAGGCGGTGGACGCCGCGATCCGCGCCCGCGGGCTGACGCGCCGCTTCGGCGCGCTCACCGCGGTTGACGAGCTCGACCTCACGGTCCCCGAGGCCAGCATCTACGGCTTTCTGGGGCCGAACGGCTCGGGTAAGTCGACCGCGATCCGCATGCTCTGCGGCCTGTTGCGGCCGAGCGCGGGCGAGGTCGAGGTGCTGGGCCATCGGGTGCCGCAGGAGGCCGAGGCGGTGCGGCGCCAGGTCGGCTACATGACCCAGCGGTTCTCGCTCTACGAGGATCTGAGCGTGCAGGAGAATCTGCGCTTTCTCGCGGCCGTGTACGCCCTCCCCCGCCGCGAGACCAAGACGCGCATCGATCACGCCCTCGCCACCTATCGCCTGACCGATCGCCGACGCCAGTACGCGGGCACGCTCAGCGGCGGTCAGAAGCAGCGCCTCGCGCTGGCGGCGGTCACGCTCCACCGCCCGCGGCTGCTGATTCTGGACGAGCCGACCAGCGCCGTGGACCCGCAGAGCCGCCGCGACTTCTGGGACATCCTGTTCGAGCTGGTCGCCGGCGGGGTGACCATCCTCGTTTCCACGCATTACATGGACGAGGCCGAGCGCTGCCATCGCCTGGCCATCCTCGACCGCGGGCGCCTGGTGGCCGAGGACGCGCCGCGGGCGCTGATCCAGCGGGTCGCCGCGCGGGTGGTCGAGGTCGAGACCGAATCGGTGCGCGCGGCGCGCACGGCCATCGAGGCCGTGCCCGGCATCCGTAGCGTCGCCCAGCTCGGCCAGCGCCTGCATGCGCTGGCCGATACCAACGGCGACGACGTGGCCGGCGCAATCGAGGCGGCGTTACAGCAGCGCGGCATCGCGGCCCGCGTCGAGCGCGCCGGCGCCAACCTCGAGGACGTGTTCGTCGCGGCCACCGGCCCGCGGGAGGCCCCGGATGTGGACTAGGCTCCGCCGGCTCTGGGCCGTGGCCACCAAGGAGGTGCGCCAACTCCGGCGCGACCGGCTGACCTTCGGCATGATCATCGGCGTGCCGCTGATGCAGATCCTGCTGTTCGGCTACGCCATCGACCTCGACGTGCGCGACATCCGCACGGGCGTGGTCGATAGCGCCAACACCATCCAGTCGCAGCGGCTGGTCAGCGCCGCCGAGGCCACGCAGGTCGCCGAGATCGTGCGCGTCGCCGGCAGCCCGGCCGCGCTGAAGAAAATGCTCGACCGCGGCGCCATCGACATCGGCATCGTCATCCCGCACGACTTCGAGCGGCGCCTCATCGATCCCACCCGGCCAGCGGCGCAGCTACTGATCAATGGCAGCGATCCGACCATCGAGTCGATTGCGCGCCAGCTCGGGCGCATGCCGTTTGTGCCCTCGCTGACGCCGCGTGCGGAGCAGCCCGCACCGCTGTTCGCCACGCGCACCTATTACAATCCCGAGCGGCGCTCGCCGGTGCATATCGTGCCGGCACTCATCGGGGTGATCCTGCACCTGACCATGGTGCTGTTCACCGCCATCGCGATCGTGCGCGAGCGCGAGCGCGGCAACCTCGAGCTGCTGATCACCACGCCGGTGCGCACCCTCGAGCTGATGCTCGGCAAGATCCTGCCCTACGTCGCCATCGGGCTGATCCAGGTGACGATCATCCTGCTGGTCGGCGCCTGGCTGTTCGACGTGCCGCTGCGCGGCTCGCTGCCGGATGTCTATCTGTCGGCGGGAATGTTCGTGCTGGCGGCGCTGGCGCTGGGGCTGACCGTCTCGACCTTCGCACAGACGCAGTTCCAGGCCGTGCAGCTGACGATCTTCACCTTCCTGCCGTCCATTCTGCTGTCCGGCTTCATGTTCCCGTTCGAGGGCATGCCGGTCGCCGCCCAATGGATCGGCGAGGTCATCCCGCTCACCCATTTCGTGCGCCTGGCCCGCGGCATCATCGTGCGCGGCACGCCCCTGGCCGACATGGCGCCCGAGATCTGGGCGCTGGCGGCATTCTTCGGCGCGCTGATGGCCGTCGCCATCCTGCGCTTCCACAAGCGGCTGGATTGAACGCGCCGGGCTGCGTCGGTGCGCTTACGTGCGCACGGCGATCCAGACGCCCGCCGCAATCATCACGCCGGCCGCGATGAGCCGAAGGACATGGCTCGCACGCTCGCCGGCCACTCTCCCGGCCCGATCCGCCGCATAGGCGTAGACCAGCTTGGCGCCCCCCACGGCGAGCGTGGCGATGAGCAGGACGGCCGCGACGTCCGCGGGCGTGAGCGCGGCGAGATCGACGAAGGCGGGGAAGAACGCGAAGTAGAACAGCAGCGCCTTTTGGTCGGCGAGCGTCACCAGCAAGCCGGCCAGGAAACTTGGCGCTTGGCCGCGCGCGTCAGGCGCCGTCGGCCGGGCGCTGCGCGCGAGCGCGAGGCCCAGCGCGATGACGTAGGCGGCGCCGATGTAGCGCACCCACGCGAAGCGCTCGCCGAGTGCTTCGGCGAGCGCGGCCAAGCCGAAGATCGCCGCCAGAATGAACAGGGCATCGGCCGCGACGATCCCGAGCGTTACCAGCACGCCTTGCCGGAACCCGGCGCTGACCGAGCGAGCGGATACCAGCAGCACGCTCACGCTGGGCGTCGCCGCGAGCACCGTCATCGCGACGAATAGCGCGGCCATGTTGGCTGGGGTCAGGCTGAGATCCAAGCGAGCGCCTTCAGTCAGCCCCGTCTCCGGGGCCGAACACCGAAGTATGCCGCAAATCGCGCGGCGGCCGCGGGCCGTTACCCTCGCCCGGAATCGGCGTTGGGCGCTAGGAGGCTGTCCGGGAAATCTGCGCCGTAGCGAGCGCGTGGCACAGCGAGCGGATTTACGTGATCGTGAAACGAGCATGGTGGTTCCCATGCGAGTTGAGGGATCGCGCAAAGCCGCCGCTGTGGTACGCGCGCAGTAGGCGCCGGGTTTCTCGGACAGCCTCCTAGTGTCCTCTCAGACACGTTCGTTCACGTTGCGCCTACTCACCATAGGGCGCGCTATGGCCCGTCGCCGCGCCTTGCCAGGCGCCCCAATCCCTCGCCGGAATATGCGAGGAACTTCTGGTAGAGGACACTAGGGAATGCCTGACCAAGCATGTCTTTGCGAGGAACGAAGTGACGAAGCAATCCATGACGGGCCGATTTCGCTCGTTCTATGGATTGCTTCGCTCCGCTCGCAATGACGACGGCGCGAGTGAATCAGACGTTCCCTAGTGTCCTGTCTCGCACAACGTTTGATTTCTCGCCGGGTCTTGCGGCGCCTGGCGGCGTTGCGCCTCCTCACCATAGGGCGCGCTATGGCTCGTCGGCGCGCCTTGCCAGGCGCCGCAATCCCTCGACGAGAAAAATTCAAAGAACTTACGAGACAGGACACTTAGGAGCCTCGCATCTGCTGCAGACGCTCGCGCTAATCGTCGTCGAGCACGCCGAGCACCTCGCGACGGATCTCGGCCTGGAGCACGAGCAACTGCCGGTGGGCCGCGCTGGCCTGATCGTGGGCTTCGGCGAGTGCCTGCGGATCGGGCGCCGATTCGCGCATCAGGCCCATCAGCGCGCGATGGCGCTCGCGCATCTGCTGCGTCAGCGACCAATGCTCACGCGCGTTCGACCGCTGAATGTCCTCGATGCGCTGCGTCTGCTCCTCGCTGAGCCCGAGGACACCGGCCACGTAGGGCGTGGTGAGCTTGCCCATGGCACCGCCCATCATCCCGCGGCCGTGCATCATCCCGTGGCCGCCCATGCGCCCGTGACCGGACGGTTTGCCATGTGGCGCCTGCATGCCAGAGCCATGCATCCCTCCACCGCCATGGCCGCCCTTCATGCCGGACCCGCTCATGTGGCCAGGCATATCGTCGTGCCCACCGCCGTGCGCGGAACCGGAATCGGGCTGCGCCCACGCGCCGCTGACGAGCGTGCTCGCCAGCACGCCCGCGCTGATCACCCCGAGTAACTTGCCTGACATGGTCGTTTCCTTCTGCCACTCGTGAAGAGAGGCCTTGCCCGTCGACCGGCAGATTCCGGCCATGGGGAAGACCCATTCCGAAGATGGCCCACTGACAGCGAAGTTACACCCCGGAGTACGCTACGGGGTCAAGCGCGCGGCCGAACCGCTAGCCGATGCGCCCGAGCGCCGGGAACACCTCCAGCAGCCAATAGGCGAACGCGGTGAGCTTGCCGGTCATCATCGCGACGCCGAAGATCACCAGCAACACACCGGCACCCTTGTGAAGCCACGCGCCCCACCGGCGGAGACTGGCCAAGGAACGCGCGAAATGGTCGGTGAATGCAGCGGCGAGCAAGAACGGCACCGCCAGACCGGCCGCATACGTCGCCAACAGTCCGACGCCGCTGAGCTCGCTGCCCTGGGTCGCGGCCACGGTCAGGATCGCGCCGAGGATCGGGCCGATACAGGGCGTCCAGCCCACGCCGAAGGCCACCCCGAGCACGCCCGCCATGCCGGGCGATCCGGCGCCGCTCTGTATGCGGCCCACCAGCCGGTAGTCGCGCAGCAGCCACTCGGGGCGGATCGCCCCGGCCATGAACAGCCCCAGCACGACGATCAGCGCACCGCCGATCAGGTTGGCCTCCTGGCGATAGGTCAGCAGCAGTTGGCCGATCGCACCCGCCCCCGCGCCCATCAGCACGAACACCAGCGAAAAGCCGACGACGAAGGTCAGCGGCGTCAGCCAGCGGCGCATACGCTCGGCGGCCGCGTCCGGGTCGCCGGCCGTCGCCCCGCCCGCGATGAACGACAGATAGCCCGGCACCAGCGGCAGCACGCAGGGCGAGATGAACGAGATCATCCCCGCCAGAAGGGCAGCGCTGTAGGTGAGTTCCCAGCCGGTCATTGCGCCTCCGCGTGATCGCCACGGACCAGGCCGCGCAGGTACGCCACCATCGGCGGAGCGGCCCAGTCCGCTTCGCCCGTCAGCCGGGCCACCTCGCGTCCGCGCCGATCCAGGATCAAGGTCGTCGGCACCCCGCGGACGCGTAGCTGCGCCATCGAACTCATCGATCCATCGATGTACAACGCCAGGTTCTCGACGCGGACCTCGAGATAGAACGCGCGGACGGCCTCCGGCCCTCCTTGATCGACCGATAGGGCGACCACTTCGAACTCCTCCCCGCCGAGCTGCCCCTGCAGCGCGTCTAGCGTCGGCATCTCCTCGCGACAAGGCGGACACCAGGTCGCCCAG
Organism: uncultured Ectothiorhodospiraceae bacterium; assembly: GCA_964625925.1. GTDB lineage: Bacteria > Pseudomonadota > Gammaproteobacteria > XJ16 > Halofilaceae > Halofilum. The sequence goes on along the minus strand of CAZVBX010000055.1, from coordinate 5,060 downwards.
ACGTTGAGCACGACGATCTTGCCGGCGAACGACTCGAGCGACAGCGACTCGCCGCCCTCGCCCTCGAACTCGACCGGCGGCAGCTCGCGCGGCTGGTCGTGCACCGCCAGCTTTTCGGGCGCGTTCGCGCCCTGCGCCGGCAGCCCGGAGAATGCCCAGGCGGCAAGGGCCAGCGCCGCCAGCGGCGACGCCAGCACCCGAGCCGACCGCATCATCGCGAGATCCGGCTATAGGTCGAATGGACCGACGGCGACTCGTTCTCCGCCTCGGGGATGGTCCACACCTGCAACGGCTCCTGCAGCCCCCGCTCCATGCCCATGCCGGGCGAGCCGATCGGCATGCCGGGCACGGCAATGCCCGTGATCGCCGGCTGCTCTTCGAGCATCCGTTCGATGCTGTCGACCGGCACGTGGCCCTCGACCACATAGCCGTCGATGATCGCGGTGTGGCAGGCCGCGAGTTCATCGGGCACGCCGTGCTCGGCCTTCAGCTCGGCCAGGTCCTCGGCCGCGATCACTTTGACGTCGAAGCCGTGACCCCGCAGGTACTCGGCATGCGCGCTGCAGCAGCCGCAATTGGGAGTGGGATAGAAGTTCATCGAACCCGTTGCGGCGAGCGCCGTGCCCGACGCGGCTGACAACAGCAGGAGTGCTACAAAACGAATCATGAGATCTCTCCAGGGGCAAGCGAGCCCGGAATCGGCGCAGGTCCCTGCGACCTGCGCCCGAATTGCTGGGTTCCGCCCATTGAACGTCGGTCGATGTGCCGGACGCAGCCCCATGGGCCCGCTGCAAGCGAAGCCCCGAAGCGGCCGCGGTGGCGGTCGGTTCTACGAACGGGCGATCGGCGGACGGTGCGGGGGTTCCAGGATCGGCGAGAAGTATTGCACCGAGCCTAACCGCACCGGATGCAGGTGCGCACCACCGCCGGCGATACTCGACGCGGGAGCGAGCACCACACAACCAGCGCCGCAGGAATGGGCTTGATGCCCCGCCGAATCGGGGGTAGCGAGGCAGCAGTCAGCCGCCATGGGCTCGTGGGCGACGCCCGTAGCCTCGGAATCACCGACGGCCGCCATGGAGTAAACCGAGGCGACACTCGTCAGCGCGAGCACCAGGGACATCAGCAGGGACCGCATGCGCCGCAATATAGGGCAGACGGGCCCGGCGGGCAATTGGCGCGCGCCTGGCTGTCGCGAGCATGACGGACGGACCGCGAAGCCGGTTCGGGCGAAGATCCCCCGGATCATCGCGGTTGAGCGGACGCTTCGCCGGCGCGGTTTCCCATCCCCACTGCTAAATCCCTATTGAGTCCGTACCGAAGTCCAGGGATACGCTTCATCCATGGCAAGGTTCGCCATGACGGCTCCGATTGCGCGCAGGCGCAACGGACCAGGGCGCCAAGAATCCATGAGTCGCGTGTACCAATCCGGGCATGGGCCCCGGCGCGATGAAGGAACTGGCTCGACCAATGGGAGTACGCAATGAAGCACAGCAAGCGTTCTTTGGCGGCAGCCATCGCCCTCGCCGGCGCGGTCAGCGCCGCTCCGCTGCTCGCCCACGAATCCGACCAAGGCCAAAGCGGGGGCATGATGGACGGGCACGGCGGCGAGCATGGCCGGGGCATGATGGGCGACTCCGGCATGACCGGCCCCGGCAGGATGGGCGGCATGATGGGCGGCGGCATGATGGACGGTCGCATGATGGGTCCCGGCATGATGGACGGTCGCATGATGGGTCCCGGCATGATGGGGGCCGGCATGATGGGATCCGGCGCGATGTCGTCCTACATGGCCGGCGTGCTGGAGCTCTCCGACGAGCAGCAGGAGCAGATCGAAGCGATCCACGAGCAGAACGCCCGGGAACACTGGCAGCTCATGCAGCAGATGCATGAACGCGCTCGGGCGATGAAGGAGCTGTGGCGCGAAGGCGCGCCCGACCCCGAGGCGGTCGGCGAAGCCCATCAGCGCATGAGCGAGATCCACGGCCAGATGCTCCAACTGCACGCCCGGGTGCAGGGCGAGGTCGCCGAGGTGTTGAGTGACGAGCAGCGCCAGCGGCTCCAGGAGATGCACCGCTTCGGCGGCCGCCAGCGCCACCATCGTTAACGAAGGCCGACCACGCCCGCTCCACGCACGCCACCGGTCACGTGGAGCGGGCCGGTATCGGACGACAAACCCCGGCGCCGAAACGAAGCGAGTCCAACGAATCCGGCGCGGAGCCCGGGCGGATACCGGTGCTGACGAGCGCCCCGCGTCCCCCGTGGACCCCTCCCAAATCGAGTCGCCGACAACGCGACCGGAAGTCACGCCTGGGCCGGCCACCCGTACTCGCCAAATACCCTTGACTCCGTAGAGTTCTAAAGGGTTTACGATCCCCAGCACAGGGTGGAGTCGGGAGTATGCACGCGATGAACGCCCAAGAAGATGCGCTGACGATCGGGCGGCTCGCCAAGACCGCTTCGGTCGGCGTGGAGACGATTCGTTTCTACGAGCGCGAGGGGCTGATGGCCGCCCCGGAGCGCACCGCGAGCGGCTACCGCCTCTATCCGCCGGCGGCGGCAGAGCGCCTCGGGTTCATTCGACGGGCCAAGGCGCTCGGCTTTTCCCTGGCCGAGATCCGGGAGCTGCTGGGTCTCGCCGAGCCGTCCGGCGACCGCGCCAAGGTGAAGGCGCTGACCGAGCACAAGCTCGCCGAGATCGAGCAGCGGATCGAGGAACTGCACCGGATGCGCCAGGCCCTGTCCGAGCTCGATCGCCAATGCTCGGGGCAGGGTCCGGTCGAAGGCTGTCCCATCATCGAAGCACTGACCCAGGAACACGGGCATGAGTAAGCACGGCGAACACGGACACACGAACGGCGGCTGCGGCTGCCACACCCCGAAAGCGGACGGGGCGCCCGGGCACAACACGGCCGGCGGCTGCTGCGAATCGGGTGGGCACGGCAATGCGGCATCCGAACAGCCGGAGTCCGCCTCGAGCTGCTGCTCGGGCGGTCACGAGCACGGCCATGCCCATCGCCAGGACGCGCGGGCGAGCGCGGGCACGTACGTCTGCGCCTGCTGCCCCGGCGTGGAGTCGGACGAACCGGGCAACTGCCCGCACTGCGGCATGGCCCTGCAACGCGTCGGCGCCGGCGAGACCACGACCCAATACACCTGCCCGATGCATCCGGAGATCGTGCGCGACGAGCCCGGCGACTGCCCCATCTGCGGCATGGCGCTCGAGCCCATGACGGCCACGGTCGAGGAGGGCCCGAGCGCCGAGCTGGTGTCGATGACCCGACGCTTCTGGGTCTCCGCCGCGCTCTCCATTCCACTCATCGTCTTGACCATGGGTGAGATGGTCGGCCTGGACGTTGCCGGCACGATCGGCCATGGGGTGACCGGCTGGCTGCAGTTCGCGCTCGCTACGCCCGTGCTGCTCTGGGGCGGCTGGCCGTTCTTCGTGCGCGGCTGGCAGTCGGTGGTCAATCGGCGCCTGAACATGTTCACGCTGATCGCGCTAGGCACGGGCGCCGCCTATGCCTTCAGCGTGATCGCGCTGGTCTTCCCCGGGGTGCTGCCCGAGGCGTTCCGCATGGACGGGCAGGTGCCACTCTATTTCGAGGCGGCCGCCGTCATCGTTGCCCTGGTGCTGCTCGGGCAAGTGCTCGAGATCCGCGCCCGCGAGCGCACGTCGAGCGCGCTCAAGGCCTTGCTCGACCTAGCGCCGCCGCAGGCCGTGCGGGTCGATGCCGACGGCAACGATGCGACGATTGCCCTGTCCGACGTGCGCCTGGGCGACCATCTGCGCGTCAAGCCGGGTGCCAAGGTGCCGGTCGATGGCGAGGTGCTGGAGGGCTCCAGCTCGGTCGACGAGTCCATGATCACCGGCGAGGCCATGCCCGTCACCAAGCGCGCGGGCGACCGCGTCACCGGCGGCACGGTCAACCAGACCGGCGGTTTCGTGATGCAGGCCGATCACGTCGGCAGCGACACGCTGCTGGCGCGCATCGTGAACCTGGTCGCGCAGGCCCAGCGCTCGCGGGCGCCGGTCCAGGGGCTGGCCGATCGCGTGGCCGCGGTGTTCGTGCCGATCGTCGTCACCGTCGCCGTCATCGCGTTCCTCGTCTGGGCCGCGACCGGTCCCGAACCCGCGTTCAACTACGCCTTCGTGGCCGCGATCTCAGTGCTGATCATCGCCTGCCCCTGCGCGGTGGGCCTGGCCACGCCGATGTCGATCATGGTCGGCGTCGGCCGCGGTGCGCAGGCGGGCGTGTTGATCCGCGACGCCGAGTCCCTGCAGACGCTGGAAGGCATCGACACCCTGATTTGCGACAAGACCGGCACGCTGACCGAGGGCCGGCCCCGCCTGGTGAACGCCGAGCCGAGCAACGAGGTCAGCGTCGAGGAGCTGCTCGGCGCCGCGGCGGCAGCCGAGCGCGGCAGTGAGCACCCGCTCGCGGTGGCGATCCAGAGCGGCGCTGAGGAGAGTGGCATCGAGATCCCCGTGGCCGAACACTTCGAGTCGGTGACCGGCCAGGGCATTCGCGCCCAGGTCGATGGGCGTACCGTATTGGTGGGCAACCGCCGCCTGCTCGATGGCGCAGGTATCGAGACCGCGCAGCTGGAGCAGCGCGCCGAGGACCTGCGCGCGGAAGGCCAGACGGTGATGCTGGTCGCCATCGACGGCCGCGCCGCGGGCCTGCTCGGCGTCGCCGATCCGATCAAGGAGACCACGAAATCCGCACTGGAACGGCTGCACGAGACCGGCGTGCGCGTGGTCATGTGCACCGGTGACAACGAAACGACGGCGCAAGCGGTCGCGCGCCAGCTCGGCATCGACGAGGTGCGCGCCGGCGTGTCGCCCGAGGACAAGCACGCCCTGGTGCGTCAGCTCCAGAGCGAGGGGCGCAAGGTCGCCATGGCCGGCGACGGCGTCAACGACGCCCCGGCGCTGGCGGCGGCCGACGTCGGCGTCGCCATGGGCACGGGCACCGATGTCGCGCTGGAGAGCGCGCCGGTAACGCTGGTGAAGGGCGACCTGCGCGGCATCGCCAAGGCGCGCACGCTGTCGCGGC
>CAZVBX010000054.1:18068-20654 GCA_964625925.1 uncultured Ectothiorhodospiraceae bacterium | reverse complement strand
CGGAGCCATCCAGCCCAGATGGCGCCTGTAGGCCACCTCCTACACGCAGAATAATCGCCGACGCAGGAAGCACCCTGTCATGCGCCAACTGGCGCTGGTGGCTCTACTACTCGCCCAGCCCTCGCGGTCAGCAACGAGACTATCGCGAACCGCTACTAGGCCGGACCGGGGTTGAATTTCGTCGGGCTGCGGCAGCTCGGCGGTGTTGCACGCCACCGGGATGAACGTCTCCAGCGACTGCACTAGAACACCCTGTCAATACAGTCTCTTCTGGAAACCCACGAACACCTCGCGGATGTCCTGCACCGGCCCGAGCTCCTGTATGGCATCCCCCACCGTGTTGTATTTCAACTCGATCAGCTGCGGCAGCTTGTCCGGATCCAGCTCGCTGACGCCCTGCTCTACGTAATGGCCAAGGACGAAGCGCAGAAAGTCCTGCTGGCGGTAGTCGTACTCGCGGAAGATCTCCGCGCGATGGGATTCGACCCGCTCCGCGCGCGTGACCGGCGGGCGGTTGAAGGCGATGTAGGCCAGTACGTCGTAGAGATCGCTATCCTGCGCCTCGATCATGCGGCCGATTTCCTGAAGCTGGTCGGCTCCGCAACCCTTCTCTTCCAGGCCCTGCATCAGTCTCTTGCGCGTGTCCGGTTGGCTCCAGAGCTCGCGAAGCTGGTCCTCATCCGCGAACCATTCCGGCAATTCACCGTACAGGCGCTGGACGAACTCCGCGGCGGAGATGGGGTTGCCGTCGGGGCTCCAGAAGCTGGTCGCACTCATGTGCTGTATCGCGCGCTCCTTGCCGTCGGCGAGTCGGACCTTGACCTTGCGCTTCTTGTCGCAAACGCAGGGCTGTTCGCCGCACTCCGGGCACGGTTCCGGTGGTTCTTTCTCACAGACGCAGGGGTTTTGGCCGCATTGGGCGCACGGCTGCGGCGGGTCCACCGCACAGATGCAGGGGATCTGCCCACAGCGGGCGCAGGGCTCGGGCTCCAACGGCTCTCCGTCCCAGTCCGGGTCGGAGAAGTGTTCGTGCGCCCGCACGAAGTCGTAGATCGTGAAGTAGTCCTTGCCCTCGAACAGGCGGGTCCCGCGACCGATGATCTGCTTGAACTCGATCATGGAGTTGATCGGGCGCAGCAGGACGATGTTGCGGATATTGCGGGCGTCGACGCCGGTGGACAGTTTCTGCGAGGTGGTGAGGATCGTGGGGATGGTCTTTTCGTTGTCGCGGAACTGTTTCAGGAATCGATCGCCTTCGCTGCCATCGTCGGCGGTGACGCGCTCGCAGTAGTGCGGATTGTCGCTCGTCTTCATCTGGTTGATCAGATCGCGCACCGCCAGCGCATGGCCCTGTGTTGCGCAGAACACCAGGGTCTTCTGGCGCTGGTCGATCTGCTCCATGAACACCCGGACCCGGTAGCGTTCACGCGCCTCGATCTCGATGACCCGGTTGAAGTCCTCCTCGGTGTAGCGACGGCCTTCCTCGATCTCCCCCTCCACCACGTCATCATCGCTGGTGTAGACGTAGTCATCGAGCGTGGTGGCAATCTGGCGGACCTTGAAGGGCGTCAGGTAGCCGTCGTTGATACCTTCCTTGAGGGAGTAGATGTAGACGGGCTTGCCGAAGTAGTTGTAGGTGTCGACGTTGTGGTCGCGCTTGGGCGTGGCCGTCAGCCCGAGCTGCACGGCCGGGCGGAAGTATTCCAGGATGCCGCGCCAGTTGCTCTCGTCGTTCGCACCGCCGCGGTGGCATTCGTCGATGACGATGAGGTCGAAGAAGTCCGGCGGATAATCGCCGAAGTTCGGCGCGGGGTCGCCGTTCGCGTCGCGCCCGGTCATGAAGGTCTGGAAGATGGTGAAGAAGATGCTGCCGTTCTTCGGCACCTGGCCCTTCTTGCGGATGGCGTCCGGGTCGATGCGAACCAGCGCGTCCTGCGGAAAGGCCGAGAAATCGTTGAACGCCTGATCGGCGAGATTGTTGCGATCGGCCAGGAACAGAATGCGCGGCTGCCCGCCCGGCTCGCCGGACGCCCGTGCGGCCAGGCTCCAGCGGGCATGGAAGAGCTTCCAGGCGATCTGGAATGCGATGGCCGTCTTGCCGGTACCGGTCGCCAGTGTCAGGAGTATGCGCTCGCGGCCCTCGGCGATGGCCTCCAGCGCCTGCGCGATCGCGTTGTGCTGGTAGTAGCGCGGCTCCCAGGCCCCGCCTTTGTCCTCGAACGGCACTGCGCCGAAGCGCTCACGCCAGACGTTGCGCTCGGGGAAGACCTCTGCCCAGAGTTCGTCCGGTGACGGATACGCGCTGACCGGCCCCTCGGCCCCCGTGTGCAGATCGACCCGGTAGATCTCGTCGCCGTTGGTGCTATAGGCGAAGCGCGCCTGCAGGCGCTCCGCATAGCGCTTGGCCTGGACCAGCCCCTCGGTCGCCGGCAGGCCCCGCTTCTTGGCCTCGATGACCGCCAGCTTCTGGCCCTGATAGGTCAGCACGTAGTCGGCGATATCCGACTCGGCGCGCTTGCCCCCGCCCTGCAACCGGCCCGGCGCGATGACCTCGCGCCGCACCCGGCTCGCGGCCACCTCGCCCCA
>CAZVBX010000054.1:0-17968 GCA_964625925.1 uncultured Ectothiorhodospiraceae bacterium | reverse complement strand
CGGATCATGGTGTCCTTGTTGGCCGGGTCGGACTCGGCGACCAGCAGCGTCAGCGCCGCCAGCCCCACATCGTTGATTACCGGTTCGCCGGCGGGATCGAGCAGGCGGTCGTTGCGGTGCAGGAAATCGACGAACAGGAACGCCGCACTGCGCTTGTTGCCGTCCGCGAACGGGTGATTCTTGACCACAAAATACAGCAGATGCGCCGCCTTGGTCTCCAGGCTCGGGTAGGCGTGCTCGCCGAACACCGTCTGGTCCAGATTGCCCAGCAGCGCCGCGAGGCCGTCGCCCCGATCGCGGGCGAACAGCTCCGTGGCCTCGCCCCGGGCGATCAGCTCGTCCCGCAGGCCATCCAGCGCCGCGCGCGCCGCCTCGTGCGAGGGCAGATCGCCACCCACCCGCGCCGGCGGGTCGATCAACAACCCCTCGTCATAGCGCTGCAGCAGCAGAAAGGTCTGGGCGTAGCGCGCGACGATGTCCGCCAGCCCGCGGCCGGCGGCAACGTCCAGTTCCGGGTTCCGGGCCGTCTTGCGCACCAGCTCGAGCGCGGCCTCCAGCTCGCGGGCGTTGGTCTCGAAACGGTCGCGGTTCAGGGTCCAGCCTTGGGTAAGGTGCTCGCGCAGGATGCGGGTGGCCCACTGGCGGAAGCGAGTGGCACGGCCGGAATGGACCCGGTACCCCACGGAGATGATGGCATCAAGATTGAAGTGCTCGACCTGATAGGTCTTGCCGTCCGCGGCAGTTGTTGCATTTTTTGCAACAACTGACTCGCGCTCCAGTTCACCGCTCTTGAAGATGTTACCCAAGTGTCGGGATATGACGGACTTGTCTCGCCCAAACAGGTCAGCGAGTTGATTCAAGCTCAGCCAGACGGTTTCCTGTGTGGTATCTAGACGAACCTCGACCGAAGCTCCGGCGTCGTCATAGATCACGATGGGACTGTTGTTATTCTCCATCAGGACTCCGTTCCCTCTTTCGCCCGGATTGAACCTGTAAGAAATCCTTACCGGTTGCCTCTTCCGCGAGCTCACGCTCCGCGTAGATGTTCTTCAGGTGCGTCGTGACGTTCTGCGGACTTACGTCGAACAGAAGGCCCATTTGCGCCTGCGTCAACCACAGCGTCTCCTGACCGCTGTCCAGCCGGACTTCGACCGCATTCTCGGCCGCCTCGTAGATGAGAAGGGGGTTTTCGTTCTCCCCGGTCACGCCACGGCCTCCCTGGCTTCGGTTTCCACTTCCGCTGCAGTGAGTTCACCCGTGAATGCCTTCTGGAGAAGTGATTGCTTGAATTCCTCGAGATTGGCGCGTTTTAAACGATAGTTTCGGGAAAGCCGCCTGATCTCCAGATCGAGTTCGTCCAGTTTTTCTACTAGCGCACATTGCCCGGAGAATGTGGGCGGCACCCGAATTTCAATATTGCTCCACTTTTTCTTGCTTATGATCGGAAGAGTCGTTTGACCTGCCGATGACATAACGTCCCTTTGAAACCGATCAGACAGCATTTGGTAATAGATAAATTTCGCGGAGTATTCCTCGTCAGGAGACAGAGCATTGATCTGCTGATTCGTCGTGATTTCCTTTTCTGTATATCCCGCCTTCCCGATCGTTGCACCAATACAGACCATCAAGACGGCGCCCTTAGGAAGTACCCGGGCCTTTTCTGCGCCACGCCGGCTGAGAGCCTGATTCGAATAGTTCAGACTTCCACCTCCTAAAAAATCGCCCGGCTTGATGAAAGGTACGTAGTTACCGTAATTACCTTTTTCGGCCGTTTTAGGCGTATTGCCAGTCTGAACCGTTCCCAAATCTCCCAGTTTTTTCCCCGACCATTGGCGGTTCGGATCATCGAAAAGCGAGTTGAGATATCTATCAAATAGCTCATTTGCATTGACGAGATTCTTTTCAGTGTTGGCGATCGCTGTGTCGATGCTCGCGAAGGCTTCATCGAGGATGGCGACGATGCGTTTTTGTTCGGGGAGCGACGGCAGATCAACCCGCACCTCTTTTAGCTTTCCCTTATTTAAGGTCTTCCCTTTTAACTTTTCATCATTCGCAGCAATTGCGTTCCAGTCTTGCCCCCAAAGGAACCATGCTAGGTATCTCTTATCGACCCCTGCTTGTTCGTTTACTGAAAGTGCAGCGATTGCTTCATTGGTCCTAAGATCCTGCCCTGCGAAGCAAACTCTCCCAATCGATAGTTTAAAGCTTAATAGAAGGGTTCCCTGTTTTACGAGCTGGACATTCTCTGCGCCTTCATTTGACAGATACTCTTTACTGTCAGAAACCCACGACAATGCGTCTTTCGGAATGTCGGCGATTGAAAGCCAAACGTTTCCGGATTTCCTTTCTACGTCCCAGAACCGAGATGTTTTCCGCGCAGGAGTACCACCAAGCGCGATATCACAAATCTCGCCTAATTCGACTTTTCTCCATGCCTCGCTCATAACATGCCCCGAATCCCTTCCAGGATCTCTTCGCTCTCTTTATCCAGAGTCTCGATCTCGTTGATGATCACTTCCGGGTCGCGCAGCGGCTCTTCCTCGGCCTTGTTCGGGTTCTTCACCGACAGGTCAAAGGTTTCCGGGTCCACGTCGTCGATGGTGACGGTCCAGGATTGCTCGGAGTCGGCTAAGCTCGCCTGCTTCGCCACGAAGTCCTTCAGGTCGTCGTCGTTCAGCGGGTTGGTCTTGCCGAGACTGCGGCCGGGGTCGAGCTGGTAGTACCAGATCTTCCGTGTCGGCTCGCCCTTGTCGAAGAACAGCACCACGGTCTTCACGCCCGCGCCGAGGAAGGTGCCGCCGGGGCAGTCGAGCACGGTGTGCAGGTTGCAGCTCTCCAGCAGCTCCTTGCGCAGCGCCTTCGATGCGTTGTCCGAGTTGGAAAGGAAGGTGTTCTTGATGACCACCGCCGCACGGCCGCCGGCGCGCAGGTACTTGATGAAGTGCTGCAGGAACAGGAACGCGGTCTCGCCGGTCTTGATTGGGAAGTTCTGCTGGATCTCCTTGCGTTCCTTGCCGCCGAAGGGCGGGTTGGCAAGGATGATGTCGTAGCGGTCCTTCTCCTGGATGTCGTCCAGATTCTCGGTGAGGCTGTTGGTGTGGGCGATGTTGGGCGTCTCGATGCCGTGCAGGATCATGTTCATGATCCCGATGACGTACGGCAGGCTCTTCTTCTCCTTGGCGTAGAAGGTGCGCGTCTGCAGCGTTTCCAGGTCCGTGGTAGACAGCTGGCGCGCGTCGCCCTGTCCGTCCGCACCGTAGCGCAGGTAGTCGTGCGCCTCGCACAGGAAGCCGGCCGAGCCGGCGGCGGCGTCATAAATGCGCTCACCGATGGTGGGCTGGACGAGCCGGATCATGGCGCGGATGAGCGGGCGCGGGGTGTAGTACTCGCCGCCGTTGCGCCCGGCGTTGCCCATGTTGCGGATCTTGGCCTCGTAGAGGTGCGAGAGTTCGTGCTTTTCGGCCTGGGAGGCGAAGCTGAGGCGGTCGACCAGTTCGAGGGCGTCGCGCAGACTGTAACCGCTGGCGAACTTGTTGCGGATCTCGCCGAAGATCTCTCCGATCTTGTATTCGATGGTATCCGTGCCGGACGCGCGTTCCTTGAAGCCGTGCAGGTAGGGGAACAGGTCGCTGTTGACGTAGTGTATGAGATCATCGCCGGTCAGGGCGTTGTCGTGGTCGAAGCTGCCGTCGGCCTTCTTCGGTGCCGCCCAGCGTGACCAGCGGTGCGCCTCGTCGATGATGAAGTTGTAGGTCTGCCCGCGCAGCTCGGCCTCCTGGGCGCGCTCGTGCTCGAGATCGTCCAGGTACTTGAGAAACAGCATCCAGGAGGTCTGCTCGGTGTAATCCAGCTCGGTGGCGCAACCGGCCTCTTTCCACAGGACGTCGTCGATGCTGCGGAATGTCTGTTCGAACATGCGGGTTCCGATTGTTCTTGTTGACGGGCCGTGTCGGGCTTGACGCGCTCCGGGCGGCTGATGGAGCGCTGTCGCACTGGCATAGCGCGGCAATCGCGATGCCGGATCAAGCTTCCTCCATTGACGATGGGGGCCACCCACCGCGTCGTGAATGACAGTGTCTCACTCCAGGTCGAACCACTGAAGGAGATGAGGGCAGGTTTGTCGAGATGGCGCTCGATCGCACCGTACCGTGCGGATTTTTCGGTATAAATGGCGGAGAGGGTGTGAGCTTAGGAGGGCCGCAAACCGGCCCCTGATCTCCCGCAGGGAAACACTCAGCGCAACCAGCCCTGAGACTTACAAGCAAATCGGGGCCACACGTAACTTACAAGCATAAGCCGCCCACGGCGGGCCGCTTATGGTTGGAACGTCACGCGAGAGAAGGTCGTGGGGAAGGTGGTGGCCGGGGACAGAATCGAACTGCCGACACCGCGATTTTCAGTCGCGTGCTCTACCGACTGAGCTACCCGGCCACGAAGAGCCCGGCGGACGCCGGGCCGAAGGCGCGTATTACACCGCTCGCAGGCGGCGGCGTCAACCGAACTTTGCGCCTACGAGCTGGTCGGCGAGCCGCCGGATGGGTGCCGGGAGTCCGCCGGGCGCCGAGCCGGCGCCATACCATCCATGCGCCTCGGCCTCGCCGACGGCCGGCGGCGGCTCGGCGAGCACGCGCCGCGGGTGGATCCGTAGACGAAAATGCGTAAACGCATGCTCGACGGCCGTCAGCGATTCCGGCGCCACGTCGCCGAGGCGGGCGCCCGCCCATTGCAGCAGGTGCGCCTCATCGTCGAACTCGGGCAGCGACCAGAGGCCACCCCAGATCCCGGCCGGTGGCCGGCGCTCGAGCAGGATGGCGCCGTCGGAGGGGCGCTGCAGCACGAGCGCGATGGTCTCGCGCTGCGGCACGGTGCGCTTGGGCTTGGGCGCGGGGATCGAGTCGGTTGTGCCCTCGCGATGGGCGCAGCAGTCGGCGCGCACCGGGCAGGCCTGGCACAGCGGACGGCGCAGGCAGACGCTTGCGCCGAGGTCCATCATCGCCTGGTTGTACTCGGCCACGCGCGCGCTCGGCGTCCGCTGCTCGGCCTCGTGCCACAATTGCCTTTGCGCCCGGGCGGCGCCGGGCCATTCGGCCAATCCCACGTGGCGGGCCAACACCCGCTTGACGTTGCCGTCGAGGATGGCGTGGCGCTGTCCGCCGGCGAGGCTCAGGATTGCCCCGGCCGTCGAGCGGCCGATGCCGGGTAAGGCGACCAGCGTCTCCAAGTCATCGGGCACGGCCCCGCCGTGCTGCTCGACCATCTGCCGTGCGGCCCGATGGAGATTGCGCGCGCGGGCGTAATAGCCCAATCCGGCCCAGTACTCGAGGACCTCGTCGACCGCAGCCGCCGCCAGGGTCGGGACATCGGGGAAACGCGCCTCGAACCGTTCGAAGTACGGCCGGACGGTCTCGACCCGCGTCTGCTGCAGCATGATCTCGGAGATCCACACCCGGTAGGGCGTGGCCGGACGCTGCCAGGGCAGCTCGTGGCGGCCATGGCGCTCGTACCAAGCCAGCACGCGCTCGGCGAAGTCACGCCCCGCGGTCATTCGAACAGGCCTTCCATTCCCTCGCGCAGCTCGCGTTCGAGCCGGTCACGCGTCTCGTCGACCTCCCGCTCGATCTCGTCGCGTGCACGCTGCTCGGCTTCGTCGGCCTCCTGATCGGCATCTTCCCGCACCCGTTGGCGCAGCCCTTCGGCGACCGCCAGGTCGATCTGGGGGGAGTTCAGCGGACCGGTCAGGTGCACGGGGACCTCCACACCCCGCAAGTCGGGGCCCGTGCCCCCGCCCTGTCCTTCGAGCGTGCCGGTCACGCGCACGCGAGCCGTGTAATCGAGCGATTGCTCGGGCAGGTTGACGCGGCCTTCGCCGCTGGCGCGCAGCAGCGGCGCGCGCAGGTCGAGGTCGTCCGAGCGCACGATCCCTTCGCGGATCGTGGCGCTGATCGAGAGCGAGGAGAAGTCGGTGCTGCGGGTCTCGGAAGCCTGGGTGAGCTCGTCGCCGCGCAGGCGTGCCGCGACCACGCGCAGGCGCTGCGCGATGTTGATGCCCCGAATCCCACCGTCGCGGAAGACCGCGCCCAGTTCGCCGTCGAGCGACCGCAACCACGCGTCGAGCGTCCCGCCGGCGCCCGCCAGTTGGGCCTGGGCGTTCACGCGGCCCGTGACCGCCGCGGTGTCGACGAAAGCGGCGAGCAAGGGCTCCGACTGGAGGTCCGCCAGTTCGGCATCGATGCGGCCTGCCGGGCTTGCTGCATTGCGCCCGTCGAGCTGCCCGGTTGCGCTGATCCGCCCCTCGGCGACCCCCATGTCGGCGCGATCGAGTTCGAGCACGCCGTCGGCCAGGCGGGCCTCGAGCCGCACCTGGTTCATCTGCAGCCCGCGCCACCCCAGCTCGCCGACGCTGATCCGCGCTTGGCCATCAAAGGCGCGCAGCAGCTCGGTGGGCAGATCGGCGATCGGATCGCCGGCCGCATCGGTCCCGGCCTCGGTCTCCTGCCCATCGGTGTCCTGCTCACCGTCGCTGTCCTCCGGCGGCAGATAGCGGTCGAGATCGATGCCATCGGCATCGAGCGTGGCCTCGTAGTAGGGCTTGTCGGTCAGGCGCGCGTGGGTCCGGCCCGAGAGCCGGGTGTCGTCCAGCCTGGCTTGCAAGGGCTCGACGGTGAACTGCTCCGGCGTGCCCTGGACGGTCGCCGACAAGCTCGCTTGCTGCAGCGTGTCCTCATCGGCGCGCGGCGGCAGCGCGACGCCGGCGGCCTCGGCCAATTCGGCCGGGCTGAAGGACGAGGCCGCTATCCGTCCGGTGAGCGAGGGCGGCGCCTCGGCGAAGCGTACCTGAACGTCGCCCTCGCCACTCACGGTGCCAAGCAGCTCGAGCGTGAACGGATCCACGGTCGCGGAGCCGGCTGCCAGATCGAACCGGGCATCGGCGTCTAGGCGCGCGGTCGAACCCGAGGGTATCCCCGGGCCCTGTGCGACGAGCTCGACCATGAGCCCTTCGACGGCACCCGTCTGCGCAGCCTGGTCGTAGCGGACCCGCGCGCGCGTCTGGATACCAAGCGTGAAGAGGCCATCCACGCGCAGCGTGCCGTCCAATTGGACGGGCGTGGGCCGGTCGGACGCGAGCGCGCCCGTGGTCAGGTCGAGTTCCTCGAGTACGAACCGCCGGCCGTTCTGGGCATCGGTCCAGGACACCCGCGCATCGCGCAGGTCGATCCCGGCCACGCGCAGGCGCAGCGGTGCGCCGGACTCGGCCGGGGCCGCCGGCTCACCGGTAGGCTCGCCCGGGGGCTGGTCGTCGGGCGCGGGGGCTGATCCACCGCCCACGAGATCGGCCCAATTGGTCTCACCGGCCGCATTGCGCGCTGCGTTCACCCGCGCCCCGCGCAACACGACCGTGTCGAGCACGATCTCGCGCTGGAGTAGCGGCACTAACCGCACCCGCAACTCGGCGTGCTCCAAGGCGAGGAAGTCTTGCGCGTCGAAGCCGGGCGCATTGGCCAGACGCGTCGGGCCGAGCTCGAAACCGACCCAGGGGAACAGCGAGATCTGCAGCGGCCCTTCGATCGCCAGCTCGCGGCCGGTCTCGGCCTGGACGCGATGCTCGATGCGATTCTTCAGCGCCTCGGTGTCGACCAGCAGCAGGGCGGCGGCGACCGCCCCCGCGACCACGAGCACCACGACGACCAGCGCGAGGCCGATCCGTTTGAGCCAGCGTGCGGCCATCCTGTCCCACCTCTCGCCTCATGCGGTATGCCCGCGCGATTATAGCTCGCCGATCGACCGTCCCCCGCGGCGGCGGCCGCGCGGGTCATCCCGAGCCCACCGTTTGGCCTCGGCGCGCACAACCCTACTACACTGAGCGCACAACACCGATCACGGAGGTTCGACATGGCGGGACATACCATCGCGATTACCGGTGCCAACCGCGGCATCGGTCTCGAGATCGCACGCATCTTCGCCCAGCGCGGCGACCGGGTCATCGCCTTGTGCCGCAAGGCCAGCGAAGAACTGCGGGCCACGGGCGCGGACATCGTCGAGAACGTCGAGGTCACCTCGATCGAGGCGCTGCGCAGCTGCGCCTGGCCCGAGGACGCCGAGCGTATCCACGTGCTGATCAACAACGCCGGCATCCTCACCGACGAGGACTTCGAAAGCCTGGATCAGCCGCATGCGCTCGATCAGCTGCGGCGCCAGTACGAGGTCAACGCGGTGGGACCGCTGCTGGTCACGCGCATGTTCGCCGACCGGCTTGCGCAGGGCTCGAAGGTGGCGTTGATCACCAGCCGCATGGGCTCGATCGACGACAACGACTCGGGCGGACGCTACGGCTATCGCATGTCGAAGGCGGCGCTCAATGCCGGCGGCAAGTCGCTGGCGGTCGATCTCGAGCCGCGCGGAATCCCGGTCGGCATCCTGCATCCAGGCGCCGTGCGCACCGAGATGACCGGCGGCCGCGGCCAAGTCGATCCGCCCGACGCTGCACGCATGCTGGTCGAGCGCATCGACGAGCTCGGACCTCAGACCAGCGGCGTGTTCCGCCACGCCAACGGCGAAACCCTGCCCTGGTGAAGCGCGGGCACCCGGAGCCCGGCCACACCGACTCCGGTATAAGACGATGCCGGTGTAGGTCGGGCTTCCGTCCGACACCCCGACGTGGCCGCGCCCCTCAGTCCGGCTCGCACCCGGTGCGGCAGGCGCGTACATAGGCGTCGTGCCAGCGGTGGGCGAAGGCGTCCTCGTCCCAGGCGCCATGCGTCAGCCGGGCGCGATAGCGCAGACGCACCACGTAGGCATAGGCCTCGATCCGGCGTCCGTCGTCGGTCACCGCGGTCACGGTCTGGCGCCGGTAGAACTCGCCTTCGAACGCGTCGATGCGCGCCAGCGCGGCCGGCCCGACGCCCGTGTACACCAGGCCCCGCACGTGACCGCCGGCTTCGGGCACGATGGCCGGAAACGGTGCGCGCTTGACGGCGTAACGGGCGTAATCGTAGAGCGTGGCGGGTTCAGCCGCCGGGCGCTCTTGGCCGGTCACGGCGCGCGCGATGTCGGGGAATTGCAGGGTGCCGTAGACGAATACGCAGTGTGGCAAAGACGCCCCCGGAAAACCGGCCACGTTCCTGCGCCGGCCGGGCTTACTCGGTCTCGCTACCGGCCTGCGGCAGGAAGGTCTCGATGAGGAATTGCTCCTCTTCCGGCGACAGGTCGAACCGCCGGCTGGCCTCCTCGATGCCTTCGAGCGTGTAGCCTTCGGTCTCGTTCAGCCACAACGTGGCGCGCCGCAGGCCCTCGCCCTCGGGCAGAATGCCGTCACTCGCCATCGCGATTGCTCCTCGCCGGGTCCGGCAACCATTCTTTTGACCGCGACGCGGGCCGCCGGATCCCGGCTCAGTCGCCCTCCTCCGCCGGGGTGATCCCGGCCGCGGCGAGGGCATGCTCCAGCGCGGCGAAAGCGGGCTCGACCGCTTCGGCGGGCCCGCGCACGCCCAGCTCCACGACGTAGCCGCGCTGACGCATCTCCGGCAGGCTGGAGAAGCGCGCCTGCGGATGGGCGGCGCCGAGCTGCTCCAGCAGGTCGATCAGATCGCCTTCCCGGGCGCGTACGCGCACGGCACGGCTGACCGGGGGCTCGCGCGTGAGATGAGCGTAGCGCGTGTCGAGCACCCATTCGATCATCGGCCAGGCCATGCGCGGGAAACCGGGCACGAAGCCGTGGTGCTCCAGCAGGAAACCCGGGATGCGGTTGACCGGATTCGGGATGAGCGCGGCCCCCTGGGGAAACTCCACCATCCGCAGGCGCTGCTCGGTGAGGTGATCGCCGAAGCGCTCGTGCAGGATCGCCCGGCCCTCGGGGTGATGCACCAGCTCGCGGCCGCTGGCGGCAGCCGCGGCTTGGCGCGTCACGTCGTCCGGGGTCGCCCCGATGCCGCCGCAGCAGAACACGAGTGCGTCGGACGCCATGGTCTCGCGCAGCACCCGCGTCAGACGCGCCGGGTCGTCCCCCTCGTAGCGCGCCCAGGTCAGGGCCAGCCCGCGGCGCGCCAGCCGTTCGATCACCGCGCTCACGTGGCGGTCCTCGCGGCGACCGGAGAGGATCTCGTCGCCGACGACGATCAGGCCGATTTCGGGCAGCGACAGGCTCATGGCGGCTCGATTGTAGTGCGCGATGCGGCCCGCGCGAACCGCGCGCGGCACAGCGCGATTACGCAGGGAGCTCGACCGCCAGCGCACGCGCCCAGCGGCGCCGTTCCTCGGGCGCGATCGTCAGCGGCTCGAACAGCGCCTCGAGGGCGTGCCAGTCGGGTGGCCCGCACGCCAGCGCCGCGGGCGTCTCGGGCAAACCGTCCGCGTGCAGACTGCCGGTCAGGCGCCGGGCCATGCGGACCGTCGGCTCGTGCTCGGCCAGCCGGGCGGCCACCTGCGACGCACCGCGAAAGCGCATGGCGCGAACCCCGTCGAGGTGGGCGAAGAGGGTGTCGAGATCGCCCCAGCGGCGCAGCAGCCGCGCCGCAGTCGGGCGCCCCACGCCGGGGACGCCGGGGATGTTGTCGCCGCGGTCGCCGGCCAGGGCGAGCAGATCGGCGATCTGGTGCGGAGCGACGCCGAAGGCCCGGCGAATGCCATGCATGTCCAGGCGTCGATCGCGCTCGAAGTCCCACCATTCGTCGCCCGTGCGCACGAGCTGCGCCAGATCCTTGTCGCCGCTGACGACGGTATGGCGCCAGCCGTGCCGGCGCATGTTGCCCGCGAGCGTGGCCAGGACATCGTCGCCCTCGGCCCGATCGCTGGCGAACTCGCGCAGGCCAGCGGCGCGGACCAGGGCGCGGCAGTGCTGGAACTGCTGTCGCAGCTCGGGCGGCGCGGACGTCCGATGGGCCTTGTAAGCGGGATAGATGGCACGCCGGCGGCAGTGCTGGCGGGTGGCGTCGAACACCAGCGCCACCGCCGTCGGGCGCGTCGTATCGAGTAGCTGCAGCAGGAAGGCGGCGAAGCCGCGCACGGCGTGGACCGGCGCGCCGTCGCGGTCCACCTCCGGCGCGCGCGTGTGCCAGGCGCGAAAGACATAGATGCTGGCGTCTACCAGATAGGCGCGCGTGCTGCTCATTGCACCCATGATGCCGACGCCGGGAGGCACTGTCGCGCGCGCAGGGGCTCACCGCAGGACTTTGATCAGGCGGCCGGGCTCGGGCTGACCCTCCGGCCAGTCGCCATTGAGCAGGCGTAGCTGCGCCACCGGGTCGTCGAGCCGGTCTGCGACCGGCTCGGCGAGCTGCTCGTAGGTGTCGCCGGACTCGGGGGTGTAGGTGACGATCTCGAGCGGCTGCGCCTGTTCGCGTTGCTCGGGGGCGAGCCGGTCCAGGCTCGTGGCGATGTCGAGAAACGCATCGTCGAACTGGGCCAGAGCGCCGCGCTCGCGCGTGAGGCCGGTGAAGTACCAGACCTGCTCGCCCTTGCGGATCGCCACGTGGCGCAACTGACGCGGACCGATCTGGGTCTGCGCCTGGGTGACAGCGGTGTAGGCATCGTAGCGCCCCGCGTCGATGGCGCGCGCATCCGCGGTCTCGGCGCCTTCCAGGCGCTGGGCGAGCAACTCGCGGGCCGACCGGTTCGCCTCCGGTTGCCCGATGGTGGCCACGAGCATCGCGGCGTTGTCCGGCGCCTGGAACACCAGACGCTGCGGCTGATTGACGATGGTCCAGCGCTGGGGCGCGCCGACCGACGCGTCGAGCGCGAGATGGAGGAACTCGTGTGCGACCACCGTGCCCTGATCGGCGCTCGGGCCGAACGGCATGCCGGCGATCAGTCGCAGATAGTCCTCGTGACTCGCCGGACGGGGGTTCTCGGCCTGATGCCGGCGCGCGGCGCGGACGACCTGCTGCAGGCGCGCATCGTTCTCCGGATGGGTGGCGAACAGGCCGTGATAGGCGCTGGGCTCGCGCCCCGCCTCGCGTGCCTGCTGCATGGCGTACTGCTCCTGGTCGGCGAGCACGCCGACGACGTCGAGCATCTCCTCGGAGTCGTAGCCACTGCGCGCGAGGTACTCCGCACCGAGCCGGTCGGCTTGCAACTCCTGCTCGCGGCCATAGCCCCGGATCGCTGCCAGTTGCGCCGTCTGGAACAACTCCGCCGCACCCCGGCCGGCTCCGGTGCCGGCGATCAGCAACGCCCCCAGCACCGACGAGGCGGTCTCGGCACTATGCTGCTGCACGGCATGGCGCGCCGTGACATGCCCGATCTCGTGGCCGAGCACGCCGGCCAGCTCGGCCTCCGAGTTGAAGTACGCCATGATGCCGCGGGTGATGTAGACATAGCCGCCCGGCAGCGCGAAGGCGTTGACGTCCGGGCTGTCGACCACGGTGAAGGTGTAGTCGAGCTCCGGCCGGTGGCTGTTCTCGGCCAGGCGCTGCCCGATCCGCTCCACCCGCTGCTGCACGGCCTCGTTCTCGTACACCGAGTATTGCTCCAGCATGCGCTGGTGATACTGCTCGCCGAGCTCGATCTCCTGCTCGCGCGACATCAGCACGAACTCGGGATCGCCCGTCACCGGATTGGTCGCGCAGCCGGTGACGCCCAGCGCGAGGGAGAGGCAGAGCGCGTTCAGGAAGCGAAGCATGCGAACTCATCCACTGAGCCAGTCGACCGCGGCCGGATGGCGCAGATTCATGCGCGGCTCGCCGTCGACCCGATAAATCCAGCCGCGCACCCGCAGGCGCCGGCCCTCGTGACCGTGCGGCTCGTCCCCGAAGTATGGCAGGTCGGACTTGGCCAGGCGCAGGGTCAGCCCGCCGTCGAGTTCGAGCCAGTAGGCCCGTCGGCTCTCGCCGACGCGCACGATCCGGCCCGTGACGACGGCAAAGCCGCCGGCCTCCGGGCCGAGGCGCTCGGCCGGCACGCCGCGGTAGCGCGCCCGGGTCCAGACGCCGCGCCCGGCCTCGCGCGCCGCCTCTTCGGCCTGTGCGTAACAATCCTGGTGAGCGAGGTTCGGCGGCACCGCCACACGCAGCCCGTAACCGCGTTCGAGCAGCAGGCGAGTGAGGTTGCGCCCGTCGGGCAGGTAGAGGTGGGCCAGGACGCGATCGTAGCGGTCGCGCGCCTCGCTGCCGATCTGCAGACCAACGCGGTCGCCGGCGTCCGCGATCAGCCGCTTCAGGGCTTGGCGCGCGGCACGCGCGAAAGGCTCGTCGGACTCGCCGTCGCGGCCGGTCTCGGGGGCGTTGAGGCCGATGAAGCGGACATGGCGTCCGTCGGCCACGCGCACGGTGTCGCCGTCGGCGACGAAGTCGACCGTGGCCCGCTCATCGATGCGCCCGGCGGCGCATTCGGCCGCCGCGCTCCAGGCGGGAAAGACGAGCGAGAGGGCGCCCGCCAGCAGGCTGCACGGGAGGCAGCCGGCCGCCATGCTGGCTCGCGGATTCATTCGATGTCGCGCCGGGTCTTGCGGCGCCCGGCGGTCTTGCGCCAGCGCGCCTCGCCGGGCGCCCGCAACGAGGTCGAACAACTTGCGAGACAGGACACACATGGGCGCCCTGAAGAGCATTGCTGCGCCGCGCGGCCGAGCCTTACGGCCGGGCGGCGTGACCGCGGCCGATCAGCGCCGGTAGCGGCGGCGGAACTTGTCGACCTGACCGGCGGTGTCCATGATCTTCTGCTTACCCGTGAAGAACGGATGGCAGCTCGCGCAGACCTCGACGTGCAAGTCGTCGCCGTTCGTCGACCGGGTCTCGAAGCTGTTGCCGCAGGCGCAGACGACGTTGACCTTCTCGTAGCTCGGGTGAATATCCGGCTTCATCGCCCAAAATCCTCAGGATGATCGTCGGGATGCTTGCGCGGCTTACGCTCGGCAAGCCGGCTATTTTAACCGTGCCCGCCCGTTGCAACAAGGTCGATTGCCGTCATACATCCTCGCGCAGCGTCTCGACCGCGACCGCGCCGCTATCGGTGTCGACACTCACGGCGAACACGATGGGCGAGCAGCAGACCTCGCAGTCCTGGATGTAGCGGGTGTCGCCCTCGCTGGCATCGACCAGCGCGGTGAACGTCTCGCCGCAATAGGGGCATTCGACATCGATCTCCTCGAGCATCAGGCCGGCCCCTGCGGGACGATGCGCAGCCCGGCGGCCGCCTCGCGCCCGGCGCCCCAGGACTCGGTCTCGGCGGCGAACAGCGCCAGCAAGTCATTGTGCAGGTCGAGCCCGCGCGCCGTGGGGCGCACGCCGTCGGCGTCCTGCACCAGCAGTCCGCGCTCGGCCGCCTCGGCGGCCGGCCGCTTGAGCCAGGCGAACGGCACGCCGGTGCGCTCGGTGAACAGTGCGGGCTCGAAGCCGGCGGGCAGGCGCAGCGCATTCAGCAGGAACTCGAACGCGGCATCGGCCGCGCTCAGGCGGCGCCGGTCGGCGATGCGCTCGGCGCCGGCGGCGGTCTCGAGATAGCGCTGCGGTGCGCGCATCTTGGCACGGCGCTCGATCGCGCCTTCCATGGGCAGCGTCAGCTTGCCATGGGCGCCCGCGCCGATGCCGAGATAATCGCCGAAGTACCAATAATTGAGGTTGTGATCGCTGCGTGCGGCGCGCTCACGCGCCCAGGCGGAGATCTCGTAACGCTCGAAGCCGGCGGCCCGCAGGCGCGCATGCCCGGCGGCCTCGATGTCGGCGATCGCGTCCTCGTCCGGCAGTCCTCCCGGCGGCCGGCTCCAGAACACGGTGTTGGGCTCGAGGGTCAATTGGTACCACGAGACGTGCCGCGGCCCCAGCTCGAGCGCGCGCGCCAGGTCCGCCTCGGCCCGCTCCACGCCCTGCCCCGGCAGGGCGTACATGAGGTCGAGATTGACCCGATCGAAGGTCGCGAGCGCGGTCTCGGCCGCACGCGCCGCGCTCGCGCCGTCGTGAATCCGGCCAAGCGCGCGGAGCAGCTCATCGTCGAAGCTCTGCACGCCGAGGGAGAGCCGGTTCACGCCCGCGTCGCGGAAGCCGGCGAAGCGCTCGGCCTCGACCGTGCCCGGATTGGCCTCGAGCGTGACCTCGATCTCCGGGTCCGGGTTGAAGTAGGCGCGGAGACGCGAGAGCAGCCGGTCGATGGCCTCGGGCGGGAACAGGCTGGGCGTGCCACCGCCGATGAACACGGCCTCGAGCGGCCGGCCCCAGACATCGGGAAGCTCCTGCTCCACGTCGGCGAGCAGCGCATCCACGTAGGCCTCGGCCGGCAGCGTCTCGGGCGCCTCGTGCGAGTTGAAATCGCAATACGGACACTTGTGCACGCACCAGGGCAGGTGCACGTAGAGCGTCAGCGGTGGGTTACTGTGAAATTCCATCGGACGATCAGTCTACCCTAGCGCGCAAACGTTCCACATCGGGCGAGCGGGCTCGCAAGCATGCGCGAGTGCAGCGTCGTTTGCGCGCGACCGTAGCCGGATAGTCAGGAGGCAGCATGCTCGGAGCGATTGCCGGTGACATGATCGGCTCGGTCTACGAGGCCCGGCCGATCAAGACCAAGGACTTTCCGCTGTTCGACCGGCGCAGCGGCTTTACTGACGACTCGGTGCTGAGCATTGCGGTCGCGTGCGCGATCTTGCACGGGGAGGATTATCGCTCGACGGTGCGGTCGCTCGGCCGGCGCTATCCGGATGCCGGTTACGGCGGCTCGTTCATCGGCTGGCTCGGCGAGAGCGATCCGCGGCCCCACGGCAGCTTCGGCAACGGCGCCGCCATGCGGGTCAGCCCCATCGGGTTCGCCTTCGACGACGCCGAGCGCGTACTTCGGGAGACCGAGCGCCAAGCCGCCATCTCGCACGACCATCCCGAGGGCATCAAGGGCGCGCAGGCAATCGCGGTGGCCGTATGGCTCGCGCGCACGACCGGCGAGCGCGAGCGCATTCGCGCTGAGATCGCTCGGCGTTTTGGCTACGACCTGGAGCGCAGCGTCGACGACATCCGTCCCGGGTACCACTTCGATGTCACCTGCCAGGGCAGCGTGCCGGAGGCGGTCGTCGCGTTTCTCGATTCGGACTCGTACCAGGACGCGGTGCGCAACGCCGTCTCGCTCGGCGGCGACGCGGACACCCAGGCCTGCATGGCCGGCGCGATCGCAGAGGCATTCTACGGCCTGCCCGACGAGATCGCGCGTGAGGCCCGCGGCCGGCTGACCGACGAGTTGGGCGCAATCGCCGACGCGTTCGCGGCACGCTGCTGGCCGGGCGCGGCCGCGCGCTGACGTGCCGGCGCGGCGACCAGCGGCGAATCCCGGCGTGGGGCAGGAGGCGTTGCGGACGGGTCGAGCCCGCCCGCAACCGGGACGGTCAGGACTCGCTGGTGCGCACGACCGTGCGGCCGCGGATCTCGCCGGCAAGCGTGCGCTCGAACACGTCGCCCAGCTCGTCCAGGCCCACGGTGGCACTGACGATCGACTCGATGTTGTGCGGCTTCCAGTCGCTGCCGAGCCGGTTCCAGACCTCGCGCCGACGCTCCTGCGGGCAGTTGGCCGAGGTCACGCCGATCAGGCTGACGCCGCGCAGAATGAACGGCATCACCGTGGTCTCGAGCTTGGGCCCGCCGGCCAGGCCGATGCTGGCGATGCTGCCCCAGGGCACGGTGGTGCGCAGCAGCTCGGCGAGCATGCCGTCGCCGACGTTGTCGATGGCGCCGCCCCACCGGGCCTTCTCCAGGGGCCGGCCCTTCGTGGCGAGCTCGTCGCGGCCGATGACGCTTGCCGCGCCGAGGGCGGCGAGGTAGTCGACCGCGTCGGCCTTGCCGCTGACGGCCACGGTCTCGTAGCCGCGTCCCGCGAGGATGTCGACGGCGAGGCTGCCGACGCCGCCGGTGGCCCCGGTCACGGCGACCGGCCCGAGCGCCGGCTCGAGGCCGTTCTCCTCGAGGCGCATGAGCGCGAGCGCGGCGGTGAAGCCCGCGGTGCCGAGCGCCATGGCCTGGTACGTGTCCATGCCGTCCGGCAGGGGGATGGCCCATTCCGCCGGCACGCGCAGGTATTCCGCGTAGCCGCCGTCGTGCTCCTCGGACAGCCCGCAGCCGGTCACCAGC
Source organism: uncultured Ectothiorhodospiraceae bacterium (assembly GCA_964625925.1). Lineage (GTDB taxonomy): Bacteria > Pseudomonadota > Gammaproteobacteria > XJ16 > Halofilaceae > Halofilum. The sequence goes on along the minus strand of CAZVBX010000054.1, from coordinate 938 downwards.
ACCGGGTCGCCCGCGTTCAGCCCCGGGGCCTCGGAGTGCAGCACGGTGCCGGCGGCGTCGATGCCGCCGACGAGCGGCAGCGTGCGCGCGATCTTGCCGCGGCCGGTGCCGGCGAGCGCGTCCTTGTAGTTGACCGAGGAATACTCGGCGCGGATGACGACGTCGCCGGCGCCGAGGTCGTCCAGGCGGACGTCGGTGAGCTCGCCGCCGTCACCTTCCTCGCGCAGGCGAAAGGCGCGGAACGCCTCCTTCGGCAGGTCGGCCATCGCGGCCTCCGGGGGTGGGGCTGTGTGCCCGATCCTAGGCCGACCCCGGGAGGGCGGCAAGCCGCGGCGCGGCTTGGATGACCCCGGCGAAGGGGTACAATGCCCGCCTGTCGCCCACCGAATCGAGGAGCCCGGCCATGAACAAGATTGCCGTCGTTGGCGGCGCGGGGCGCGTCGGCGAGTCCGCGGCGCTGTACCTGATGCAGCAGAGCCTGTGCCGCGAGGTCGTCGTCGTCGACATCGCCGAGGGACCGGCGAAGGGCGCGGCGCTGGACATCGCCGAGTCGGCCCCCGTGTTCGGCTCCGACGTGCGGGTGTGGGGCACGTCGGACTACAAGGACCTCGCCGACTGCGACCTGATCATCGTCACGGCGGGACTGCCGCGCAAGCCGGGCATGAGCCGCTCCGACCTGCTCGACAAGAACGTCGCGATCATGGACCAGATCGCGGACGCCGCGAGGGAGTACGCGCCGAACGCGATGATGATCGTGGTCGCGAACCCGGTCGACGTCATGACCTACCGGGCCTGGCAGCGCACGGGCTGGCCGCGCAACCGGGTGTTCGGCCAGGCGGGCGTGCTCGACTCCTCGCGCATGGCCTGGTTCATCGCCGAGGCCACCGGGCGCTCGATGGCCGATATCGACGCCATGGTGCTCGGCGGCCACGGCGACC
>CAZVBX010000053.1:0-20835 GCA_964625925.1 uncultured Ectothiorhodospiraceae bacterium | reverse complement strand
CGCGAGGGCGGCCGAACCGTCGGGGCCGGCGTCGTTTCCAAGATTATCGAGTAAGGGTTCATGGCTACGAAGCAAACCCAGACCATCCGCATCCGTCTGAAGGCCTTCGATCACCGTTTGATCGATACCTCGGCGAAGGAAATCGTCGAGACCGCGAAGCGGACCGGCGCACGCGTGCTCGGTCCGATTCCGCTGCCGACCAAGATGGAGCGGTACACAGTGCTGACCTCGCCGCACGTCAACAAGGACGCGCGCGACCAGTACGAGCTGCGCACCCACAAGCGGCTGATGGACATCGTCGACCCGACCGAGAAGACGGTCGACGCGTTGATGAAGCTCGATCTCGCGGCCGGCGTGGATGTCCAGATCAAGCTGAGCTGACGCCGCCCGCGGTCGTCAGCGGCCGTAGCCCTTCACCCCCGGGCATAGGGCTGATCCCGGGGCTGCACCGCCGGCTTTGCCGGCGGTCGCGCTTGAAGGCGCTGGTTTCGGGCGACGGTCGGCGCCGGGTTCGGGCGATCGTCGTGCGCGCTGCGCGCCTCCTTCGATCCGTGCTCGGCGCAGCACGGGGCCGCGCGCAGCGGCAGCCACACAATCGAGCGAGTTCGTGCTGGCATCGCTGCAGACGGCTCTGATACAATCTCCGGCTTCCCCGGCCCGGGGCAGGATGCCTGTTCCGGGCCTTGATTTGAGTGAGCGGACGCGGCGGCACGAGCCGCCGGCCCCGGCAGTGGAACCAAGAACGATGGCGATTGGTGTAATCGGGCGTAAAGCGGGCATGACCCGGGTTTTCACCGATGAGGGTGCCTCGATCCCGGTCACCGTGATCCAGGTCGAGCCGAACCGCGTCACGCAGGTGAAGGCCGCGGAGCGCGACGGCTATCGCGCGCTCCAGGTCACCACCGGTACGCGGCGTGCCGTGCGCCTCACGCGGCCGGAGGCGGGGCATTTCGCCAAGGCCGGCACCGAGCCCGGGCGCGGCCTCTGGGAGTTCCGTCTTGCGGACGAGGCAGGTGAGGACGAGGCCTTCGAGGTAGGGGGCGAGCTGAGCGTCGATCAGTTCGAAGAAGGCCAGCGGGTCGATGTCAGCGGCACCACCAAGGGCCGTGGCTTCGCCGGCACGGTCAAACGCCACAACTTCCGCACGCAGGACGCCACGCACGGCAATTCGCTGGCGCACCGCGTGCCGGGCTCGATCGGTCAGATGCAGGATCCCGGTCACGTGTGGAAGGGCAAGAAGATGCCGGGCCACATGGGCCACGCCCGCCGCACCGCGCAGAACCTCGAGGTCGTGCGCGTCGATGCCGAGCGGGGGGTGCTGCTGATCAAAGGGGCCGTTCCGGGTGCCGCGGGCGGTGATCTGGAAGTTCGTCCCGCGATGCACCAGCGGCGCTGAGGAGTAGCGGCATGGAACTCAAGCTGTCAGATGGTTCCAACACGGTCGAGGTCGCCGAATCGGCGTTCGGTCGGCCGTTCAACGAGGCGCTCGTGCACCAGGCGGTCGAGACTTGGCTCGCCGGTTCGCGCAGCGGCACCAAGGCGCAAAAGACGCGCGCCGAGCGCCGCGGCGGCGGCTCCAAGCCGTGGCGCCAGAAGGGCACCGGCCGCGCTCGGGCCGGCACCATCCGCAGCCCGCTGTGGCGCAAGGGTGGCGTGCACTTCGCCGCCAAGCCGCGCGACCACAGCAAGGGCCTGAACCGGAAGATGTATCGCGGTGCGCTGCGCTCGATCCTGTCGGAGCTGGCGCGCCAGGAGCGCCTGGTCGTGGTCGAAGACCTGGCGCTCAGCGAGGGCAAGACCCGCGAGCTCGCGGGCCAGCTCGATCAGCTGGGCGGCCGCGACGCGCTCGTGGTCGTCGCCGAGGACGACGCGCTGCTCGCGCTGGCCGGGCGCAATCTGCCGCACGCGGACGTCGTGTCGACGCACGCGATCAACCCGTACAGCCTGCTGCGGCACGAACGGGTCGTCGCCAGCGTCGAGGCGATCAAGCGACTCGAGGAGTGGCTGGCATGAACGACGAGCGCCTCTACCAGATTATCCGGGCGCCGCACGTGTCCGAGAAGGCCGCCAACGGCGCGGACCAGCGCAACCAGCACGTGTTCCATGTGGCGCCGGACGCGACCAAGCCGGAGATCCGCAAGGCGGTGGAACGGCTGTTCAAGGTCAAGGTCGAGCGCGTCCAGGTGGTCAACATCCCGGCCAAGTCGAAGCGCTTTGGCCGGATCGAGGGGCGCCGACAGGGCTGGCGCAAGGCGGTCGTCCGCCTGGCCGCCGGCAACGACATCGATTACGCCGGGATGGAAGGGTAACCGTCATGGCCGTCGTCAAGACCAAACCGACATCGGCGGGCCGCCGCTTTCGCGTCGAGGCCAAGGGCGGCGACCTGCATCGCGGGGAGCCTTACGCGCCGCTGGTCGAGAAATCGAACGCCAAGACCGGCGGGCGCAACTCGGACGGGCACATCACCACGCGCCATCGGGGCGGCGGCCACAAGCGTCGCTACCGGCGGATCGATTTCCGCCGTAACAAGGACGGCGTGCCGGGCGAGATCGAGCGGCTCGAATACGATCCGAACCGCAGTGCGCATCTGGCGCTGGTGAAATACGCCGACGGCGAGCGCCGCTACATCCTGGCACCCAAGGGCGTGAAGGCGGGCGCGCCGATCCGGTCCGGGCGCGAAGCACCGATCAAGCCGGGTAATGCGCTGCCGCTATCGAACATCCCACTGGGTACGCGCGTGCATTGCGTCGAGCTCAAGGCCGGCAAGGGCGCCCAGCTGGCGCGCAGCGCGGGCGCCTCGGTCCAGCTGGTGGCGCGCGAGGGCTCGCAGGCCACGCTGCGGCTGCGCTCGGGCGAGATGCGCCGGGTGCCGGTCGGGTGTCGTGCGACGGTCGGCGAGGTGGGTAACGAGGAGCATGCGCTCCAGCAGCTCGGCAAGGCCGGCGCCAAGCGCTGGCAGGGCGTCCGCCCGACCGTGCGCGGTGTCGCCATGAACCCGATCGATCACCCGCATGGCGGCGGCGAGGGCCGCACTGCCGGCGGCCGCCACCCGGTCAGTCCGTGGGGGCAGCCGACCAAGGGGTACAAGACGCGCAAGAGCAAGGCGAGCGACAAGAACATCGTTCGCCGCCGCAAACGCAAGAAGTAACGCGAGGACGCGATCGTGCCACGTTCACTGCAAAAAGGGCCGTTCGTCGACCTGCACCTGCTCAAGAAGGTCGAGGAGGCACAGGCGAGCAACAACCGCCGGCCGATCAAGACCTGGTCGCGCCGCTCGATGGTGCTGCCGGAGATGGTCGGGCTGACGATTGCGGTCCACAACGGCCGCCAGCACGTTCCGGTGTTGATCAGCGAGAACATGGTGGGTCACAAGCTGGGCGAATTCGCCACCACGCGCACCTTCAAGGGCCACGTGGCCAACAAGCGATCCCGGTAGAGGGCAAGACGATGCAGGCCACAGCGAAGCTGCGAATGGCACGGATCTCGCCGCAGAAGGCGCGACTGGTCGCCGACCAGATCCGCGGGCTGCCCGCGGAGAAGGCGCTCAACACGCTCGCCTTCAATACGAAGGGTGCGGCGGGGCTGGTCCGCAAGGTGCTCGAGTCGGCGATCGCCAACGCCGAGCACAACGAGGGCGCGGACGTGGACGAGCTGCGCGTGAAGACGATCTGCGTGGACGAGGGCCCGGCGCTCAAGCGTATCCGGGCGCGCGCCAAGGGACGGGCGAACCGCATCCTCAAGCGCACGAGCCATATCCACGTGAGCGTGGCCGACCAGTAAGAGAGGCGAGCAGTATGGGTCACAAGGTACATCCGACGGGCATTCGCCTCGGGATCTCCACGGATTGGAACTCCACGTGGTTTGCGGGCAACCGCGACTACGCCGATTTCCTGAACAACGATATCGAGGTGCGCGAGTTCATCAAGAAGGAACTCTCGCACGCCTCGGTCAGCCGGGTGCAGATCGATCGACCGGCACGCTCGCTGCACGTGACGATCCATACGGCGCGCCCCGGCATCGTCATCGGCAAGAAGGGTGAGGACGTCGAGCGCCTGCGCCACAAGGTGGCGGGCAAGGCGGGGCTGCCGGTCGGCAACGTCAAGATCAACATCGCCGAGATCCGCAAGCCGGAACTCGATGCGCAGCTGGTCGCGGAGAACGTCGCGCAGCAGCTCGAGCGCCGCGTGATGTTTCGCCGCGCGATGAAGCGCGTGGTGACCAACACCATGCGCCTCGGCGCGCAGGGCGTGAAGATCCATGTGGCCGGGCGCCTCAACGGCGCCGAGATCGCGCGTAATGAGTGGTATCACGATGGCCGGGTGCCGCTGCACACGCTGCGTGCTGACATCGATTACGGCCAGGCCACGGCGAAGACGACCTACGGCACCCTCGGGATCAAGGTCTGGATCTGCAAGGGCGAGGTGTTCGATCTGAGCCAGAAGCGCGAGGCGATCAAGAGCCAGGCCGCGCAGAAGTAGGGCGGGTTTTTACCCGTCCGCGGTGACGCGGCCTCGGTGCTGCGCCGCGGAGCGGGCGTATCAGGAGTATGTCGAGCCATGTTGCAGCCGAAACGCACCAAGTATCGCAAGCAGCAGAAGGGCAAGAATCGCGGCGTGGCGACCAGCGGTGACAAGGTCAGCTTCGGCGACTTCGGGCTGAAGGCGGTCGACCGCGGGCGCATCACCTCGCGCCAGATCGAGGCCGCGCGACGCGCGATGACGCGCCATGTCCGCCGCGGCGGCAAGATCTGGATCCGGATCTTCCCGGACGTGCCCGTGACCAGCAAACCCATCGAGGTGCGCATGGGCAAGGGCAAGGGCGGCGTCGAGTACTGGGTGTCGAAGATCCAGCCCGGCTCGATGCTGTATGAGATGCAGGGCGTCTCGGAACCGGTGGCGCGCGAGGCCATGCGTCGTGCGGCCGCCAAGCTTCCGGTGCGCTGTGTATTCGTCAACCGGACGGTCATGTGATGAAAGCCGGCGAATTGCGCGAGAAGAGCGTTTCCGACCTGCGCGCGGAGCTGATCGAGCTGCGGCGCGAGCAGTTCAACCTGCGCATGCAGAAGGCGGTCGGCCAGGCGCCGCGCTCGGACCGATTCGGCAAGGTGCGGCGTGACATCGCACGGGTGAAAACGGTCATGAATCAGAAACTCGCCACGGGTGACTCGGCATGAGCGAGCAGCAGGGCAAGCGCGCGCGCCGCGAGCGCGGTTACGTGGTCAGTGCGAAGGGCGACAAAACCGCCTCGGTCAAGGTCGAGCGCCGGGTGCCGCACCCGCTGTACGGCAAGTTTCTCAAGCGCTCGAAGAAGTACCACGTCCACGACGCGGACAACGAGTGCCGGCCCGGCGATTTCGTCGAGATCGAGGAGACCCGGCCGATTTCGAAAACCAAGTCCTGGTGCCTGGTGCGTGTTCACACGCCGGCGCCCGAGGTCTGACGCGGGGCCAAACCCCACTACCTGGAAGGGCTAAGTCATGATCCAGATGCAGACGAGCCTCAACGCCGCCGACAACAGTGGGGCGCGCCGAGTGCAGTGCATCAAGGTTCTGGGCGGATCGCATCGGCGCTATGCGTCGATCGGCGACGTCATCAAGGTCAGCGTTAAGGATGCGATTCCGCGCGGCCGTGTGAAGAAGGGTGAGGTCTACAACGCCGTGGTGGTTCGCAGCAGCAAGGGCGTGCGCCGTTCCGACGGTTCCGTCGTGCGGTTCGACAACAACGCCGCGGTGCTGCTGAACGCCAAGCTTGAGCCGGTCGGGACGCGTATCTTCGGACCGGTGACGCGCGAGCTGCGGACCGAGCGGTTCATGAAGATCATCTCGCTCGCCCCCGAAGTGCTGTAACGGGATAGAAGCGATGCAAAAGATTCGCAAAGGCGACGACGTCATCGTGACCGCGGGCCGGGACAAGGGCCGGCGCGGCACCGTTCAGCAGGTCCGCAAGGACGGGCGGCTGATCGTCGACAACGTCAATATGGTCAAGAAGCACCAGAAGCCGAACCCGCAGCAGGGCGTCGGTGGCGGCATCATCGAGAAGGAGGCGCCGATCCACGTCTCCAACGTGATGGTGTTCAATCCGAACCGTAGCGCGGGCGACCGCGTGGGGATCAAGACGCTGAACGACGGCCGCAAGGTGCGGTTTTTCAAGTCGGACGGCGAAGTCGTTGACGTCTAGGCAGCGGGCGGATAGCGAAATGGCACGACTTCAAGAGCACTATCGCGACCAGGTCGTCGGTAATCTCCGGCAGTCGCAGGGCTATGGCAACATCATGGCCGTGCCGCGCCTGGAGAAGATCACGGTGAACATGGGCATCGGCGAGGCGGTCAGCGACAAGAAGACGCTCGAGGCCGCCCAGCAGGAGCTGGCGCTGATCACCGGCCAGAAGCCGGCGGTGACCCGCGCGCGCAAGTCGATTGCGGGCTTCAAGGTGCGCGAGGGCTGGCCGATCGGTTGCAAGGTCACGTTGCGCGGCGCGCGCATGTACGAGTTTCTGGACCGGCTGATCCACGTCGCGATTCCGCGCATCCGCGACTTCCGCGGCTTCAGCCCGAAGGGCTTCGACGGGCGCGGCAATTACAGCCTGGGCGTGCGCGAGCAGATCATCTTCCCCGAGATCGACTACGACAAGACGGACGCGGTCCGGGGCATGGATATTACATTGACGACGACGGCGAAGACGGACGCCGAGGCGCGCGCGCTCCTCGGTGAGTTCAACTTCCCGTTTCGCTGAGAGGCGGTAGAGATGGCAAAGGTTTCGATGGTTAAGCGCGAGGAGAAGCGCGCTCAGAAGGTGGCCAAATACGCCGAGCGTCGCGCCGAGCTCAAAGCGATCATCAAGAATCCGCATATTTCGCACGAGGAGCGGATGGATGCGGTCACGCGGTTGCAGAAGCTGCCGCGGGACGCGAGCCCCGTGCGGGTGCAGAATCGCTGCCGGCAGACTGGCCGGCCGCGCGGCGTCTATCGCAAGTTCGGCCTGGGCCGCAACATGCTGCGTAAGGCGACCATGCGCGGCGACGTGCCGGGTCTGCGCAAGGCCAGCTGGTAAACGAACCGGGGAATCAACGCGATGAGCATGTCCGATCCCATTGCCGATATGCTGACCCGGATTCGTAACGGGCACATGGCCAACAAGGAACGCGTCAGCATGTATTCCTCGAACAAGCGCGTGGCGATTGCCCGCGTGCTCAAGGAGGAGGGATACGTTAGCGAATACTCGGTGGACGGCGATGAGGCCAAGCCGACGCTGACGGTCGAGCTGAAGTATTTCGAGGGCCGCCCCGTGATCGAGCAGCTGCAGCGCGTCAGCCGCCCGGGTCTGCGCATCTATCGCGGCAAGGACGAGCTGCCCAAGGTGCAAAACGGTCTTGGGATCGCGATCGTCTCGTGTTCCCAGGGCGTCATGAGCGACCGCCAGGCCCGCGCGCAGGGCTATGGCGGCGAAGTGATCTGCACGGTCGCCTGAGGCGCCGGGAGGAGTTCAGCATGATCGAACCGACATCCCGTGTAGCGCGCCAGCCGGTCGCGGTGCCCCAAGGCGTCGAGGTGGACGTCCAGGGCCAACGCATCGAGGTCAAGGGGCCGAAGGGCAGCGACGGCTATACGGTCCACGAGTGGGTCGAGGTGCAGCGCGACGAAGATCAGGTCCGCTTCGCGCCGCGACGGACCGATCGCGAGGCCAATGCCATGGCCGGGACCATGCGCTCGCTGCTGAACAACATGGTCCACGGCGTGAGCGAGGGTTTCGAGAAGAAGCTGCATATTCGCGGCGTGGGTTATCGCGCCCAGATGCAGGGCAACAATCTCAGCCTGACGCTGGGGTTCTCGCACGCGGTGAATTACCCGGTCCCCGAGGACGTCGAGATCAGTTGCCCGAGCCAGACCGAGGTCGTCGTGCGCGGGTCCAGTAAGCAGCGCGTGGGCCAGATCGCCGCGGAGATCCGTGCGTTCCGGCCGCCCGAGCCGTACAAGGGCAAGGGTGTCCGGTACGAGAACGAAGAGGTCATCATGAAGGAAGCCAAGAAGAAGTAGGCTTTCTTCCAAGCGTACGAGTGCGAGCCATGGACAAGAAGGATCATCGACTTCGCCGCGCGCGCCGCGGGCGCGCCCGCATCCGCGCCCAGGGCGTTCCGCGCCTGACGGTCCACCGGACGCCGCGTCATATCTACGCGCAGGTCACGGCGGCCGAAGGCGACCGCGTCCTGGCGGCGGCCTCGACGGTGCAGGCCGATACCCGCGGTGCGGTGAACTCTACCGGGAACGTCGAAGCGGCCTCGCTGGTCGGTCAGCGGATCGCCGAGAAGGCCAAGGAAGCGGGCGTGGACAAGGTCGCGTTCGACCGTTCCGGGTTCCGCTATCACGGCCGCGTCAAGGCGCTCGCGGATGCCGCGCGCGAGAACGGCCTGCAGTTTTGAGTCATCGGGTCTGATCAGAGGCCATCCTGGCCTCGATCAGACACGGGATCCGAAAATGCGATTTTCGTATCCCTCCATTTTCGGCGAGGAACTCGCGGAAAATGGCGGCACATCCATGTGCCGCGGGAAATTGGGTTGATTCGGCGGCCCTGTTGCTGAGCCGCCCCGCTTGAGTAGAGCTTTATGGCGAATACCGAAACCGCAGCACAGAGCGCCGACGGGTATCTCGAGAAACTCGTCAACATCAACCGTGTGGCGAAGGTGGTCAAAGGTGGCCGGCAGTTCGGCTTCACCGCGCTGACCGTCGTCGGCGACGGGCAGGGCAAGGTCGGCTTCGGTTATGGCCGCGCGCGCGAGGTGCCGCAGGCGATCCAGAAGGCGATGGAGCAGGCACGGCGCAACATGAAGTCGGTGCCGCTCAACGGTGCCACGCTGCAGTATCCGCTGATCGGCCGCCATGGCGCGGCGCGGGTGTACATGCAGCCGGCCTCCGAGGGCACGGGCATCATCGCCGGCGGCGCCATGCGCTCCGTGTTCGAGGTCCTGGGCGTGCATGACGTGCTCGCCAAGATCCAGGGCACCCACAACCACCTGAACGTGGTCCAGGCGACGATCAACGGCCTGACGCAGATGCAGTCGCCGGAACGCGTGGCGGCCAAGCGCGGCATGTCCGTTGAAGAACTGACGGGATAGCACGATGGCGAACAAGGGCACGGGCAAGCTTCGCGTGACGCAGGTGCGCAGCGCCATCGGTCGGTTGCAGCGGCATCAGGCCTGCCTGCGCGGACTCGGATTGCGCCGCATGCATCACACCGTGGAGGTCGCCGACACCCCGGAGAATCGGGGCATGGTGAACAAGATCTCCTACATGCTTTCGGTTGAGGAAGCCTGAGATGCGACTCAACGAGATCAAACCAGCGCCCGGCGAAAAGTCGGCGGCGCGACGGGTCGGCCGGGGCATCGGTTCCGGAGCGGGTAAGACCGGTGGCCGTGGCCACAAGGGCCAGCGCTCGCGTTCCGGGGGCTATCACAAAGTGGGTTTCGAGGGCGGCCAGATGCCGCTGCATCGCCGGCTGCCGAAGTTCGGTTTTCGCTCGCGCCTGTCGCGCGAGACCGCACAGGTGCGGTTGCAGGAGCTGGTCAAGCCCGGCGCGGAGGTGGTCGACCTGGCCGCGTTGAAAGCCGCAGGCCTGGTGCCGGCGACAGCCAAGCGGGCGCGCGTATTCGCCTCGGGTAAGATCGAGCGCGCCGTGACGGTGCGTGGTCTCGGTGTCACCAAGGGGGCGCGCGCGGCGATCGAAGCGGCCGGCGGGCGCGTCGAATAACATATGGCGCGCTCGGCATCAGCCGGTCAGGGAGGTATCGGGGCACTCGGCAAGTCCGCGGAGCTGCGTTCGCGCCTGCTCTTCGTGCTGCTCGCCTTGGTGATCTTCCGCGTCGGCGCGCACATCACGATTCCGGGCATCGATCCGGGCGTGATGCAGACGCTCTTCGAGCGGCAGCAAGGCAGCATCCTGGACATGTTCAACATGTTCTCGGGGGGTGCCCTGCAGCGGATGTCGGTCTTCGCGCTCGGGGTGATGCCGTACATCACCGCGTCGATCATCATGCAGTTGATGTCGCACGTGGTTCCGTCGCTCGAGCAGATCCGCAAGGAAGGCGAATCGGGCCGGCGTAAGATCACGAAGTACACGCGCTATCTCACGCTGGGGCTGTGCACGTTCCAGTCCCTGGGGATCGGCATCGCGCTGCAGGATCAGGAGGTCGGCAACCAGGCGCTGGTGTTCACGCCGGGCTGGACCTTCATGATCACGACCGTGGTCACGCTGACCACGGGCACGATGTTCCTGATGTGGCTCGGTGAGCAGGTCACCGAGCGGGGCGTCGGCAACGGCATCTCGATCCTGATCTTCGCCGGCATCGTGTCGGGTTTGCCGTCCGCTCTTGGCGGCACGCTGGAACTGGTTCGAACGGGCGAGTTGGCGAGCCCGGTGGTCTTGCTGATCGCATTGCTCGCGGTTGGCGTGGTCGGCTTCGTCGTGTTCGTGGAGCGCGGCCAGCGGCGCATAACCGTCAATTACGCGCGGCGCCAACAGGGTCGCAAGATGTATGCGGCGCAGAGCAGTCATCTGCCGCTGAAGCTGAATATGGCCGGAGTTATTCCCGCCATCTTCGCTTCCAGCATCATCTTGTTCCCGACCACCATGATGAACATGGTCGGTGGGACCGGGGGCGGCTGGATGCAGGACATCGCCTCGACCCTGCAGCCGGGCCAGCCGTTGTACGTCATGTTCTACGCGGCGGCGATCATGTTCTTCTGCTTCTTCTACACGTCCCTGGTGTTCGATTCGCGCGACACGGCGGACAATCTGAAGAAGTCCGGGGCCTATATCCCCGGGATCCGGCCGGGCGAGCAGACGGCGCGCTACATCGACGGCGTGCTGACGCGCCTGACCATGGTCGGGGCGCTCTACATCACGGCCGTCTGCCTGCTGCCGGAGTTTTTGATCCTGTGGCTCAACGTGCCGTTCTATTTCGGCGGGACGTCGCTGCTGATCATCGTGATCGTGGTTATGGACTTCATGGCCCAGGTGCAGTCGCACATGATGAGCCATCAGTACGACAGCCTGATGAAGAAGGCGAATCTTAAGGGCTACGGCCGGCGCAGCGGCGGTTAGGCCGGTGGGCTTTGGCCCGGATGCAAAACGGCATGCGGGCCCGACCCGGGGAGATAGGCAATGAAGGTAAGTGCGTCGGTCAAGCGAATCTGCCGCCACTGCAAGATCATCCGGCGTAACGGCTCGGTGCGCGTCATCTGCCGCGACGGCCGGCACAAGCAACGGCAGGGGTAGGTGATTTGTGCGGCTTGCGAACCGGCAGGCCGCGCGGCTATACTATCCGGCTTGCCACTGGTCCAAGGAGACTGTAGCAAATGGCCCGCATCGCAGGTATTAACATCCCGGTGCACAAGGCGGCCTGGACGGCCCTGACCTCGATCTATGGGGTCGGGCCGACGCGTGCTCGCCAGATCTGCGCCGCGGCGGGGGTGCCCGAGAGCACGCGCGTGCGCGATCTGTCCGAGGGCGAGGTCGATGCCCTGCGCAATGAGATCGGGCAATACACCGTCGAGGGCGATTTGCGCCGCGAAGTATCCATGAACATCAAGCGGCTGATGGATCTCGGCTGCTATCGCGGGCTGAGGCACCGCCGCGGGCTGCCGCTGCGGGGTCAGCAGACCCAGACCAACGCGCGCACCCGCAAGGGTCCGCGCCGGCCGATCAAGCGCTGAGCGTGTACACGGGAGTCCTGAGGTAAATGGCGAAGGGCAAGGGCACCACGACGCCGCGCAAGAAGGTGCGCACCACGATCTCCGATGGGATCGCGCACGTCCACGCGTCGTTCAACAACACCATCATCACGATCACCGATCGCCAGGGCAATGCGCTCAGCTGGGCGACGTCCGGCGGCTCCGGTTTTCGCGGCTCGCGCAAGAGCACCCCGTTTGCGGCCCAGGTCGCGGCCGAGCGGGCGGGCAATGGCGCCAAGGAATACGGCATGGCCAACCTCGAGGTCCGTGTGAAGGGACCCGGGCCGGGCCGCGATTCCGCCGTGCGCTCGCTGAACAATGCCGGCTTCACCATCAACAGCATTACCGACGTGACGCCGATTCCGCACAACGGCTGCCGGCCGCCCAAGCGCCGGCGCGTGTAGCGGCGCCCATCTGGTAGGAGAGCGAACGTGGCCAAGTACACCGGTCCAACCTGCAAGCTCGCCCGGCGCGAAGGGACCGATCTGTTCCTCAAGTCCGGCATCCGCAGCCTCGAATCCAAGTGCAAGCTGGACCGTCCGCCGGGCCCGGCCACGGGCCGTCGCGGGCGTGCGTCCGACTACGCGCTGCAGCTGCGCGAGAAGCAGAAGCTGCGGCGCATGTACGGGTTGATGGAAAAACAGTTCCACAACTACTACAAAAAGGCCAGTCAGAAGAAAGGCTCGACGGGCGAGAACCTGTTGCAGTACCTCGAGCAGCGGCTGGACAACGTCTGCTGGCGCATGGGCTTCGGCAGCACCCGCGCCGAGGCGCGGCAGCTAGTCGGGCACAAGGCCATCACGGTCAACGGGGTGGTGGTGAACGCGCCGTCCTACATCGTGCAGCCGCACGATGTCGTGGCCGTGCGCGAGAAGGCCAAGAAGCAGAACCGGCTCGCCGAGTCGGTCGACTTGGCGCAGCAGCGGGGCGTTCCGGAATGGATCGAGGTCGACTCCAAGAAGATGGAGGGCGTCTTCAAGTCCGTGCCCGTTCGCAGCGACCTGCCGGCCGATATCAACGAGGCCTTGGTCGTGGAGCTGTACTCCAAGTAACGCAAGGCCGTCCCCCAAGCGCCTTCGGGTGCAAGCCGGGGACGGCACGGATGGACGGGACGGACCGAGCGAGCAGCTGTCGTCGGGTGGCCATGGGCCGGCGGCGCCGCTCCCCGTTTCGCATGTAGTGCAAAGGCTACACGACACTCTCGCGCCCCGCGGGGCCGCCGAGAGCCCACGACGACCCCACGGGGCACTAGGCGATGTCAGACAACGTCAACGAATTTCTCAAGCCGCGGATCGTCGATGTGTCGACGAGCGGCGATTTCCGCGCCAAGGTGGCCCTCGAGCCGCTGGAGCGCGGCTTCGGGCACACGCTGGGTAACGCGCTGCGGCGCATCCTGCTGTCGTCGATGCCCGGCGCGGCGATCACCGACGCGCAGATCGAGGGCGTGGTGCACGAATACACCACGGTCGAGGGCGTCCACGAGGACGTGCTCGATATCCTGCTCAATCTCAAGGGCGTCGCCGTGCGGCTGCACAGCCGCGACGAGGCCACGCTGTCGCTGAAGAAAGAGGGCGAGAGCGTGGTCACGGCGGGCGACATCCAGTCGGATCACGATGTCGAGATCGCCAACCCGGACCAGGTGATCGCCCATTTGACCTCGAGCGGCTCGCTCGACATGAGCCTGCGCGTGCGCAAGGGCCGCGGCTATGAGCCGGCCACGGCGCGCAATCAGGACGAGAGCGAGACCCACGTGGTCGGCGGCCTCGCGCTGGACGCCACCTTCAGCCCGATCCGGCGCGTGGCCTACAGCGTCGAGAGCGCGCGTGTCGAGCAGCGCACCGACCTCGATAAGCTGATCTTCGACATCGAGACCAACGGCACCATCGATCCCGAGGAGGCGATCCGGCGCGCGGCCTCGATCCTGCAGGAGCAGCTGTCGGTGTTCGTCGACCTCAAGGGGGAGGAGCAGGCGCGCGAGGAGCAGGCCGCGTCCCAGATCGACCCGATCCTGATGCGCCCGGTCGACGATCTCGAGCTCACGGTGCGCTCGGCCAACTGCCTCAAGGCCGAGAACATCTACTACATCGGCGACCTGATTCAGCGCACCGAGGTCGAGCTGCTCAAGACGCCGAATCTCGGCAAGAAGTCGCTGACCGAGATCAAGGACGTCCTGGCCTCCCAGGGCCTGTCGCTCGGCATGCGCCTCGAGGGCTGGCCCCCGGCGGAGCTCCAGCGCCAGGACAAGGCCTCCTCGGCGTAGCGCAGGAGGCGTAGGCCGGTCTCGGCCGCAGGCCGATGCCGGCAACGCGGCCGCAGGCCGCGCGTGTAGGTCCGGTCCACGGGCACGTCGCCCGTTGGACCGTCGAACGGTCAACGAATCGGAACCGCAGCCATGCGCCATCGCAAGAGCGGCAAGCAACTCGGCCGGAACAGCTCGCATCGCAGCGCGATGTTCCGCAACCTGTCGGCGTCGCTGTTCGAGCACGAGCTGATCAAGACGACGCTGCCCAAGGCCAAGGAGCTGCGGCGCCACGCCGAGCCGCTGATCACGCTGGCGAAGGAAGACAGCGTCGCGAATCGCCGCGTGGCGTTCGCCCGCCTGCGCAGCAAGGACGGCGTCCGCAAGTTGTTCGACGTGCTCGGCCCGCGTTACAGCGAGCGCCCTGGCGGCTACTTGCGGATCCTGAAGGCCGGCTATCGTGACGGTGACAACGCCCCGATGGCCTATGTCGAGCTGGTCGATCGTCCGCGCGCGGACGAGGACGCCGACGCGGCCTGACGACCCCGGGGCGGAGCCGCAATGCGGCTCCGCTCCCGCCCCGCTGTTCCCTCTTTCTCCTATCGTACATTTGTTGCGTCGTAGCCGGCGCGCGCTCGCCGTGCCGGCAAGGCGTAGCCATAGCACGCGGGCGGCGGAGCCCCCGTGGGCCCCACGTGTACCCACGTGTCATCGGGTCGCGCCCGTCTGCCGCCGGCACGGGGTCTCCCAGTCCCCTCCGGAGCGATAGTCGCCGAGTCTGACCGGCAAGCCGTCCCCGACCCGGCCTCGTACTGCGATTGACCCGCAGGCATCTGTGACCGGACTCTTCCGCTCTCCTTCGTCTCCCGAGCGCGCGCAGACCTCCTGCACGGCCCCTCAGGCCGGCGCTGTAACGCGACCGGAACATGGGGCTGCCACCATTGGGGATGAGTTCGGTGCCGTCCCTACGGGCGGCGGGGCCGGATTCCGGCGGGCGACGCGGCGGGCGCCCGAGTCCTGGGCGCAGGCCGCCTGCGGGCGGGTGCCGCAAACCCTGACGAAGAAGCAGTAGGCGGCGGCAGCTCGGGCGCGAACTCGAGGTTGAGCGTACCGGCCTCGCCGCCAGGGACTTTCGTTTACGGAGGACGTGACATGGACGATAGCGGCACGCTGCAGGATGACGGCTGGGAACCGACCGCGGATGAGGCCGACGACGCCGGTTGGTGCGAAATGTAACGCCCGGATGCGCGCGCCGGCTGCGGCTACCGGGGTCGCACGAGCCCGCGGGCGAATCCGGCCGGCGAAGCCGCAGCGCCCGGCTCGGACGGCCTCCCCGGAAGCGCCACCGCCGCCTGCGGGCCCTCAGTGCCCACCGTCTCGCGCTTTGGATCGGCGCAGTGTCCGCTTCTGGCGCTGGTGGTGGATATGCCAGCGCCAGATCACGCGCGTCGCCGCGTAGGCGAGGGCGGCACTCACAGCGCCCAGCAGCAGGCAGCCGATCAGCAACGGCTCCCATATGCGGTAGAACTCCTTCATGAGCCACTGCATCGAGGGCTCGAAACCGGTTCGCGGGCGCTCGCCCAGCAGCCGGACCCCCAGGCGGTATCCGGACCAAAACATCGGCCCCATGGTCAGCGGATTGGATATCCAGGTGACGATCACGCTCAACGGCAGGTTGGAGCGCAGCCACAAGGCCAGTACCCCGGCCGTCAGCATCTGCACCGGTAGCGGAATCCAGGCCGCGAAGACACCGATTGCGATCCCGCCCGATACTGAGCGGCGGTTGAGATGCCACAGGTTCGGGTCATGAACCAGATCGCCGAGCGCGTATTGCAGCGAGCGCTGTCGGCGTAACCAGGCGCGATCCGGCAGATAACGGCGAAGAAAACGCTTGGGCATGCGTCGGGATGGTCCGTGCTCGGGGTCCTGCTTTGTGCGTTGTTCGCCGCGTATTCGGTGAGGGGTTGCGGGTGCCGGGCGCCCGCGCCGATGAGCCGCCCCGCCCGGTCGGCGCCGGAACGCCGGCGTTCTCGCGCACTGATCGCCGCGCGGCGCTAGCGGGCCGCGAAACCGCGCATTGTGCCACTGCGGACGCGCCACGGGTGGCTCGGCGGCGCCAGCCCGGCTATAGCCGGTGCGCCATGCGGCCCCGTATCATGACGATTCTCCTGCTTGGCGGCGAACGGGAAAGCGATGGACGATGCACCGGGATGGTTGAGTGACTCGGCGACCGCGGCAGGCCGTGCGCTCGCCGAGATCGCTGCGTTCGTGCCCAACCTGCTGCTGGCCGCGGCGCTCGGGCTGCTCGGCTGGGTCGCGGCCCGGTTGGCGCGCCTGCTGGTGGAGCGCTCCGGCGGCGCGATCAACGGATTGATCGAGCGCTTCCCGCTGCGCCAGCTACGCGTTTTCAGCCTCTCGCCGGTCGCCATCCGCGTGCTGGGCGACCTGGCCTTCTGGCTGGTGGCGTTCCTGTTCCTGGTGGGTATCGCGTCGGCGCTGGAGCTCGAAGCGGTGAGCGACTGGCTGGCGCGCCTGGTGAGTTACCTGCCGGCGCTCCTGGCCGGGGCGCTCATCATCGTGCTCGGGATCGCCGCGAGCATCCTGCTGGGCCGGCTTTCGGCGGCGACCGCCGCGCCGGCCGGGGCCCATCGCAGCCGCCAGGTCGGCCGGCTCGTCCAGGGCACGATCCTGACCGTCGCGATCGTCCTGGGCGTTGGCCAGATGGGCCTGGACATGACCCTGCCGGTCGCGCTGATCGTGGTCGTGGCGGCGACGATCGGCGGGGCGCTCAGTCTCGCCTTCGCGCTCGGGGCCGGCGATCTGGTGCGCGACCTGATCGGTGCGCATGGGTTGCAGCAGCATTGCGAGCTGCGTCAGCGCGTGCGCATCGACGACGTCGAGGGCGAGATCGACGAGGTGACCGCCACCAGCGTGATCGTCGCCACGGCCCAGGGCCGCGTCATCGTGCCGGCGCGGGTCTTCCACGAGCGCGCGGTCACCCTGCTTGCGGCCGATGTCGATGACTGACGAGCGCGATTCGCTCAGCGCGGCCTTCCTGACGGCGCGCCCCGACGAGGCCGCGGCCGTGCTCGCAACCCTCGATCCCACCGAGGTGGCGGCATTCCTCGGCACCGTGCCGGCGCGCATCGGCGCCGAACCGCTGGCGGCGATGGCGCCCTGGCAGGCGGGCCGGTGCCTGGCGGCGATGGAGCCGGTCCAGGCGGCCGCCGTGCTGGAGGCGCTACCGGCCGGCCAGCGGGCGCGCTGTCTGCGCGTGGCCGACGATGCGGCGCGCGAGGCCATTCTGTCGGGGTTGTCGAACCGCCACGCACGGGCCGTGCGGCGGCAGTTGCGCTACCCGGATGCCCTGGTCGGTGCCTGGATGGCCGGCGACGTCATCACGCTCGGTGGCGACGCCAGCGTGGAGGAGGCGTTGGATACGCTCCGGGCGCAGGGCAGCGACGGCACGCACCAGCTGTATGTCGTCGATCACGACGGCAAGCCCATCGGCGCCGTCGCCGTGTCCGCGCTGCTGCGCGCGCCGGCTGGCCAGCGCCTGGAACGGCTCATGCGCCGCGAGCTCGCGCCGGTGGATGCGAATGCGCCGGTGGCGCGTATGGAGGGCGACCCGGCCTGGGGCGAGCGCACCGAACGCCCCGTGGTCGATGCGCGCGGCCGGGTGGTCGGTACGTTGCCGCTGGCGCGGCTGGCGGAACTGCGCACGCAGACCCCGCGCGGACCCACCGCCGGCGCCGCGCCGTCCGTCGCCCTGCTCAGTAGCTACAGCGCCGCGGTCGCAGGGCTGATGCGTACGGCCGTTGCGGTGTTCGGTGCGGCGGGGAGGTCGCGATGACCGCCGACCCGGCCCATGCGGAGCGGGCGCTGACCGCACGCTTTCTGCGCGAGCATCCGGTCGAGGCCGCGCGCACGGTCGAGGGGCTGCCGGCGGATTCGGCCGCCGCCATGCTGGCGCAATATCCGGTGCCGCTGTTGGTCCCCATGCTCGAGCGCTTGAGCCCGTTCGGGGCGGTGGGCCTGCTCGAGGCGCTACCGCCGGAGACGACGCAGGCGGCACTCGCGGCGATGCAACCGGCGCCCGCAGCGGCCGTGCTGGCGCAAATGGAAGCGGAGCGCCGCGAGGCCTGGCTGGCAGTGCTCGATCCCGCGATCGCATCCGAGCTGCGCGACCTGCTCGACTACCCGCCCGACAGCGCGGGCCGGTTGATGTCCCGGCGACTGGGCTTCTTCCGCAGCGACATGGATGTCGCCGCGGCCTCGGCGCGTCTGCGCGAGCTCGCGGTGCAGGATGCGCGAACGCTGTTTCTGGTGGATGCCGAAGGCCGTCTGGCGGGGCGCGTTCCGGTCCAGCGCCTGCTGCTGGCCGCGGCCGACGCCACATTGGCGGATTTGGCCGAGCCCGCGTCCATCCGCGTCGACGCGCTCTCGCCCCGCGGCGAGATCGTCGACCTGCTCGCGCGGACGGGCCTGACCGACGTACCGGTGGTCGATATCGAGGGGCGCCTGCTGGGCGCCGTGCCGGAGTCCGCTCTGCTCGAGGCGGTGCAGCTCGATGCCGCGGGCGACATCCAGGCCATGGTCGGCGCCAGCCGCGAGGAGCGCGCGCTGTCGGCCGCCGGTTTCGCCGTGCGCAAGCGGCTGCCTTGGCTGCAGATCAACCTGCTGACCGCCTTCTTCGCCGCCTCGGTCGTGGGGCTATTCGAACACACGATCGCGCAGTACACGGCACTCGCGGTGCTGCTGCCGGTGGTCGCGGGGCAGTCCGGCAACGCCGGCGCGCAGGCGCTGGCGGTGACCATGCGCGGCCTCGCGCTGCGCGAGATCACGATCCGGCACTCGCTTGCGCTCGTGTCCAAGGAACTGCGGGTTGGCGTCGTCAACGGCGTCGCAGTGGCGGCGACCACGGCCGCCGGCGTCTACGTCTGGAGCGGCTCCTGGGGCCTGGCCCTGGTAATTGCCCTGGCGATGATCGTCTCGATGGTCACCGCTGGCCTCGCCGGCGCGCTGGTGCCGGTCGTCCTGCGGCGGATGGGCCAGGATCCGGCGACGTCGTCATCGATCATTCTCACGACCGTCACCGACGTGGCCGGCTTCTTCTCCTTCCTGGGGATCGCGACCCTGTTCGCCGCGCTGCTCTGACGTGCGCCGTCGCATCAGTGCAGGTCGGGCTATAGCCCGACCAACGGCGTGCGTGTCCCGGCCGCAACGGCGGGGCGGGGAACCGCAAGCCGCGAGCACGGTCATAACTTTGATACCATAACGCCCGTTCCGTCATCGCCCGACCCGCCCATCGGCGCCGGTCCAAGCCGTGCTCGAATATCTCGCCCCCTACGAGTTCTATCCGGAGGTCGTCGCCTTCTGCGCGCTCGCGGCGCTGGCCTATGGCCGCGGTCTGCGGGCACGGCGCGCCGCCGGGCTGCCCGTCGCCGTGGCGCCGGCGATCGCGTTCTATGTGGGTCTGGCGCTCACCTACGCGGCGATGCACACCTATATCGACTATCTGGCCCAGTACATGTTCTGGGTGCATCGCGCCCAGCACCTGGGGCTGCACCACCTGGCGCCGTTCTTGATGGTGCTGGGGCGCCCCCACGAGGTGCTGCCGTATGCGCTGTCCGCCGGGCCCAGGGCGCGTGCCGGGCGAGTGCTCGCGCACCCACTGGTGCGCGTGCCGTACCGAGTGCTGCAGCAGCCGGCGATCGCGTCGTTCCTGTTCGTCGGCATCATCTACTTCTGGATGATGCCCGAGCTGCATTTCGACGCCATGCTGTCGCAGCAGCTCTACCGGGTGATGAACGCCTCGGTGTTCCTCGAGGGGCTGCTCTTCTGGTGGTTGATCGTGGATCCGCGCGGACGGCTCGACGGCGGGCTCGGGTTCGGCACACGGATTCTCATGCTCTGGATGGTGATGATTCCGCAGATCGCGCTCGGCGCCTACGTGGGGCTCGCCAATGTCGAGCTATACGACGTGTATTCGGTTTGCGGCCGGGCGTGGCCGCTCAGCCCCATGACCGACCAGCGTCTGGGCGGTCTGATTACCTGGATCCCGGCGGCCATGATGAGCGTGATCGGCGCCCTGGTCGTCTTCCGGCTCTGGCTGCGCGAGAGCGCGCGTGCGGGCGCGCCCGCGGCGGCGGCCGTGGAAGGATGATATCGATGAAGTGGCGACGGTTGGGTCTACACCGCCCGCGGGCTCGGCTGGTGGGGCTGGGCGCGGTGCTGGCGCTTGCCCTGGTCGGGTGCGCCCAGGAGCCGGAATGGGAGCTGCGTGACGTCTCCGGCCTCATGCCGGACCTGCAGTTCGAGCTGACGCGCGCCGCCGACGGCGCGACCGTGACCGCGGATGACTACAGGGGCCGGGTGACGGTGCTGTTCTTCGGCTTCACCAACTGTCCCGATATCTGCCCGATGACGTTGCAGAAGTTCTCGCAGGCGCTGCAGGCGATGGACGGCGCCGCCGAGGACGTGCGCGTGCTGTTCGTCAGCGTCGATCCCGAGCGCGACACCCGCGAGCGATTGCGCGAGTACGTCAGCGCCTTCGGCGGCCGGTTCGTCGGCCTGCGCGGCGCCGAGCCCACGCTGCGCGATCTCGTGAAGCGCTACCGCGCCACGTTCGGCTATGGCGAGCCGGACGAGCAGGGTTATTACGACGTCTCCCACTCCTCGGCCGCCTACATCTTCGACCGCGACGGCGAAATCCGCTTACTTGCGCGCCAGGACGCCCCCATCGGCGAGATCGAGCGCGACCTGGAGCGCCTCGTCCAGCGGTAGCCGCCGTCACCGCCCGCCATCGAGGCCCATCTCGAGGTCTTTGCGAGGAGCCGAAGGCGACGAAGCAATCCATCGTCGAGGCCGAAC
>CAZVBX010000052.1:0-21279 GCA_964625925.1 uncultured Ectothiorhodospiraceae bacterium | reverse complement strand
GTACTAATTGACCGTGAGGCTTGACCATATAACGCCCAAGCAGTTGGGCGGCGACACGCAACGCATCGCGCCTTCGCGAGACTTGATATCCCGAATGTTGTTCCGTCGGTTCGCCGGCGGAGTCACCGGTCTGCCTGGTGGCAATAGCGAGTGGGAACCACCCGATTCCATTCCGAACTCGGAAGTGAAACTGCTCTGCGCCGATGGTAGTGTGGGGTTTCCCCATGCGAGAGTAGGTCACCGCCAGGCATCTCATGTAAGCCCCGGACGCCCACACGTTCGGGGCTTTTTTTTGGCCTGTCGCGCCGGACGGGACTGGGCCAAAGGGCAGCGCAGACAAGAAAAGAGGCGTGGTTCCGTTGTGTCTGCGAACATATGGGGTTCGGCTCGTTCGATGAGGTGGCGCGCAATGACAGCGCCCTTGCGCGGCACGCCGCCGCCAGCCGACCGATGGCGATTAGACGCAGTTACGAGACAGCACGCTAGAGATCGCGCGTAACGCGCAGCGTGAACACCGATCGCTCGTAGGAGTAGGGGTCGAGGTTGGCGCGGCGCTCGTGTGCCGTCGCCCTTCCCACGATGCGCCAGTCTGCCGTTAGAGGCTGTTCGAGCGCCGCGCTGAGTTGCAGATCGGTTTCTCTGCGGCGGCCGAGTCGGTCGCCGTCGCGAATCTCGAGATCCGCGTAGCGGTAGCGGGCCCCGCTCGCGGTGAGCTTCAGGTCCCGACCGTCCGCCAGCGCTAGTTCATACGTCGTTTCAATCCGGTGGCGCCGATAACTGTAGCTGTAGAAGACGCCGGCGGTGGCGAAATCGTCCCGCTCGACCCCGGTGAGCCGGTAGGCGACAGACCCCCGTCCGCCCAGGACGTCCTGCTCCCACTCGGCCGCGAGGCGCCAGCGGTGGCCATCGAGATGATCGTAGCCGTCGGCGCCATCGAGGCCCGCCAGACCGAGCTCGATACCGGCGCTGCCGGTTGCGGTGTCGTAGCGCATGCGCGCATCCCAGCGCACGGCGTTCTCGAATGCCTCGCCTCCGAAGCGTGTCTGGCGCAAGGTCGCTCGATGGCTCGGCCACGGATCCGCGGCACCGCGCCAGCCGGCGCCGGCCTGGATGGCCGTGAGGTCGTAGTCGTCCGCGTCGCGGTAGCGCTCGCCGTAGGCGGCACCGAAGAGATAGCCCTGCTCGCTCCAGTCCGCTTGGAGGTACGCCTCGACCAGGGCGAACTCGTCCGATTCGCGGCTGACGCCCGAGTCGGCAGGGGTGAGGTCGATATTGCTGTCGTATCCCGCGCCGATCCCGAGCGTCCCCCTGACCGTCCCGTCCCGTTGCGGCCCTAGCTGAGCCAGGGCGCGTGCACGAACGGCCTCCGTCTGTGCACGCTCGGCCGCTTGCTCGAACCACCGCATGGCCGCCTTCTCATCGCCACCCTCACGTGCGATGCGGCCGAGATTGTAAGCGGCCGGTCCGCCCATGGCTTGCGACTGCGCCGCGCGCCGCAAAAAGGGGACGGATTGGTCGAGGCGGCCCAGCCGATAGAGCGCCACCCCGAGATTGAAATGCAGTGCGGGGGTGTCGACGCCGGCGTCGAGGGCTGCTTGGAAGGCCGCCACGGCCTCGCGGTAGTCACCGGCACGCGCCGCTTCGACACCCCGCTCGAAGGGCCGGCGATCGTCCGCGGCGGCCACGGCCGCGACGAAGGCGAGCAGAATCGCGGTCGTGAATAGGGCGAGTGAATGGGGCAATGGTATCTACGTGGTCCGGAATCAAAGGTCCGAGAACCTTGCTGGAGGCATTCGTGCAGCGTACTACCGAGAGGGAGCGCTTAGTCTGGACCGTTCCCACCGCCGGGGTCATCCGGCCGTCCGCCGCCCGGGTTGTCCGGTTGCCCCCCTCCGGGGTCATCCGGCCGTCCGCCTCCCGGGTTGTCCGGTTGTCCCCTGCCGGGATCATCCGGCCGTCCGCCCCCCGGGTTATCCGGGCGACCGGCGCCATCGGGGCGGCCCCCGCGATTCTCGCGCGCGGTTTCGCGCGCTGAATTGCGCGCTTCGGCGGCCGCGTTGCGCGCTTCCGATGCCGGCGCCGCCGGTCCCCCGTTGGGCTCTCCTTGGGCCCCGCTGTCCGCCCCGTCCGAGCGACCGCCCGCTGTGGGCGGCTGTTGCGGCAGCCGGATCTCATCGACGAAGGCCTGCTCGTCCGCCTCTTCCGAGCCCACCACCGACATCATGACTTCGTCACCCGTCGGCGATTCGTCGGCGGCCAGACCCATAATGGGCAATAGGGTAAGCGCGATGAGCGCGCCTTTTACGTGCTGGACCATGCCAACGAAACTCCTCGCCAGCGCCGCGCGCATCGTGCAGCTTCCTAAGAAACGTCGATTCGCGCGGGCGCTTGCGCCCCCGCATTGACCACGTCGAGCGGCACCCGCAACTCCCGGCTGCCGTCGGCGTGCTGAATCCGTGCCACGATCTCGCTGGGCTGGGCCGGCGCCGTAACCCGCACGGGCAGCGTCAGGCGGCTGCGCCCGGCGGACAACTCGCCGTTCCAGCGCACCACCCGCTGGCCGGGGTAGCCATCGAGTTCGACGCCATTCGGCAGCTCGATCGTGAATTCGACGTCCCGGATCCGCCGGGGCGACGCCACCGCGACTTGAATGTCCTGCGTCTGCTGGGGCTGGATCTCTACGGCCTCGGCCCGCACGACGTCCCGGTCCGAGGTAAGGGCCGACCAGGGCAGGCTGGCCGCCAGCACACCGGCTGCGAACGCGGCCGCAAAGCCGGCCGCAATCGCCGAGCGGCGGGGGCTCGCTGCGGGCTGTGACGGTAGGCGACAGTCCCTCGCCGGCGAATCCGGCAGCGGGAGGCTCGACAAGCCCCGGAGCATCGATCGCATTTGGCGATCATAGCGGGCGCAGGCGGCGCAGCGGTCGCGCTCAGCCGCGCAGCGCGCGGCCGTACGCTCGTCGAGTTCACCCGCCTGCCATGCCGACCATAGGGCCCGGAACTCCTCGCAGTGCTCGTTCATTATTGGTGTACGCTCCATCTTACGATACCCGCGGCCAGAGTCCGCCCTCGAGTTCGACGATCTCTCGGCGCAATCCGCCCCGTGCGCGGTGCAAGCGCGATTTCAAAGTGCCTTCGGGCACGTCGATGATCGTAGCGATCTCCGGCAGGCTATACCCTTCGACGTCATGCATCAGCAAAACGTGACGATGGGCGTCAGGTAACCGGTCCAAGGCCTGCTGCAGGCGCTCGCTCGTAAGTGCCCGTTCGAACACGGCGTCCGGCGTATCGCCTTCGGCGCCGACGGCCTCGATATCTTCGTCGCCTGATGGACTAGCAGGATTGGTGCCGTACCCTCGCCAACGATCGACATAGCGTCGAAACAGCACGCGCAACAGCCACGGACGTAGCTGATCGACGTCGCTGAGTGAGCGTTGCCGCGCATAAAGGTGGGTGAGTACGTCCTGTAGCAGATCATCGGCGTCGTGCCGGTTGCCGGTCAGGCGCAGCGCCAGCCGCTCGAGTGCGTCGAGGTGAGGCGCGATGGTGCGCTCGAACGTGGTGGGCCCACCCCGCAAGCGGTCGAGCAGGCCGCTCATCGGCCGCATCCGGGGCTCTGTGGGCGCGCTCGCGCCGCATCGGCGCGCGCCGGCGCGATATGGTTGGCGCGTCCTGTGCCTGAGGCGGGGCTTAACGCGGGCGGGAATCGGAACCGGGTGCCCAGCCGCGCTGGGTCCGGGCCCACTCCGTCCGCTGTTGACCGAACTCGCGGCGCATTTCGCGGGCGATCTCCGCGGTCGCTACGGAGCGGGCGGACGCGCCGGTACGCTGCGCCCACTCGTCGGCGACTTCCGGCAGTGCAAGGTCGGCCTCGTGCGCCTCCGGGCTGGTGGCGAAGCCGACCAACCGGTCGTGGTCCGCGTGCGCGCGCATGCTCGAGATGACCAGCACGATGGCCACCAGCGCTGTCACGCCCAGGTTGGCCCGGTCGGTTCTTCGTGTCATGCCGGCATCCCTCCGTGTCGGCGTCGTCCCCTCGGACGAGGGAGTTGCCGCTAGACACGTGTCGCGCGGGCAAAACGTTCCAGCAAGCGGCGATCATGGCTCGGCTTCCGTGTCCCAGTGGTCGAGCACACGGCGCACGTAGGACTGAGTCTCCGGGAACGGTGGGATGCCGTCATGACGGGCCACGGCGGTGGGCCCGGCGTTATAGGCCGCCAGCGCGAGGCGGACGTCGCCGTTGTAGCGCGAGCTGAGCTGGGCGAAGTATTCGATCCCCCCGCGGAGATTCTCCAGTACATCGAACGGATGGGTGACATCCAGCGCGCGTGCGGTCGCCGGCATGAGCTGCATCAGTCCTTGCGCTCCGACGCGCGAGACCGCCTGCGGGTCGAAGCAGGACTCGACCCGGATCATCGCCTCGATCAACGCGTCATCCATCTCGAAGCGCTGGGCCAGCTGCTGCAATGGGGTTGCAATCCGCTCCGCGCGTGCCGCCAGCTCCTCTGTAGTCACGTTGCAGGAGCTCGATGCCGGCGGGCGCCCGCGGTAACCGAGAAACTCGTAGCTATCGATGGCCTCGCCGCTGGGGCGGCGGTCGGTGAACCAGACCGTGCCATCCTCCTCGCGGTACTTGTAGGTGACCCCGCTCGCGGCGACGCCGCCGCATGCTAGGGCGGCGATCGCGGCGGCGACGAGCGGGAGCGTGCCCCGGGGACTCATAGCGTCTCGTGGCTCTGGGGCTCGGTCCATTCGGCCGCGAAATCCCACGGATCCGGGCGCTGGGGGGCCGCTCCGGGCGCGCGCTCCGTACCGATGTAGATGAAGGCGATCACACGATCGCCGAGACCCAGTCCCAGCGCCTCCGTTACCCGGGCGTCATGGGCGTTGGGGCCGGTCAGCCAAATCGCGCCATAGCCGAGGGCGCGGGCGGTCAGCTGGATCTGCTGCGCCGCCGCGCCGGCTGAAAGCAGCTGCTCGGATTCTGGTATCTTCGGGTGGTCGGGCTCACAACGGGCTGCGACCGCAATGAGCAGCGGCGCGCGAAGTGGCTTGCCGGCCTGCGCAGCCAGGGCCTGCTCGCCCAAAGCCGGGTCGCGGGCATGCGCCGCCTCGGCGAATACTGCGCCCAGGCGCTCGCGTGCCTCACCCCGAATGATCCGGAACTGCCACGGGCGCAGTCCGCCATGGTCGGGCGCGGCGACGGCGCTCCGGAGCATCGTCGTAAGCTCCGCGTCGGTGGGCGCGGGTTCGGCGAGCTGGCCGGCCGGCGTCGAGTAGCGCCCGTTGAGCAGACTGATCGCGTCCATCGAGATTCCCCCACACGGGTTGGCCGCGCGGCACTCCGATTACGGGCGGGCTACGAGAACGAGATCTTCCTTTGCAGCCGCCCCAAACGTCAGCGAACTGGTCGCCGGCGCTGCTGCACCCGTGACATGCAGCCCGTCGCTGCACGATTGTACCAGCGCGTCGCGCTTCGCCGGTGGAGCCGGTCCGGCGCTGCGGGTATGGTACGGGACCTCCGAATCCCGCAGCCAAGATCCCTGACGACCGCAGCCGATGCGCTACTACCTGAGCCCGAAGAAGCCCCAGGCCCATCTTTTTGGTGTGGTGCTCGAGATCGAGCATCCCGATCCCGAGGGGCAGCGTCTGGAACTCCCAGCCTGGATTCCGGGCAGCTACATGATCCGCGACTTTGCCCGGCACGTCGTCGCGGTGCAGGCGAGCGGGCTCGAGGGCGAATTGGCGGTGGAGAAACTCGACAAGCAGACCTGGCGCTGCGCCCCGACCCGCGGAACGCTGCGCGTGCGCTATGAGGTCCATGCTTGGGACGCATCGGTGCGCGCGGCGGCGCTCGATGGCAGCGGTGGTTTCTGCAACGGCACGAGCGTATTCATGCGACCGCTCGCGCAGCCCGATGGGCCGTTCGAGGTCGTGCTCGAGCGCGACGGTTGTCCGCGTGACTGGCGCGCGATCACATCGATGCCGGCGGCACGAGTCGACAATGCCGGCTTCGGCACCTATCGCGCCGCCGACTACGACGAGCTCATCGACCACCCGATTCATTTCGGCGCGTGCAACGTCTTTTATTTCACCGCCGCGGGCGTGCCGCACCGCGTGGTCCTCCCCGGCGCTACGCGCGTGAATGCCGAGCGCCTCTGCAAGGACCTGGCCACCGTGTGCGAGCACCATGCGAGCCTGTTCCGGGAGCTACCGCCCGACCAGTTCGTGTTCTTCATGCATCTCGTGCCGCAAGGCTACGGCGGGCTGGAGCACCGCGCCTCGACCGTGCTCGAGGTCGCTCGGGCGAGTCTGCCGCTGCCGGGGGACCCGCCGGCACGCGAGGCCTATCAGGAGCTACTCGGGTTATGCAGTCACGAATATTTCCACTTGTGGAACGTCAAGCGCATCCGTCCGGCCGTATTCGCAGCGCCTGACCTGTCGCGCGAGGTCCACACGACGCTGCTGTGGGCATTCGAAGGGATCACCTCGTATTACGACGATCTCGCCCTGTGCCGCTCGGGCCTGCTATCGGCGGCTGACTGGCTGCGGCGCCTGGCACGCACCATCACGCGGGTGCATCGCGGCAGCGGCCGGCTGCGCCAGACCCTGGCCGAATCGAGCTTCGACGCCTGGACCCGGTTCTACAAGGCGGACGAGAACGCCCCCAACGCGATCGTGAGCTACTACGCCAAGGGCGCCCTGGCGGCACTGGCGCTCGATCTGACCTTGCGCTTACGCACCAACGGCGCTTGTAGCCTCGATGACGTCATGCGCGCCCTTTGGGAGCGCTACGGGCGAA
Organism: uncultured Ectothiorhodospiraceae bacterium; assembly: GCA_964625925.1. Lineage (GTDB taxonomy): Bacteria > Pseudomonadota > Gammaproteobacteria > XJ16 > Halofilaceae > Halofilum. The sequence goes on along the minus strand of CAZVBX010000052.1, from coordinate 14,478 downwards.
CCGGGGAGGGCGTGCCGGAGGATGGCATCGAGCGTTTGGCGGCCGAGGTAAGTGGTTTGGACCTGCAGGAATTTTTCGACGCTGCACTGCGCTCGACGCGCGATCTCGACCTATCCGGGCTACTCGCACCGTTCGGCATCGAGCTGCATTGGGACCGTGCCCAGCCCAACGGCGAGTACTCACCCCACCTCGGCGCGGGGTTCCGCGACGATGGGCGCTTCCCACGGTTGCAGCAGGTGTACCAGGGCCGGGCGGCCCAGCGCGCCGGGTTGGCCCCCGGCGATCTCATCGTCGCTGTCGACGGCGTTCACCTGCCGGCCGCGACCCTCGGCGCCTGGCTCCAGCGCCTGCCGGCGGGAGCGCCGCTGAGCGTGCACGTGCTTCGCGGCGACCGCCTGCAGGAGATGGTGATGACCCTGGACGAAGCGCCGGCCGAGGAATGCCGGCTCGCTTGGAGCGACGCCTCGGGCGAAACCGCCGCACGGCGAAGCGCCTGGCTCGGTGAGTGGGCATGAACGACGTGCAGGATCACATCCTCCAACGCCTGGCAGCGGGCCGGCCCTGCTCGGGCGAGGGCTTGGCGGCTGAGTGCGGGATGTCGCGCGCAGCCGTCGCCAAGCATGTGCGGCGGCTGCGGGCCGCGGGCTGGCCCATTCAGGCGCGCCGTGGCGTGGGCTATCGGCTGGCCTCCGGAGCGACCCCGCTGTGCCGTGAGAGCATCGCCGCCGAGCTGAGGCCGCAAGCGGCGCGGATCGAGGCGCTGGAGCTCTGCGGCGAGGTCGGCTCGACCAACACGCGCATCGCCGACTGGCCGCTCGCCGCCGATGGCCGGGCATCTTTGTGCATTGCCGAACACCAGACCGCCGGCCGCGGCCGGCGGGGGCGTGATTGGCATGCCCGCGCCGGTGGCAGCATCACGTTCTCGTTGGCGCGGCGGTTCGAGCAGCCGCCGTCGGGGCTGCTCGGTCTCGCCCTGGTCGCTGGTGTGGCAGCGGCGAGCGAGCTCGCGGCGCATGGCGTTGGCGGTCTGGGGCTCAAGTGGCCGAACGATATCCAGGTCGGGGACGCCAAGCTCGGGGGGATTCTGGTCGAACTCGCCGGCGAATCGAGCGGCCCGACGCGCGCCATCGTGGGCCTTGGCCTGAACTACGACCTGGCCGACGCGCCCGCCGTGGCCATGCCGCACGCGATGGACCTGCGCCGGGCGGCCCCCGAGCCGCCGGGCCGCAGCCTGCTCGCGGGTGCGTTGATGCGCGCCCTGGTCGCGGCGTTCGACCGCTTCGACGGGGCGGGGCTCGCGCCGTTTCTCGCGCCCTGGCACGAGCTCGACACCCTCTACGGGCGTGCCGTATCCCTGGACGCACCGGATGGCGTGATGACCGGGGTTGCCGCCGGAATCGACAGCGCGGGGGCGCTGCAGCTGCAAACCGCGGCCGGCATGCGTCGCTTTCTCTCCGGCGATGTCAGCGTTCGGACCGCCCCATGAGATTGCTCGTGGATCTGGGCAATAGCCGCCCCAAGTGGGCCTGGTATGCTGATGGCGTTCTGGATGGGCCCTACGGGCTGGGCCGGGCCGGGGCCGACGAGTTCGAGCGCGCCTGGCGTGGGTTGGTGCCGCGCGAGGTGGTGTATTGCAGTGTCGCCAGCGCCGAAACCGCGGCCGAGCTGTGCCGTTGGGTCGCGGCGCGCTGGGCACTCGAGGCGTTGGCGATCCGTCCCCAGGCGCAAACCGGCGCGGTACGCAACGCCTACCGTGAGCCTTCGGCCCTCGGTGCCGATCGTTGGGCCAATCTCCTTGGCGCACGCACATGGGTCGGCGCGCGCGACGCCGTCATGGTGGACGCAGGCACCGCCGTGACGGTGGACGGCCTGCGCGCCGATGGCGAGCATATCGGCGGCGCCATCTTCGCAGGTCTGGCGGCCACGCGTGCGGGTCTCGCCGGCGCAGCGCCGGCGCTGCCCCATGCCGCCGCCGATTGCGCCGCGCTACCGTCGAATGAAACCCGCGCGGCCCTGGCCGGGGGCACCTGGGAGGCCCATGTCGGCGCTTGCGAACGCGTGGCGCGCAGCGTCGGGGCCGCCCTCGACGAGCCGGTCTATCTACTGACCGGCGGCGACGGGCACGCGCTCGCCACGTGTCTGGGCCCATGCTGGCGCCACGACCCATTGCTGACCATGCGGGGCCTGCTTGTGGCGCGGGAGGACCAATGCGCTGGGTAGCGTTGCTGCTGTTGCTCGCGAATCTCGCGCTGGCCGGTTGGCAGCTCGCCGGTACGCCGGGCTGGGCGCCGGCGGAAGCGGGCTCGCCGCCCGACATCGGTTCGCTGAGCCGGCTGAACGAGGACTCGGCGAGCCGGACCGCCGGCGCGGCGGGCGCTTGCTTCACGGTTGGCCCGTTCAGCGATCCGGCCAACGCCGAGGCCGCCCATTCGCGTCTGGCGCAGGCCGGCCTCGCAGCGAGTCAACGCAGCACCTCAGAGGAAGAGGCCACGGGCTATCAGGTCCTGCTTCCGCCGCTACCCTCGGCCGAGGAGGCCCTGGCGACCGCGCGCGAATTGGCGCGCGAGGGCATCGAGGACTACTACATCATCGTCTCCGAGCCCGAGTTGCGGAACGCCGTCTCCGTGGGGCTATTCCAGCGAAAGGCGTTCGCCGAGCGCCACATGGACGAGCTCGCACAGCTCGGATTCGACGCCGAGATCCGGGTGCGCACGCGCAGCCGCACCCGCTATTGGCACGACTTCCGCGACCCGCAAGGCCAGGTGACGGGGGATTTCGTCGATTCCCTGGCGTCCGAGCAGCCACTGCAACGCCTCGAACGGCCGTGCCCGGACGGGGTCACACAGGAGAGCTGAGCCGCTGAGGTCCGGCGGACCGGAGGCGATTGCCCCGGCACGAAGGGCCTCATACAATCGGCTCCGGCGGCCGCGGGCGGGCTCCTGACGGCCGCCCCTTCCCGGGCTGGCGTAGCTCAGTTGGTAGAGCAGCTGATTTGTAATCAGCAGGTCGCAGGTTCGACCCCTGTCGCCAGCTCCATTTCTCATCCCCCTGTCCACTCGTCCTGGCCGCTCTGCGGTCCGGGGGAAGCGTGTCCGTATGCCTACTGCCATGTCAGATCTTTGACAAGCATTCACAAAAAGATCTATTTTTCTCCTGCAAACGAAAAGCCACTAAGTCGGGCACCCGCCCGGGAGGATTATGGAGCCTGGAATGCCAGCCCAGGCTGCCGGTCCGGCCCCCGCCGCACCGGGGAGCGATCGTGAGGCCAACGGCCTTCGCTGCCGTACGTGGGCACTGCTCGCGAGATTGCTACGCGAGACGCCCGACGCCCCGGCGCTCGAGGCCCTCGCCCACATCGATGTGGGCGGATCCGCCCCAGCCGAAGACGATCTCGCTGCCGCCTGGAGGGCGCTGCGCGACGCCGCGCAAGTCGCCGAGCCTGTCGCGCTCGACGACGAATTCCACGCTCTTTTCATCGGGATCGGCCGCGGCGAGCTCGTGCCCTATGGCTCGTGGTATCGCACCGGCTTCCTCATGGACCGTCCATTGGTCCAGTTGCGGCGCGATCTGCAGACGCTTGGATTCCAGCGCCAGACCGACACCTGCGAGCCCGAGGACAACGCGGCGGCACTGGCCGAGGTCATGGGCATGCTCGCCGACCCGGACACGGGGCAGGACGAGCCCACCCAGCGGTTGTTCTTTCGCGAGCACGTCGATTCGTGGATGGCGACCCTGTTCGCCGACATGCAGGCCGCCAAGACGGCGGATTTCTACGTCGCGGTCGGCCGGCTCGGCGCCGCGTTCATGAACTTCGAGCGCGCCTGGCTGCAGGCGAGCGAGCCCTGACGCGCCGATAGGCGTAGGGCCATGGCATGACACGGGCCGCCCGCGGATCGGCGGCCGAGAACGAGGGGAGCGAGCACGATGAAGCCAGATCAGCCCGACAACGTCCGCGGCGATCGCCGCGTCTTCTTCCGGACCCTGGCGGGCCTCGGGATTGCCGGAGGCGCGGGCGCTTTGCTCTTGCGCCAAGGTCCCGTGCAGGCCGGCACGCCTACGTCTAGCGCGCCCGCGCCCAAGGCGGCCGGTTATCGCGAGACCAGCCACATTCGCAGGTACTACGACACGGCGCGCGGCTGACGCGACGCAAGCGGGGACAAAGCCATGAAACTAATCCGCAAGCGCAGCAATGCTCAGGCCGGGGCGCCGGGCGCCCTCGACGAGCAGGTGGATCGGCGTGAATTCCTGCGCCGTTCCGGTCTTTCCGTCGGCGGCGCAGCCGCTGCCACGAGCCTGCCGCCGACGTTGATGCGGCGCGCCGAGGCGGCCGAGGCGCCCGACCTCACCCGCAAGTCGGGCGTGGAGGCCGAGATCCGGCGCAGCGTATGCACCCACTGCTCGGTCGGGTGCGGCGTGATCGCCGAAGTGCAAAACGGCGTCTGGACCGGCCAGGAGCCGGACTTCGACTCACCGTTCAACCTTGGCGGTCACTGCGCCAAGGGCGCTTCGGTGCGCGAGCACGGCCATGGCGAAAAGCGGGTCAAGTACCCGATGAAGCTGGTCGATGGCAGCTGGAAGCGCATCTCCTGGGATCAGGCGGTCAACGAGATCGGCGACCAGCTGCTCGAGATCCGCGAGAGTTCCGGCCCCGACTCGGTGTTTTGGTGCGGATCCTCCAAGGCGAGCAACGAGGGCTCGTATCTGCAGCGCAAGTTCGCCGCCTTCTGGGGCACGAACAACTGCGACCACCAAGCGCGTATCTGTCATTCGACCACGGTCTCCGGCGTAGCCAACACCTGGGGCTACGGTGCGATGACCAACTCCTACAACGACATGCACAACTCCAAGTCGATGATCTTCATCGGCTCGAACGCCGCCGAGGCGCACCCGGTGGCGATGCAGCACATCCTGCGCGCGAAGGAGAATGGCGCGAAGATGCTCGTGGCCGACCCACGCCTGACTCGGACGGCGGTACACGCGGACCAGTACCTTCGCATCCGCCCCGGGACCGACGTCGCCTTCACCTGGGGCCTGCTGTGGCACGTGTTCGACAACGGCTGGGAGGACACCGAGTACATCAACAACCGCGTCTACGGCATGGACCAGATCCGCGAGGAAGTGGCGAATTGGACGCCCGATGTCGTCGAGGACGTCACCGGGGTGCCGCGCGAGGAGATGTACCAGGCGGCGCAGACCCTGGCCGAGAATCGCCCCGGCACCCTCGTGTGGTGCATGGGGGGCACGCAGCACCACATCGGCAACAACAACACCCGCGCCTACTGCGTGCTGCAGCTGGCGCTCGGCAACATCGGTGTCGAGGGCGGCGGGGCCAACATCTTCCGCGGCCATGACAACGTCCAGGGCGCAACGGACGTCGGTCCGAACGCCCACACGCTCCCGGGTTATTACGGCCTGTCCGAAGGCGCTTGGCAGCACTGGGCCCGCGTCTGGGACGTCGACTACGAGTGGCTGCGCGGCCGCTTCGATACCAACGAGCAGTACGATTCCGGCGGCGGCGACATGGGTTACACCATGAACATGCCGGGTATCCCGGTGTCGCGTTGGATCGACGGCATCCTCGAGGATCGCAATAACCTTTCCCAGCGCGACAACTTCCACGCCATCTTCTTCCAGGGGCACGCGGTCAACAGTCAGACCCGCGGTCCCGAGATGAAGGAGGCCCTGGAGAATGTGGATCTGGTCGTGGTCTCCGACCCGTATCCGACCCACCTGGCGGTCATGAGCGAGCGGCGCAACAACACCTACCTCCTGCCGACCTGCACGCAGTTCGAGCAGAGGGGGTCGGCGACGGCCTCGAATCGCTCGCTGCAATGGCGTGAGAAGGTCATCGACCCGCTGTTCGAGTCGAAGACGGACGCCGAGATCCTCTACCTGTTCGCGCAGAAGTTCGGCTTCGCCGAAGAGATGTTCAGGAACATCTCGATCGAGGACGATGGCATGCCGAGCCCGGAGGATACGCTGCGCGAGATCAACCGGGGTACCTGGACCATCGGCTACACCGGGCAGAGCCCCGAACGCCTCAAAACGCACGCGCAGCATCGCCACACGTTCGATACCACGACGCTACGGGCCAAGGGCGGTCCGGCGGACGGCGACTACTACGGCCTGCCGTGGCCCTGCTGGGGCACGCCCGACATGAACCATCCGGGCACGCACGTGCTCTACAACCCGAGCCTGCCGGTCTCGCAGGGCGGGCTGACGTTCCGGGCCCGCTTCGGCGTCGAACACAACGGCACCAACATCCTGGCGGAGAACTCCTGGGGGCAGGAGTCCGGGATCCGTGACGGCTATCCCGAGTTCACCTTCCGGATGTTGCGCCAGCTCGGCTGGCATCGGGAGCTGACCTCCGCGGAGATGCAGACGATCGCCCGCGTCGCCGGCGTCGACGAGAACGTCGATCCCGACCAGGTGAGCTACTCGTCCGGCAGCGATGGGGCCCAGCTCGACTCGGTGAATTGGAAGACCGACCTTTCCGGCGGGATCCAACGCGTCGCCATCGGCCACGAATGCTCGCCATTCGGCAACGCCAAGGCACGCGCCATCGTATGGACCTTCCCGGACCCGGTCCCGGTGCATCGCGAGCCGCTGTACACGCAGCGCCACGACCTCACCCAACGCTACCCCACGGTCGACGACGTCCGGGCGCACTACCGGCTGCCGACCCGGTATGCCTCGATCCAGTCGACGGACTACTCGCAGGACTACCCGCTGGCCTTCACCAGCGGCCGCCTGACCGAGTACGAGGGCGGCGGCGAGGAAACGCGGTCCAATCCATGGCTGGCCGAGTTGCAGCAGCAGATGTTCGTTGAGATCAATCCGGCCGACGCCAACGACCGCGGAGTCCGCGACGGTCAGTGGGTCTGGCTCGAGGGCCCCGAGGGTGGGCGCATCAAGGTGGCGGCCATGATCACCGAGCGCGTTGGCCGCGGTGTGGTCTGGACCCCCTTCCACTTCGGCGGTTGGTTCCAGGGCCAAGACCTGGTGGATCGCTATCCCGAGGGCACCGCCCCGGTGGTGCGCGGAGAGGCCTGCAACACCGCGACGACCTACGGCTACGACGTGGTCACGCAGATGCAGGAGACCAAGTCCACGCTGTGCCAGATCACGGCGGCGTAGAGCGGATCACGCGAGGAGAACAGCAATGGCCCGAATGAAATTCCTGTGTGACGCCGAGCGCTGCATCGAATGCAACGCCTGCGTGACTGCGTGCAAGAACGAAAACGAGGTGCCCTGGGGGGTGAACCGGCGGCGGGTGGTAACGCTCGAGGACGGCAAATCCGGCGAGAAGTCGGTGTCGGTCGCTTGCATGCACTGCACCGACGCCCCCTGCGCCGCCGTTTGCCCGGTCGACTGCTTCTACACCACCGACGACGGCATCGTCCTGCACGACAAGGACATGTGCATCGGCTGCGGTTACTGCTTCTACGCCTGCCCGTTCGGGGCGCCGCAGTTCCCCGAGAATGCCGCCTTCGGCGATCGCGGCAAGATGGATAAATGCACCTTCTGCGCCGGCGGACCGGAAGACGACAACACGGACGCCGAATACCAGAAGTACGGGGCCAACCGCGTGGCCGAAGGCAAGCTGCCCGCCTGTGCCGAGATGTGCTCGACCAAGGCGTTGTTGGCCGGTGACGGCGACATGGTCTCCGAGATCTATCTGTCGCGGGTAATGAAGCGCTCCGGCCGGCCGGACACCTGGGGCTGGCAAGAAGCCTATGGCTCGGGGGCATGATGCGTTACGTGCATAGCTCACCGACGTGGCGGCTCTCGGCGCTGGGCTTGCTCGCGATGGGCATGCTGGTGCTCGGCGGCTGCTACGAGGATATCGGCATGACCCGGTACGAACCCGGCGTCTACAAGGGCTCGGATGATCCGCTGACTGCAAAGCTCCAATCGGGCGAGCTGCAGCAGCAGCTCACCGAGCGCTTCGACATCGCCGCGCGGGACCGGTAAGGGAGGCGCGATGGCTCCTGCAACTCGAAGGCGATCGCAGGCCGGCAACGCGACCGCCGATGCATCCCACGCCTCCGTGACAACGGGACGCGGGCCATATCACCGAAGGGGGATCCGGGCATGTCCAAAGTGACGGGCAGCAACGAATCGCGGACGCGGCGTGTGCACCGCCGCGCGCTCGGCTGGAGCCTTGTGGCGATCCTCGTGGGCGCGGTGGTCGCACCGCTCGGCGGCTACGTCTACGTTGCGCAGGCGCAGGACGAGCCGGCGTGGCAGCAGAACCCGCGTAGCGAAACCTGGACCGGTGCCCGCGAAGGGCAGGGCGGCTACACCTCCGCCTCGGGGCCGTTTACCACCAACGTCCTGATCCAAGGCAGTGGCGAGAACTGGCGTCAGGGGCGCAACGGCCCGGTGGCGGGCTTGACGCCCTGGTTGATTGCACTTGCGGTGTTGGGGATCGGGCTGTTCCACACCTTCTTCGGTCGCAACCGCCTGGAGGAGAGACCCAGCGGCAATCGCGTCAAGCGCTGGGCCGGATGGGAACGCGCCCTGCACTGGTTCACGGCGATCACGTTTATCGTCCTGGCCATCACCGGGCTGAGTCTCTTGTTCGGGCGCGCGGTGTTGATTCCGCTAATGGGCCACGAAGGGTTCGCCGCTTGGGCAGCGGTGGCGAAATCGAGCCATAACCTGGTGGGGCCGTTCTTCACCGTGGGCGTATTGCTGATCCTGGTCAGCTGGATGAAGCACAACATCCCCAACCGCAACGACTGGGAGTGGTTCAAGAAGGGCGGCGGGCTGATCGGCAAGGGGCATGCCTCCGCCGGGCGCATGAACGGCGGCGAGAAAGTCTGGTTCTGGTTCATCGCCACGGCCGGCGTGGTCGTCTGCGTCACCGGCCTGATTCTCGACTTCCCGAACTTCCAGCAGTCGCGCGCGGTGATGCAGGCCTCGAGCCTGATCCATGCGGTCGTCTCGATCGGCTGGGTCGCGCTGGCGCTCGGCCACGTCTACATCGGCACGCTCGGGACCGAGGGCGCGTTCGAGGGCATGGCCACCGGTTACGTCAGCGAGGAATGGGCTCGCCAGCACCACGACCTTTGGCTCGACGAGGTGAAGGGCCATGCGGGCGCGCCGCCCGAAGAAGAGCCCGCACCCGGCGGCGGTCCGGCTCACGGCCCCGCCCAGCGCCCGCCCGACTAGGCGCTGCCGCAACAACAATAACTTTCACGGCCGGCGGTCCACCGCCGGCCTCTTTTTGTTCAGGAACCATGGATGAACACGGATAGGCACGGATGCTGCAGCGCGTATGTGGCGCGCTTATCGAAGCTTCGCTGATGCGCAGTACTGTCGAAAGCGCAGGCACATCAACACCAATGCCCGAGGGCGACCTGGCAGGATGCACCGACGAAATTACAGCGTGCGTCGCAAAACCCGGCGAGAACCCGACTGGTCTGTGCGACAGCCAAAGTGAGCTGCTCCGTCACCTGACCAGGTGCAAGGCGCTGCCAAGGCATTGGCGCGGCAGCGAAGATCCGCTGCGCCGTCGTTCTTTTCGCGGCAGCATCCGTGTCTATCCGTGTTCATCCGTGGTTCTAAAGCACGGCGACGAAGGTGAACTCAGACGTGGGGCGTTCGCAGGCGAAGCGGTGGAGGTCGAGGCAGAGGGTGATCAGGTCTTCTTCGAAGTCGAAGCTGTAGGCGTCGGCGAAGGTCTTGAGTTCGCCGATCTCGCGTGCGGTCAGAACGATGCGCTCGCGGCCGTCCGGATCGGCGCTGATGCGTCCGACCAGCATGAGCTCGGGGATGTCGGTGAGGCCGTAGTCGCCGTCGCCGAAGCGATGCACCGGCGCGTCGACACCGGGCGGATCGATGCAGAAGACGCCCTCATCCATCGCTCGCCCCGGGAAGGCCGAAAAACTCCGCAAACGTGATCCGGCGTAGGCCGGATTCGGTCCGCACGGCAAGCGCGCCATCGGCGTCGATGTCCTCCGCGGTACCGCTCACACGCGTGCCGTCCGCCAGCGTGAGCGCGATCGGCTCGCCCAGCAGCAGCCGCCCGCGCCAGCTGTCGCGTAGCGGGGCGAATTCGCCCTCGTCCCACTGTTCGATCCAGGCAAGCAGGTGGCGCGCGATCGATTGCAGCATGGCCCCGCGATCGGGCGCCTCGGTTCGGCCCTCGCGGGCGATGCCGGCCGCCTCGAAGCCCAGCTCCTCGGGCGGCGCGCCCGTGTTCACGGCCCAGGCGATCACCAGCCAATCCACCGAATCGGCCGTGCCTTCGCCTTCCAGCCACACCCCGGCCGCCTTGCCCGCGTCGAGCAGCAGGTCGTTGGGCCAGCGGTAATGCAGCTCCGTGGCCGGCTCAACGGCGTCGGCGAGCGCGCGCGCGATCGCCAGCACCGCCGCCACGGCGAGCTCGGCGCAGGTCGCTGCGGGCAGGTCGGGGCGCAGAATCAAGGCGGCGTGGAGCTGCTCGCTCTCGGTGGGGGCGAGCCACGGCCGTCCGAGGCGTGCGCGGGGCGCACTCGGCGCGGCGACCCACACCAACGTGCCCTCGGGCTCGCCGGCGCGGGCACGACGCACGGCCTCGGCCCGCGCGTCGTCTGCGCTTGCCGGTATGACCGGGGAATAGGCTGTCGGTAGCTCGAGCGCCGTGGTCGTCATGGGCGGTCCAAGCGCGCAGGTCACCGGTAGGGCGTGACGCCGCTACCTTCGCTCATCGCCGAGCGGACGCGGCAGTCCTCGCACAGGTAGAGCCGTTGGCGCGCCGTCTCGTCCTGGAACATCCAGTGCCCGGCGAGGCGCTGCTCCATGGTCTCGATGACCTTGCGTGTGGCGAAGGGTTTGCCGCAGCCCGGGCAGTGGTGCATCTCCTCCTCGTTGAGCACCTGCTCGCCGGGTTCGACGTGGGCGGCGTAGTCCATGCGCGGCACGAGGGTGATCGCGTCCTCCGGGCAGGTCGGCGCGCATAGCCCGCATTGCAGACACCGGTCTTCGCGGAACAGCAGGCGTGGCTCGGCGCCGCCACCGATCAGCGCACTCGGTGGACAGACCGAGACGCAGGCCATGCAGAGCGTGCAGGCATCGCCGTCGACCTCGATCGCCCCGAAAGGGGCGTCCGGCGCCAATGTGCAGGATTCCACCGGCCCGGGGGCGTGGGCGTGCAGGTGGCGCAGCCCGTGGCCGAAGACCTCGCGCTTGCCGCCGAGGCCGGCGAATGTCGCCGGCACCTCGGTCAGTGGCTCGGCTGCGCCGAGCTCGGCGGGGCTCGCATCGGGCGTGAGCATCGCCACCCGTTCTGCGGGGTAGCCCATGCCGCTCAGTATCGTCCGGGCGTGGCCGATCTGGGCCGCGGTCGCTTCGCGTTCAGCCACCGGCGTCGCGGACGGTACCAGCAGGTAAACGGCGCTGGCGCCATACGCGAGGGCGGCGAACCAGATCTCCAAGCCGATGGAGCCGACGTCTTCGACGGCGACCGGCAGCAGTGACTCGGGCAGCTCGTCGCGCCATGCGGCGATCGACTCGGCTCCGGTCTCGCCGTCATGGAACAGCACGGCCGGCTGGCCGCCCCCTGCATCGCGGTACTGGCGCAGCATGCGTCGCAGCGCATCCACGACCGTCTCGGCGGGCGGCCAGGCGTAGGTAATAGCGCCGGAAGGGCAAACCGTGGAGCAGCTGCCACAGCCCTGGCACAAGTAGGGATCGACCTCGATCAGATCGCCGGCCGAGCGGATGGCGCCGGTGGCGCATGCATCGAGACAGCGCGTGCAGCCGCTCTGGCCGCGGCTGCCGTGTGCGCACAGCTCGGCGCGATACTCGAAGTAGCGCGGCTTCTCGAACTCCCCAACCAGTTCCGCCATGTCCGCAATCGCCTGCTCCAGATCCTCGGCGCCCCGCGGGGCGAAGTAGCCCGGCGGCAGTTTCTGTTGGGAGAGGCTCGGCGGATCCTCGAGGTCGAGCACCAGGTCGAATGTGGCGCCGGCCTCGAAACCGAACTTGTGGGCGAGCTCGGTTTCGCCGTCGCCGGATTGGACACTGACTCGGAATGCCCCCAGATGGCCGTGTGTCTCAGTCCGGCGGGCGCGCAGGGCGCGTGCCCCGAGTGCGCCCACGTCGGGGTGCTCGATGGTCGCGCCCGCGGCGTCGGTCAACAGCGCATAGGTGTCGAGGGTCTCGCGCAGCCGCTCGGCCGCGGCCACGGCGACGCTCGCCGGCCCGACCACCAGCGCGCGCCCCGCAGAGCGATAGCTTACCGATTCGGCGCCCTCGGGGCCGGCGCTCAGGCTCGCCGGCAGGGCGTCTAGCGCCTGGCGACGCGCCTGGCCGTCGCCACTGAGGGCGGGTAGCGCTGCCGCGGGATCAACCGAGTTCATGGGGGGCATCCTCGTCATCGTCGTGGCCGCGTGTCTGCGGGTCCAGATCGTCGCCGCGCGCCTCGGCTTCGCCCGCGTCGGCCTGCGACGCGGCGCCCGGATCGGTGTCGGAGCGGGATTCCGCCGGCGCTTCGTCGTCGTTCGCCGCTGCCGTCCGTGCGCGTTCCTCCTCGGCAAGACGGGCGCGCCGCTCGGCGTGATACTTCATGTCGGAGGTCACGGTGTCGCCGAGGGATTGGTACCGGGTGAAATCCTCGTCGTAGTCGTCCAGGCCGTCGCGGATGTTGAAGCCCGACATCCCGAAGAGCTTGCGCAAGGCCATCCGGCGCAGCGAATCCGAGACGCCCGGTGACATGAACTGGCTGTAGTCGCTGTCGCCGTCGAGCGACTCGATCGGGGGCATGTCCGCATCCGTGGGCGAGTCCGCGTCGTCGGCCGCGGCTTCGGCGTCGGCGTCGTGCGCTGCGGGGGCGCCGGCTGCGGCGTTGGCCTCGGGGGGCGCATCGGCCGGCGGGTCCGGTGGTTCGCCAGCCGGCGCGCTGTGCGCGTCCTCGGGCGCCGCCGAGCCACCCTCGCGCGCGGCCTGCTTGCGCCGCGACCAGCGGCGCAGCGGCGACTCGTCCGGCACGTTTCCCTTATGGCTCCGCGGAGGAGTCGTCATCGGTCCACCTCCTTCGCTGGCGCTTGCGTGGCGCTTCCGGCCGATAATGCTGCATCACGAATTGCTCGAGGGCGGGGCCGAATGCTTGCGGCAGCGGCGTCGAGAATACGTGGTCGTCGGCTTCCATGTGGGCGCCGGCCTCGTCGTAGTTGGCCGTGACCAGGAACGGCTCCAGGTCGACCGCGCCCCCGGGACGGCAGATTGCGAACAGCGACGGCTCGCGCCCGACGAGGTTGTACCAATAGCTCTCGGCCGCGTCGCGGAACAACGGCACCGCCAGGCCGCGCCATTCGACGTCGAGCATGTGCTCGGTTTCGTGGACGACGCGCGGGCTGCGATGCTCGGGCGGGTCGGGATCGGGCAGGATGCCGGTGAGTTCCCATCGCGGGTAGGACCAGCTGCCGCGGTCGACCTCGCTGCGGCGCATCAGGACGCGCACGGGCCAGCGGTCGGCCGGGCGGCCGCGGCCGGTCCGGGTCGTCATGAGGCGCGGCTCCCGGGCGGCGCGAGGTCGTCCTCGTCCGGAACGATGGAGAATACTGGATGTTGGCCCTCCCAGCCGGCTTCCTGCCGGTGGGTACTGAACTGCTCCCGGACTCCGCCGCCGCTCTCCAGGCTGCGCTCGACCGAGAGGATGGTATTCAACGGCTGCTGGCACAGATGCTCGGCGAAACCGAGCTCCTGCTCGGCCTGCTCACGGGCGGCTTCCGGGGTCGGGGCCCCGAATCGTTCGAGGAAGACGGTGGTCAGGCGTGTCAGCAGGTGGGTACGGTCCTCTGCGGTGGCCTGACCCACGGTGACCAGCGTGCCCCAGCCGAGACTGTCCACGCCGAGAAAGCCGCGGCGGAACGCATGCAGCTCGGGCCCGTCGAGATTGCCGGGGTCGGTCTCGGCGAACGTGAATATGAAGGCGCCCGGAATGGCGAGTTCGCCCGCTTCCGCAGCGGGGCGATAGACCTCCCGGTCGGAATCATCGAGTCGCAGAATGCGCAGAAGCTGCAAGGGCATGCTCAACGGCGAAGTACGTGGTTTAGCATACGCCCTAGCATGGTGCTGAAAAAGGACTCCCATCCGTGTTCAGCGTGCGAATGCGGCCGCATGTCCGCATTCGGCGACGGAGCCTTCTTGTCTCGCCTGCAAGGTCGTGCGGGCCCGGCCCGAAGCGGCCGCCATAGCGCCTTCGTCCCAGGCGCCGGGCGGGGCGGCCGGATGCCTGGGGCCGGGTCGGCATGACCCGCAGCGATCCGCCCCTCCCGAGCAGGTGAATGCCGCAGCGTGGTTGACGCTCGCGGGGCCGTGGGGCACAATCCACCGCTTCTGTCTCGGAGGAGTTCCCGAGCGGTCAAAGGGGGCAGACTGTAAATCTGCTGGCTCAGCCTTCGGAGGTTCGAATCCTCCCTCCTCCACCAGGACAGTAGTAGGGGCAAAAATCGGCTGAGAGTGCTCAGAGATTCGCCGGGCGTTCCC
>CAZVBX010000051.1:0-21662 GCA_964625925.1 uncultured Ectothiorhodospiraceae bacterium | reverse complement strand
CGGTCGGCGCGGCGACGAGCGCGTGGCCGCCTTCGCGGATCGCCGGCCAGGCCTCGGCCTGGACCGGCGTGGGGGTGCCGATGGCCCCTCGAACCAATCACTTACGCCCGGATGGAAGTCGCGCAACGCCATAGAACGCAGTCTACGCCTGCTGCCTGTGGGGCGTCATCGCAATAGTACCGGTGGCGCTCGTGCCGCCGGTCCGCGCGCGCTCACCCGCCGTACTCGCGCTCCACGCGGGTGATGCGCACGCGGAACCGGGCGTACCACTGCTCGTGGCCGAGCCGCTGCGCCTCGCGGTGCTCGGCATTGCGCTTCCAGGCGCGGATGGCTTCCAGGCTCTCCCAATACGAGACCGTGATGCCCAAGTCCTCGCGTGCGGACTCCACGCCCAAGAAACCGTCTTGCTGGGCGGCCAGTTCGAGCATTCGTTGGGCCATCGCGCCATAGCCGCGATCGCCCTCCGTGCGCAGGGAGGTGAAGATGACGGCGTAGTAGGGTGGTTCGGGTGTCGTTGCGATCTCGTCCATGGCGTCGTCTGGAGCGTGGGCGTGAACGAGGGATTTTCTACGAGACGATGGAGCAAATCGACGTGTTCTGGCCGTTGGTGGATGGGCGGCGCTTCGCGCGCCCCGCAATGAGCAGGGCGGACACGGTCATGCGGTCGCCGTTCCGGGCCGGGGCACACGAGCGCGGGCGGACGCGGGAACGAGGGCCTCCCGGAATCGGTCCGCAGCGTTGGGCACGCCGGTACCGGCACGGTTGGGCGGACGCCCTCGCGCCGAGCCCGCGTGAGGCGCACGCGGCCCGTTCCGCTAGGATTGCAGCATGATCGGCGCACGTCTCGAGGAATCGATCGATCGCCGCAACGGGCGTTTGTTGTCGGTGGTCACCTATCTGGAGAGCTGGACGCCGCCGAGCGGACCGCCGCCGGCGCCCCCGCGGCCGGATGCGCGCGTCGAGCGCCGGCCGCGCCCGGACCTCGATGAGTATCTGCGGCTGTTCCGTCGCATCGGCGATCCCTGGCTGTGGTATGCGCGCCTGGTCGGCGGCCGCGAGGGCGTGGCGCGGCGGATTCGTGCAGCGGGCTACGAGCTCTGGTGGCTCCGCGTGGGCGATACGGACCAGGGCCTGTGCGAGCTCGACCGCTCCTGTCCCGGCGAGGTCGCGATCGTGTACTGCGGCCTGGCGCCGGAATGCATCGGCCGCGGACTAGGCGGGTTCCTGCTGCGCTCCATTCTGCATGAGGCCTGGACCGAGGACGTCCAGCGCGTGTGGCTGCATACCTGCACCGAGGACCACCCCGGTGCCGCGGACTTCTATCGGCACCTGGGCTTTCGCGATTTCGCCAAGGAGGCCGAATGGGTGCCCGATCCCCGGCTCCGGGGTCTGCTGCCGCGCGACGCCGGGGCGCACGTGCCGCTCGCCGAGTAGCCGCGGCCGGGCGCTAGAGCAGCGGCTCGGTGCCCTTCAGCATCCAGGCGCGCTCGGTGCGACTGAAGCCGAGGTGCGGGTAGTAGTCGCTGGCGGCCGGGGCGGCAAGCAATACGATCATGCACTCGGGGCCGAGCGCGGAGCGCGTCTCGTCGATGAGACGCTTGCCGATGCCGCATCCCTGGTGCGACTGCGCAACGGCCAGGTCGGATAGATACGCCGCGTAGGCGAAGTCGGTGAGCGTGCGCGCGATCCCGACCAGGGCCGCGCCGTCCCACGCGGTGATGGTCAGGTCGGCATGGTCCTTCATCTGCCGCATGGTCTCGGGATCGTCCGCGGGGCGGCGTTCGGCCAGCGTGGAGGCCCGGTAGAGCTCGATGAATTGCTCCAGGTCGAGCGGCACCTCACGTTCGTACGCGATCACGGCAGGCGTCCGATGGGCTTCGGCACCAGTGTGCATCAAGCGGCGGTCGCGCCATAGCATGCCGGCTCGCGCGTCATTCCTCCGCGATGGTGTGATTGCGCGGCTCGACGTACAGGCGCCGGAACGCGGTGGCGCTGACGACCGCGATTGGCGCCGCCAGCAGGACGCCCAGCAAGCCGCCGAAGACGCCGCCGAAGAGCTGGGCGGTGATGAGCACGGCCGGCGGGATCGCCGTGGTGCGTTGCTGCACCAGCGGCGTGACCAGATAGGTCTCCAATATCTGAATGGCCGCGTAGAGCAGCGCCACCCAGGCGGCGAGCGCGGGCGATTCGGTGAACGCGATCAGCAGGGCCGGCAGCAGCGCCAGCACGGGGCCGAGATAGGGCACGAACGACAGCAGTCCCGCCAGCAAGCCCAGCGTGAACGCCAGGCGCACGCCGAGGAACCACAGGCCCAGCGCCGTGAGGACCCCGACGGTCGCCATGGAGATCCCGCGCCCGGCCAGCCAGTAGCGCAGCTCGTGGCCCAGTTCGTCGAACAGCGCCGCGTACTCGCGCTGGCGCTGCGGCCGGAAGGGGTAGAGCGCCACGTGGCGATAGCGCTCCGGCGAGACCGCCAGGTACATGCCGATGAACGTGACGATGAAGACGTTGAACAGCAGGTCGAACGCCCCGGAGACAACGCTGGTCGCGCGCCCGAGGACGCCGCTGGTCTGCAGCCACTGCGAGGGGTTGCCGAGCTCGGCGAACATCCGCTGCAAAAGCGCATTCTCCTGAATGCGCGTGCGCAGCGTCTGCCAGGCCTCGGGGAGCTGCTGCAGCAACTCCGGCACCTGGGTGACGAGTTGCGGGACCACCCACAGCCCCGTCCCCCCGAGCACCGCCACGAGGAAGACCATCATCGCGACCAGCCCGATCTCGCGCCCGCCCGGGAGATAGCGCTGGGCGGTGCTGGTGATGGCGTCGAGCAGCACCGCCAGCACGGTGCCGGCGAAAAACAACAGCAGGATGGTGACGACGTACTGCAGGAAGTACGCCGTCACCAACAGCCCGACGACGGCGAGGATCGTGGTGGCGACTCGGGGCGAGTTCTGGCTCATGACACCGCCTGCGTCCTTGCCGGGTGTCCAGCCGCGCGCGTGCGGCAGGGCCATCGGCCAGTGTAGCTCGCCTGTGAGCTGCGCACCGCCGGAAATCAGCCGGTGATCCCGTGGGATTGCCCGTTCTGCTATGCTTACCGGTTGCTGCGGCTATAGCGATACCGAACTGCCGCCGCAGATCCGCCCCAGCCAGGTTGGTGCCGATGAATCCCAACTTTCTCGAATTCGAACAACCGATCGCCGAGCTCGAGGCCAAGATCGACGAGCTGCGGCATCTCGGTGCGGATGCCGACTCCGAGGTCAACATCAACGAGGAGATCCATCGGCTGCAGCAGAAGTGCGAATCGCTGACGCACTCCATCTTCGGCAAGCTCAAGTCGCAGCAGATCGCGCAGCTGGCGCGCCATCCCATGCGCCCGTACGCGCTCGACTACATCGAGCGCGTCTTCGATGACTTCACCGAGCTGCACGGCGACCGCTGCTTTGGCGACGATCCCGCCATCGTGGCCGGCACGGCCCGTCTGAACGGCCGCCCGGTCATGGTCATCAGCCAGCAGAAGGGGCGCGACACCAAGGACAAGATCCGGCGCAACTTCGGCATGCCGCGTCCCGAGGGCTATCGCAAGGCCCTGCGGCTGATGAAGCTGGCCGAGCGCTTCCACCTGCCGGTGCTCAGCTTCATCGACACGCCCGGCGCCTATCCCGGCGTCGGCGCGGAGGAGCGCGGCCAGAGCGAGGCGATCGCGCGCAACCTGTTCTCCATGGCGGAGCTGCGCACACCCATCCTCCCGACGGTGATCGGCGAGGGCGGTTCCGGTGGCGCGCTCGGCATCGGCGTGGGCGATCACCTGATGATGATGGAATACAGCACCTACTCGGTGATCTCGCCGGAGGGCTGCGCCTCGATCCTGTGGAAGTCGGCCGAGCGCGCCGAAGACGCCGCCGAGGCGATGGGCATCACCTCCAGCCGCCTGAAGGAGCTCGAGCTGATCGACGAGATCGTGCCCGAGCCGCTCGGCGGTGCGCACCGCGACTACGAGACGGCGGCGAAGAACCTCAGCGGCGCGCTCACCGCTGCGCTCGAGCGCGTCGAGGACGTTGCCACCGACGATCTTCTGGAGAATCGCTATCAGCGCCTGATGTCGCACGGGCGCTATCGCGAGTCCGCCTGATCCGGCCCGCGCCATGAGCCAGCGCCCTTCCGGAGCGAGCGAGCCGGCCGAGGCGCTCGCGACGGCGCTCGAACGGCATGCCGGCCCCGGCGCACGCGTGCTGGTGGGCTACAGCGGCGGGCGTGACTCCAGCCTGCTACTCGCTCTGGCCGCCGAGCGCTGGCCCAAGCGGCGCCTGCGCGCCGTGCACGTCGATCATGGCTGGCGCTCCGACTCCGCCCAATGGGCCCGGCATTGCCGCGCGCGGGCGCGCGAGCTCGGGGTTCGCTGCGATATCGCCACGGTCGACTCGCAGCCGCGCCAGGGCGAGGGCGCCGAGGCCGCGGCGCGCGCCGCGCGCTACGCCGCCTTAGCCGAGCGCCTCGGCCCGCGCGATCTCCTGCTGACGGCCCACCACCGCGACGACCAGGCCGAAACGCTCCTGCTCGCTCTGCTGCGCGGGGGCGGTGTGCACGGCTGGGCCGGAATGCCGCAGTGCCGCGAGCTGGGCGCGGGCGTGCAGCTACGGCCCTGGCTGGAGACGCCGCGCGCGGTCATCGCGGCGGAGGCCCAGCGGCGCGGCCTGGGCTGGCTGGACGACCCGGCCAATGCGGATCCCAACTACGATCGCGTGTGGCTGCGCCGCGAGATCCTGCCGGCGCTGGCCGAGCGCTGGCCCGAGGTCGAGGCGACGCTGGCGCGCGCCGCGGAGCAGGCGGGGGCGGCGGCCGAGGCGGTCGATACGCTGGCGGCGCGCGATTACGTCCTCTGCCGCGGCCGCATCGACGGCACGCTCGATTGCGCGGCGCTTGCCGCTCTCCCGCCGCGGCGCCAACGGGCGCTGCTGCGCTGGTGGATCGCCCGCGCCGGCCTGCCGCGTCCGCCGGCAGCGCGGCTGGAGACGGCGCGGCGCCAACTGGTGGAGGCCGCGGCCAACCGGACGCCCTGCATTGACTGGCCGGGCGGCGAGGTGCGCGGCTGGAACGGCGCGGCCTGGGCGCTCCGGCCGCGGCCGCCGGTCGAACCGGCTACGACCTATCCGTGGCACGACCGCAGCCAGGCGCTTGATTTGCCGGACCGGCGCCTGACGCCCGAAACCCTGGCCCAGCTCGGCATCGCACCGGCGGCCGATGCCGATGTGCGCGTCGGCTTTCGTCGCGGTGGCGAGCGGTTTCGGCCGGTCGGCGCGGCGCGCGCCGAGCCGCTCAAGGAGCTACTGCGGCGTGCCGGCATGCCCCCCTGGGAGCGCGATCG
This sequence comes from uncultured Ectothiorhodospiraceae bacterium, assembly GCA_964625925.1. Classification (GTDB taxonomy): domain Bacteria; phylum Pseudomonadota; class Gammaproteobacteria; order XJ16; family Halofilaceae; genus Halofilum. The sequence continues at coordinate 16,300 of CAZVBX010000051.1, read as the reverse complement.
CGCGCCCTTGATCTACGTCGACGGCGAGCTTGCTGCGGTAGTCGGTTTCGGCCCCGCCCACCGGGAAGAAGACGCGTAGCCCGAGTGCGGCGCGCGCCAATCCCCAAGTCCGCTTGATCGCCGGATCCCGCAGAGGCTCCGCACGGCCCGAAGCTGCGTTGAGCGCGCTGCCAGCCGAGCAAGGATCATCCGGCGCGCGAGCGCTGCACCGCTTCCCGCAATGCGGCGCCGCCGACGGGCGCGTTACATCACGACCGCTGGTCGGCCTTCAGTGGGATGAACCGTGGTACCCGCGTTGGTCGGGCTGAAGCCCGACCTACATTTCACGTGGAAAGCGGGTGGAGCAACTGGCTTGCGGCTGGAGCAGGCTTCTATGTCATTGCGAGCGGAGCGAAGCAACGACGAAGCAATCCACGTCGACACTGAATTCCCATCGATGATGCTCCCGCGCAGTGCCTGGATCGCTTCGCTGCGCGCGCGATGACCGTAGCCGCAATAGCGCAAAGGCTCTCGCCGTTTTGAACGACGCTCTACGGCTGTAGGTCGGGCTTCAGCCCGACAGTCGAGGCCAACGCGGCGACTCGTCTCTACGTCGACCGACTGCCACGAACCCTCGCCGCAACGGGCCGATGGGCGCTGCGCACGCAGGGGCCGATCAACCCTCCTGGCCCGCCGTATCGAACCCGGCGCCGCGGGCCGCAGCCGCCCGTGCATGGGTCGTGACATGGGCCGCGAGGCCGGCCCTGGCGATTGTCCGAGCAGGGGGCCTCTGCTAATCTGCGCGCTTTCCCTCGCCGTGGATTTCCCGAGTCGTCCCTGCCGATGGCACGCTTCATATTCGTAACGGGTGGCGTGGTGTCCTCGCTCGGCAAGGGGATCGCCTCGGCCTCCATCAGCGCCCTGCTCGAGGCCCGCGGCCTGCGGGTCGCGATGCTCAAGCTCGACCCCTACATCAATGTCGATCCCGGCACGATGAGCCCTTACCAGCACGGTGAGGTATTCGTGACCGACGACGGCGCCGAAACCGACCTCGATCTCGGTCACTACGAGCGCTTCACGCGCGTGCGCACCAGTCAGCGCAGCAATTTCACCACCGGCCGGGTGTACGAGAACGTCATCTCGAAGGAGCGCCGCGGCGACTATCTCGGCGGTACCGTGCAGGTGATCCCGCACATCACCGACGAGATCAAGCGCCTGATCCGCGAGGGCGCCGGCGAGGCCGACATCGCCATGGTCGAGATCGGCGGCACGGTGGGCGATATCGAATCGCTGCCGTTCATGGAGGCGATCCGTCAGCTCGGCGTCGAGGTCGGGCGCGAGAACGCGATGTTCATCCATCTGACGCTCGTGCCCTACATCGACACCTCGGGCGAGGTGAAGACCAAGCCGACGCAGCATTCGGTCAAGGAGCTGCGCTCGATCGGTATCCAGCCGGACGTGCTGCTGTGCCGTGCCACGGAGCCGCTGCCCGAGGAGGAGCGGCGCAAGATCGCGCTGTTCACCAACGTGGCCGAGCGCGCCGTGGCCTCGGCCATCGACGTCGACCAGATCTACCGCATTCCGAAGATCTTCCAGAAGCAGGGGCTCGACGACATCGTGCTCGAGCGCCTCGGCATGCTCGACGCGCTGCCGCCGGCCGATCTGTCGGACTGGGAGCATGTGCTCGATGGGCTGGACCATCCCGAGCACGAGGTCACCATCGGCATGGTCGGCAAGTACATCGACCTGACCGATTCCTACAAGTCGCTCAACGAGGCGCTGAGTCACGCCGGCATCCACACCCGCACGCGGGTGAATATCCGCTACGTGGACTCCGAGCAGATCGAGCTCGAAGGCGCGTCGCACCTCGATGGCCTCGACGCGATCCTGATTCCGGGCGGCTTCGGCGTGCGCGGCGCCGAGGGCAAGATCGCCGCCGTGCGCCATGCCCGCGAGCATGGCGTGCCGTTCCTCGGCATCTGCCTGGGCATGCAGCTCGCGGTGGTCGAATACGCGCGCGACTGCGCCGGGCTCGCGGGCGCCAACTCGACCGAGTTCGAGCCGGTGCCGGCGCATCCGGTGATCGGGCTGATCACCGAGTGGCAGACGGCCGACGGCAGCTTCGAGCATCGCAGCGCGGAATCGGATCTGGGCGGGACCATGCGCCTGGGAGCGCAGAGTTGCCGGCTCAAGTCCGACACCCGTATCCGCGAGATCTATGGTGCCGACGAGATCGTCGAGCGCCATCGTCACCGCTACGAATTCAACAACCAGTATTTCGATCGGCTGAGCGAGGCCGGCCTCGCGTTCTCCGGCGTGTCCTCGGACGAATCGCTGGTCGAGGTCATCGAGCTGGCGGACCACCCCTGGTTCATCGGCTGCCAGTTCCATCCGGAGTTCACCTCGAACCCGCGCGACGGCCATCCGTTGTTCACCAGCTACGTCCAGGCGGCGCTCGAGCACCAGGCGGGGACGCGCAGGCCAGCCGGGCAGTCGGAGACGGCCGAACCGGAGCGCGGCTGATGGATCTGTGCGGCCACGAGATCGGTCTCGACCGGCCCCTGTTCCTGATCGCCGGGCCGTGCGTGGTCGAGGGCGAGTCGGTCGCGTTCGAGGTGGCCGAGGCACTGGCCGCCATCGCCGAGCGCACCGGCGTCCCGGTCGTCTATAAGTCTTCGTTCGACAAGGCCAACCGGTCGTCGGCGGCGAGTTACCGCGGGCCCGGCATGGAGCAGGGGCTGGCGATCCTCGAGCGCGTACGGCGCGAGTTCGGCCTGCCGGTGCTGACCGACGTGCATGAGGACACGCCCATCGACGAGGCCGCGGCGGTGGTCGACGTGCTGCAGACACCGGCGTTCCTGTGCCGTCAGACCAATTTCATCCAGCGTGTCGCCGCCGCCGGGCTGCCCGTGAACATCAAGAAGGGCCAGTTCCTGGCGCCCTGGGACATGGGCAACGTCGTGGACAAGGCCCGCGCGGCCGGCAACGACCGCATCATGGTCTGCGAGCGCGGCGTGTCGTTCGGGTACAACAACCTGATCTCGGACATGCGCGGGCTGGCCGTGATGCGTGGCACCGGCTGCCCGGTCGTGTTCGATGCCACCCACTCGGTCCAGCTACCGGGTGGGCAGGGCAGCGCCTCCGGCGGGCAGCGCGAGTTCGTGCCGGTGCTGGCGCGCGCGGCCGTCGCTGCCGGCGTCGCCGGGCTGTTCATGGAGACGCATCCGCGGCCGCAGGAGGCCCTCTCGGACGGGCCCAACGCCTGGCCGCTCGACCGCCTGGAAGATTTGCTGAAGACACTCATGGAGCTCGACCGGAGCGTGAAGGCGCAGCCATTCGCCGAGGGCGACTGGCTCAAGGCCTGAGCCTTCGGCGGCATTCGCAGGGCCGCGGCGGCACCCGCTCGGTGCCACGCTCGCCCGGTCCGTATCAGAACCGATGGGGCGTGAGATGACGAAGATCGCAGACATTCGGGCGCGCGAAATCCTGGATTCGCGCGGCAATCCGACCACCGAGGCCGACGTGCTGCTCGAATCGGGCGCATGGGGGCGGGCGGCCGTACCGTCCGGTGCATCCACCGGCGTGCGCGAGGCGATCGAGCTACGCGACGGCGAGGCGAACCGCTACCTCGGCAAGGGTGTGCGCAAGGCGGTCGCCAACGTCCACCGCGAGATCCGGCCCGCGCTGCTCGGCCGCGAGGCCACCGACCAGCAGGCGCTCGACCGCGCGCTGATCGAGCTCGACGGGACCGACAACAAGGGCCGGCTGGGCGCGAATGCGCTGCTCGCGGTCTCGCTCGCCAACGCCCGCGCGGTCGCGGCGGCCGCCGGCGTACCGCTGTACGAGCATCTCGGCGGCGAGCAGGCGACCGATCTGCCGGCACCGTTGATGAACATCCTCAACGGCGGCGCGCACGCGGATAACAGCGTCGACCTGCAGGAGTTCATGATCGTGCCCGCCGGGGCCGAGACCTTCGCCGAGGCCCTACGCTGCGGTGCCGAGATCTTCCACGCCCTCAAGAAGGTGCTGAGCAAGCGCGGCTTCGCCACCGGCGTGGGCGATGAGGGCGGCTTCGCCCCCGACCTGCCGTCCAATGAGGCGGCCATCGAGACCATCCTCGAGGCGGTCGAGCAGGCGGGTTATCGCCCGGGCCGCGACATTTGGCTGGCGCTCGATGTGGCCAGCTCCGAGTTCTACGAGGACGGCCACTATCACCTGAAGTCGGAGAACCGCGCGTTCGACTCGGCCGGCTTCACCGAGTATCTCGCCAACTGGGTCGAGCAGTATCCGATCGCGTCGATCGAGGACGGCATGGCCGAGGAAGACTGGGAGGGCTGGATCGAGATGACGCGGCGCCTGGGCGATCGGGTCCAGCTCGTCGGCGACGATCTGTTCGTGACCAATCCGGCCATCCTGCGCGAGGGCATCGACCGCGGCGCGGCCAACTCCATCCTGGTCAAGGTGAACCAGATCGGCACCCTGAGCGAGACGCTCGAGGCGATGCGCATGGCGCGCGAGGCGGGCTACGCGAACGTCGTCTCGCACCGTTCCGGCGAGACCGAGGACACCACCATCGCGCACATCGCGGTGGCCACGCAGGCCGGCCAGATCAAGACCGGCTCGGCCTCGCGCTCCGATCGCGTGGCGAAGTACAACGAGCTGCTGCGCATCGAGGAGCGCCTCGGCGATCGCGGCCGTTACACGGGTGGCAGCGCCTTCCCGCGGCTCGGCTGAGCGCGCCGCCGGCGATCCGTGCGCGCGGGCATGCAGCCGCCTCGACGGCCTTGCGCCCCCACAACGTGCGCGTTGCACTTGGCATCGGGCTCCCAGGGGGTGATGCTGCGCGGCCAGGGATGACCGGGAGGCGTTTAGGTGAGGATCGGCATCGCGGTCCTGCTCGTGCTGCTGGCGCTGGTGCAGTACCGGCTCTGGTTCGCCGACGGGGGGCTGCTCGAGGTGTGGCGACTGCGCGAGCAGGTCGCCGAGCAGCGCGCGGAGAACGAGCGCCTGCGCGAGCGTAATCAAGCCCTGGCGGCCGAGGTCCGCGATCTCAAGCAGGGTCTCGGGGCAGTCGAGGCACGCGCCCGCGCGGAGCTGGGCATGGTCGGCGAGGACGAGACCTTCTACCGCGTGGTCGAGCCCGAAGCGAACGGCTCCGAGGCGGACGCCGCCGAGTCTGGCGAGTCCGTAGCCGGTGGCAACCCCGCGGGACCTCGCCGCGATGAATGATCCCATCGCAATGGCCGGCACGCGCATGGCGCCACCGGAGACGGGCGGCCGCTTCCGCTCGCGGCCCGACATGGCTGTAGGTCGGGCTTCAGCCCGACCGGCGCCGTGTCGCACAACGACCCGGCGTGGGCCCGGACGACCATCCGGCCTACGGCGGGTGGATGCCGCCGTGGTCGCCACGCGCCGCGGGCCGGCCGGAACCGGCGCCCAGCCCCGGGGGCGAGCGTGACGGAAACCGCGTTCTGCGCCGTCGTCCCCGCCGGCGGTTCGGGGCAGCGCATGGGCCACACCGCGCCCAAGCAATACCTGCCGCTGGCCGGCGCGACCGTGATCGAATGGGCGCTGGCGCCGCTGCTCGCCGCGGGCGGGCTGCAGCGCCTGGTGGTGGCATTACCGCCCGGCGATACGGCGTTCGCGCGCTTGGCGCCTGCCGCCGATCCGCGCGTGCGTATGGTCACCGGCGGCGCGACGCGGGCCGATTCGGTCGCAGCGGGGCTGGCGGCGCTGACGGCGTACGACGAGGCGCTGCCGGTCGTGGTCCACGACGCTGCGCGGCCCTGTCTCACGCCGGACGATCTGGCGCGGCTGCTGGCGGTCGCGCACGAACCGGGCGGCGGCTTGCTGGCGGTCGCGGTCAGCGACACGCTCAAGCGCGCCACGGCCGCCGGCACGGTGCAGGAGACCGTGGATCGCAGCGGTCTGTGGCAGGCACTCACGCCGCAGGCGTTTCCGCTGGCGACGCTGCGCCGGGCACTGGATGCGCGCGATCGGGCCGACGCCGGGATTACCGACGAGGCCTCGGCGGTGGAGCGCCTGGGACTGGCGCCACGACTGATCGCCGGCGACCCGGCCAACGTCAAGGTCACCGAACCGGGTCATCTGACGCTGGCCGGTGCCCTGCTGGCAGCACGCGGAGAGTCGCTTTGATGCGCATCGGCCACGGCTACGACATCCATGCCTGCATCGAGGGCGATCACGTCGTGCTCGGCGGCGTGCGCGTCGCTTGCGACTTCGGGCTGCGGGCGCACTCGGACGGCGACGTGCTGCTGCATGCGCTCGCCGATGCGCTGCTGGGCGCTGCCGGTTTGGGCGACATCGGTCGGCTATTCCCCGACAGCGATCCCACCTGGCGCGGTGCCGATAGCCGCGAGCTGCTGGCCGACGTCGTCGCCCGCGTGCGGGCATCGGGCTGGGCGCCGGCGAACGCCGATCTCACGCTGATCGCGGAGCGGCCCCGGATCGGCGCGCACGTGGACGACATGCGCGCCGTGATCGGCGACCGGCTCGGCATCGGTGCGGCCGCGGTGAACGTCAAGGCGACGACGAACGAGGGCGTGGGCGGGATCGGCCGGGGCGAGGGCGTCGCCGCGCACGCCGTCGTGCTCGTGACCGCCTCCTGAGGAAGCCGGCGATGAGTCTCGGTCCGGTCATGCTCGACCTCGAAGGCACGGCGCTGACGGCGGCCGAGCGCGAGCTGCTGATGCACCCGAACGTCGGCGGCGTGGTGCTGTTCGCGCGCAACTACGCCGATCCGGATCAGCTCGAGGCCCTGGTGGCCGAGATCCATGCGCTGCGCGAGCCGCAGTTGCTGGTCGCGGTCGATCAGGAGGGCGGCCGCGTGCAGCGCTTCCGCGAGGGTTTCACCGCCTTGCCGCCGATGGCGCGGCTGGGCGAACGCTACGACCGCGATCCGAGCGACGCCGTGGCCGCGGCCGAGACCCTGGGATGGCTGCTGGCAGCCGAGCTGCGCGCCGTGGGCGTCGATCTCAGCTTCGCGCCGGTGCTCGATCTCGACTGCGGCGTGAGCGGGATCATCGGCGACCGGGCCTATCATCGCGATCCCGAGGTCGTGGCCGCGCTCGCTGCGGCGCAGATGCGCGGCATGCGGCGCGCCGGCATGGCCGCCGTGGGCAAGCATTTCCCCGGGCATGGCAGCGTCGCCGAGGATTCGCACCATGTGCGGCCGGTCGATCCGCGCCGGCTGGAAGATATCCTGCAGCTCGATCTGCTGCCGTTCGAGCGGCTGGCGCACAAGGGCCTGCCGGCGGTCATGCCGGCGCACGTGGTCTATCCCGAGGTGGATGCGCGGCCCGCCGGCTACTCGTCCATTTGGCTGCGCGACATCCTGCGCCAGCGGCTCGGATTCGTCGGTGCCGTGTTCAGCGATGACCTGGCCATGGCCGGCGCGGGCGAGGCCGAGGGCGCGGTTCGCACCGACTGCGCAGCACGCGCCGACGCAGCGGTCCGGGCCGGCTGCGACATGGTGCTGGTGTGTAACGATCGCGCCGCAGCCGTCACAGCGGTGGAGCAGTTGCCGCAGCACGAGCGTCCGGACGCCCAGGTCCACCTGATGCGCCTGCACGGGCGTCGCGTCGAAGGCGTCGACCGCAACCTGGCCGGCACACCTGACGGGCGACGAGCTGCCGACAGCGTCACCGCCCTCATCGCCCCGGACGACCCGGAGCTCGACCTGTGGACGCAATAGATTTGGAACCACGGATGAACACGGATCAACACGGATCGGGTCGCGCGGGGATCTCGTACGCAGCGCCCCGGCTGGATGAGCTCGCCCGATCGGTCCCACACCCCGACCGCCGTAGGCCTGTGACGGACGGTCGCTATCAGCGCCCACTACGGCTCAGCGGGATTCCGACGCGGCGCGACACGCCCAACTCGCATCCGTGTTCATCCGTGTTCATTGCTCGGCGCGTCCTTGCGCCTCGCCCCTTCGGGGCTGGCGCGAAGATTACAGGCGGCATCCTTGCCGCCGTGCCCTGCGGGCCTGCGCTTCGCGCAGTTCCAATCTGCTCCCGACAGATTGGTCGCTCCGGGCGAATCTTTTGTGGTTCTGCCAGCCCATGAATGCCGCGAGCGGACCGCCGCAAGTCGAACTGGAGCGGCTGTGCACGCCGGAGGAGGTGGAGGCCGCGGTCGATCGCATGGCGGGTGCGATCGACGCGCACCTGAACGGCCGCGACGCCGTGGCCCTGTGCGTGCTACAGGGCGGGATCATTCCTGCGGGCATGCTCGTGCCGCGCGTCGAGGCGCCGCTGCAGCTCGACTCGGTGCACGTCACGCGCTATCGCAATACCACCCGCGGCGGTGAGATCGACTGGTGCGCGACGCCGCGCACGCCGCTGGCCGGCCGGCGTGTGCTGCTCATCGACGACATCCTCGACGAGGGCCATTCGCTGGCCGCGATCCGCGACTGGTGCCTGGAGCAGGGCGCCGCAGAGGTCCAGATCGCGGTGCTGGTGAACAAGCTGCACCAGCGCAAGGCCCCCCACATCCACGCCGACTATGTCGGCCTGGAGCTGCCCGACCGCTACCTCGTGGGCTACGGCATGGATTTCCAGGGGTGGTTCCGCAATGCGGCTGGCATCCTGGCGGTGCCGGACCGGCACAAGTGAGCACGCGCATGGGGCTTTTCGGCATCATCGGCGGCACCGGCCTGGACCGCCTGGAAACGCTCACCGACCGCCGCGAGGAGACGGTGACCACGCCCTACGGCCCGCCGTCGGCGCCCTTGGTGCACGGCTGCATCGGCGAGGGCCGCTTCGTGTTCCTGCCGCGGCATGGTCCGGAGCATGCGGTCGCACCGCACCAGATCAACTACCGCGCGAACCTCTGGGCCCTGCGCGAGGCGGGCGTGGACGCCGTGCTCGCCGTGGCGGCGGTCGGCGGCATCGCGGAGCCGCCCGCGCCGGGCGATCTCGCCGTGCCCGATCAGCTGATCGATTACACCTTCGGGCGCGCGGCGACGTTCTTCGAGGGCGCCGAGGCGCCGGTCGAGCACGTGGATTTCACCTGGCCGTATACGCCCGCGCTGCGCGAGCGCATCCTGGCCGCCGGGCACGCGGCGGGCGTCGCGCTCACCGATGGCGGTTGTTACGGCGCCACCCAGGGGCCGCGCCTGGAGACGGCGGCCGAGGTCCGGCGACTCGAGCGCGACGGCTGCACGCTGGTGGGGATGACCGGCATGCCCGAGGCGGCACTGGCGCGCGAGCTGGGCATCGATTACGCCTGCTGCGCGGTGGTCGCCAATCGCGCGGCCGGCAAGGGCCACGGCACGATCACGATGGAGGAGATCCGCGGCCATCTCGAGCGCGGCATGGGGCAGGTGCGGCGGTTGCTCGCGGCACTCGCGGAGCGCTGAGCCGGCCCCGGGGGATGTGCCTCGTGCGCTTCGATGAGGCGCAGTTCTCAGAATTGGCCCGCGACTTGCTTTTAAATCGGTTGTCAAGTGACTGACTGACGGAGGGAGTCGGATGACAACCGATAAAAAGACGGCCCCAACCACGCCCATTTCACTCGCCGTCTTCCGCCGCATGCTCGAGACGATCACGCCCGAGCGCCTGCGGGAAATTCCGGTCGAGTCGCTGCCCGAGGAGATCCCGCTCGAGGTGGTCGAATCGGCCCGGCCCGAGCTGCAGCCGATTCTCGAGGAATTCGCGCTGGCCGTGAGCTCGCGCCAATTGTCGCGCTGGGGCGGTGACCGGGAGCAATACGGCGATTCCATCGCAGCGGCGCTGGAAGAGGCCGATCGCCCGCACTCGCACGAGGAGGCCGACCGTTTCCTGGAAGCCGTGCGCGAGCTCGCCGCGCAATGGCGCGAGCGGCACAATAACTTCAGCTCCCAGCTGGAGCGGCTGTCGCCGCAGCTCGACGGCCTGCGGGAGGAGCATGGCCGCCTGGTGCAAGCGCTGCAGCGCATCGACGACACCATCGAAGCGCAAGGGCGGGGCAATCGACTCACGGCCGCACGGACCCGTCTCGCCACGGACGTGGAGCGCTTCGAGACGGCGCTCGCCTCGTACTACGCCCTCAACCTCAACATCGCCCGGGCCGAGATGCGCGCCAAGCGCGAAGAGGTCGAGGCCCATGCGTACGAGGAGAAGCGCATCCAGGAGCGCATCGACACGCTGCACGAGCGCCTCGAGCATTCCCAGAACGCATGGCGGCGCAACCTGCGCCCGGCTTTGGCGCGGCGCGAGCGCGAGCGCCTGCAGCAGCGCATCCACGAGCTGAACCAGGAGCTCAAGGACAGCGAGACGGTCATCGCCGAGCGCGACATGACCCGCTGGCTCGATGCGGTCGTCGACGCCAGCCTCTACGTGCGCGGTGCGAAGGCGGAGCAGGTCCTGCGCGATGGGCGCCTGCAGCTATTCAATCTGCTGAACCTGTTCTGCCTGCAGCAGGAGGCGGCTGCCACCCAGGTCGCGCAGAACCCGTTCCTGCAACACGATGCCGCGCAGACCATCGAGTTCCTGCTGGTCTCGGAACGCTTCATCGTGCAGTACTTCTCGCGCAAGCGCACCGATCTTACGCGCTGGGTCGGCGGCGAGGCGCGGCGCAAGCTCGGCGAGCTCGACTCGGTGCAGGAGCATATTCTGGGAGAGTATCGGCGCCACCGGAAGTACGAGTGACCGCGGTGCGGCGCGGCCGGGCGCGGCGGCCGCGTTGACGCATGCGCTGGCCGCGCCGTAGGATGATCTCGCCCCGACCGCCGGGGTGGCGCCGATTTGATGCCATCAGCTTGCGGGCGCCGAGGCCGGCCGCATATCGCGCGCCGGGATCTCAAATGCCGCTAAAGCGAACCAGCCGAACGCTTTAGCCCCGTCGATCGCCGCTGCGCCCGGTCCCTGGAGTCCGTCCTCCGAGCAGCCTGCGCCTGCGGCAATCCGTCTGCATGAGGGTCCGCATGAGCAGTGACGACTGGGCGCAATACGCGCCGGCCACCCGCGCCGTCCGCGCCGGCCACGACCGGACGCACGAGGGCGAGCACAACGAACCGATCTTCGCGACTTCCAGCTTCTGCTTCTCGTCCGCGCGCGAGGCCGCCGAGGCCTTTTCCGGTGACAAGCGGCGCAACGTCTACTCGCGCTTCACCAACCCCACGGTGCGCATCTTCCAGGACCGCCTCGCCGCGCTCGAAGGCGGCGCGAGCTGTATCGCCACCGGCTCGGGCATGGCCGCCATTCTCTCCACCTGCCTGGCGCTGCTGCAGGCGGGCGACCACATCGTGTGCTCGACCGGGGTGTTCGGCTCGACCACGAGCCTGCTGAACACCTACATGGCGCGCTTCGGTGTGAGCACGAGCTGGGTGTCGCCGACCGACCCGGAGGCTTGGCGTGCGGCGATTCACCCCGAGACCCGGATGCTGTTCCTGGAGACGCCGACCAACCCGCTGACCGAGATCACCGACATCCCGGCGATCGCCGCGATCGCGCGCGAGCATGGCGTGTCGCTGGTGGTGGACAACTGCTTTTTGACCTCGGCGCTGCAGCGTCCGCTGGAGCTGGGGGCGGACATCGTCATCCACTCGGCCACCAAATACCTCGACGGCCAGGGCCGTTGCCTCGGTGGGGCGATCGTGGGCGACGCGAAAACGGTCGGGGAGGACGTGTTCGGCGTGCTGCGGACCTGCGGTCCGGCCATGAGCCCGTTCAACGCCTGGGTGTTCCTGAAGGGCCTGGAAACGCTCGATCTGCGCATGCGGGCGCATTCGGCCAATGCCATGGCGCTGGCGCGCTGGCTGGCGGAGCATCCCAAGGTCGAGCGCGTCCACTTCGCGGGGCTGGAGAGCCACCCGCAGCATGAGCTGGCCAAGCGTCAGCAGGACGATTTCGGTGGGATCGTGTCGTTCGAGGTCGTGGGCGGCCAGGAAGGCGCCTGGCACGTCATCGATCAGACGCGGTTGCTGTCCATCACCGGCAATCTCGGGGACGCCAAGACCACCATCACGCACCCGGCGACGACCACGCATGGTCGTCTGTCGCCCGAGCAGCGTGAGACCGCCGGCATCGCCGATGGGTTGGTCCGCGTGGCCGTCGGACTGGAGGCGGTCGAGGACGTCCGCGCTGATCTGGCGCGCGGTCTCGATTCGTTGGACTGAGGCCGGGCGGCCCGGCCCGGTTCGGTCGGACTGAAGTCCGACCTACGACACAGCGGCGCGCTTGCTCGCGGTCCCTGCTTCCCTCCGCGCCGGCCGGGCCCGCGCACCGGGGTCCACCCGGCGCACGGCCCGAGCACGGGGTACCGGCTACTGCTGCGAAGCGTCCTCGCCGCCAGCCGGCTGCTGCTGCGCCGCCGCCGGCATCTGCGAGCTGCCGCCCTGCAGGCTGGAGTCGTTGATCTCGACCTCGGCCTCGTCGCGCAGCGATGCCAGGTAATCCTGGATGTGCTGGCGCACCATCTGATTGCGCAGATCCTGCTCGAGGTCCTCGAACGCCGGCTGCTCGGTCTGGCGCGTCTCGGCCAAACGGATGACGTGCCAGCCGAACTGGGTCTCGACCGGCTCGCCGGTGTAGTTGCCCGGCTCGAGCGCCTGTATGGCCTCGGCGAACGGCGCCACCATCTGGTCCGGCTGGAACCAGCCCAGATCGCCGTCGCGCTCGGCCGTGGGGCCGGTCGAATGCTCGCGCGCCAGCGAGGCGAACTCCGCGCCCTCGTCCAGCTGCGCGATGATGTCGGTGGCTTCCTGCTCGGACTCGACCAGAATGTGACTGGCGCGGAACTCGGTGCCGCCGCCGTCGCCGCTGACGCGTTCCTCGTAGGCCGCGCGCAGGTCCTCCTCGCTCACCTCGAAGTCCGAGATCTCGGCCCGAATCATGCGTTGCGCCAATAGGGCCGAACGCTGCCGTGCGATCTCCGCGGCGATCTCCGGCTGCTCGTGCATGCCCGCGGCCTCGGCTTGCTGGCTCAGCAGCTGCAGATCGATCAGTTGATCCAGCGCCTGCTGGGGCTGCACCTGCTGGGACTGCCCCTGCTGGCCACGCGAGGATTGGGCCTGGATTTGCGCGTCGAGGGCCACGCCGCTGATCGGCTTGCCATTGACGCGCGCGACGACATTGTCCGGGTCCGGCCCTTCGGCCGCTTGGGCGGATTGATCACCGCCGTTATCGCCGCCGCAGGCGGTGAGGGTGGCCAGGGCCACGCCGAGCGGAAACACGAGCAAACGGTTCATGCGCTGAAAACCTCTGGCTGAAAATGGGAAACAGGGAACGGTGGACGTCGGTTACGGCTCAGCGAGGCATCACCCGCTTGAAGGGCTTGACCTCGACCCGGCGGTAGACCCCAGCCTCGACGTAAGGGTCGGCGTCGGCCCACGCCTGGGCCGACTCGAGCGAATCGAACTCGGCTACCACGAGGCTGCCGCTGAATCCGGCGTCGCCCGGGTCGGCCGCGTCGATCGCGGGGTGAGGGCCGGCCAGGATGAGGCGGCCTTCGTCCTGCAGCTGCTCGAGCCGGGCGAGATGGGCCGCCCGCGCGTTAGCGCGCAAGGGCGTGCTATCGGGTACATCCTCGCTGAGGATAGCGTAGAGCATGGGGTCTCCCTGTTGTCGCACCAGGACGCTCGGTCCCGCGCGGGCCGCCTCGGCGAGCTGATCGCCCGGGCCGTAGCCGGGCGGTCGCCCGACCCTGCCGGTTCCCCAAAGGAATCGCCCTGGGCCATGCGGGCCGCAGCCAAGTAGCTCATGATACTCACGGGGTCTAGCACTGACAAAGTGACAATCGCGTCACTATCGGCACCTGCGGTGCCGGACAGCCAAAGCCAGGGTTTGCTAGTCTCTGCCGAAAGAATCGGCGCACGAGTGGGAGCGTCGGCGGGACCGGCAGTACGGTGTCCGCACCGCGCGTTCGACGACAACAAGTGGTCACGGGAGAACTGCACATGAGCCAGTACTTCGAGATTCACCCCGTTACTCCGCAACCGCGCCTCGTCAAGCAAGCCGTCCGCATCGTCGATGAGGGCGGGGTGATCGTCTATCCGACCGACTCCTGCTATGCCATCGGCTGCCATCTCGGCGACAAGGCGGCCGCCGAGCGGATCCGGCGCATTCGCGCCGTCGACGACGACCACAATATGACGCTCGTCTGCCGCGACCTGTCGGAGATCGCCACTTATGCGCGCATCGACAAGTCCGACTATCGATTGCTCAAGTCGATGACGCCCGGGCCCTATACCTTCATTCTCAAGGCCACGCACGAGGTCCCGCGGCGGCTGCAGCATCCCAAGCGCAAGACCATCGGGCTGCGCGTGCCCGACCACGCGGTCACGCAGGCGCTGCTGGAGGCGCTGGGTCAGCCGCTGATGAGCAGCACGCTCATCCTGCCCGGCGACGAGCTGCCCATGACCGACCCCGAGGAGATCCGCCGGCGGCTCGAGCACGACGTCGATCTGGTGATCGGCGGCGAGCACTGCGGCCTCGAGCCGACCACGGTGCTGCGTCTCGACGAGGACCGCGTCGAGGTCGAGCGCCACGGCCGGGGCGCGACCGAGTTCCTGCAATCCGCCTGACTTGCGCGACGGGGTGCGGCCCGGCGCGCCGGGTCGCCCCTGCCATGGGCGCCGCTGCGGCTGCTGACGTACAATGACTTCCTTTTAGCCGCCAGGGGACGTCCGACGCGCTCGGACGTCCCTCCGGCACATGGATGTGCCGGTCTGTTCAACGGGCGTAACTCATTGAACACAAGAGGATTCCGCGAAGCGCATTCGCGGAAGCCGTGTCTGATCCGGGCCAGGATGGCCTCGGGTCGGGGATTCAGATATTCCTTCGGCGCCCGGGGCAGATTCCGGACGCTGGCATGCGGGGATGACAGAGGGAGAGCGCGTGAGTTCGGTGCCGTCGCAGAATCTGCGCGTGCTGTCGGGGATGCGTCCGACCGGGCAGCTCCACTTGGGCCACTACCACGGTGTGCTCAAGAACTGGATCGAGCTGCAGCATAGCTACGAGTGCCTGTTCTTCGTCGCGGACTGGCACGCCCTGACCACTCACTACGAGGATCCGGGCGACATCAGCGGCGTGGGCTGGGAGATGGTGGTCGACTGGCTCGCCGCCGGCGTCGATCCGGGCGCGGCGACCGTGTTCGTCCAATCGCGTGTGCCCGAGCACGCCGAGCTGTTCGTGCTGCTGTCGATGATTACGCCGCTCGGCTGGCTCGAGCGCGTGCCCAGCTACAAGGACCAGCAGGCCAAGCTCAAGGAGCATGACCTGGCGACCTACGGCTTCCTGGGGTATCCGCTGCTGCAGAGCGCCGACATCCTGATCTACAAGGCCGGCCATGTACCCGTGGGCGAGGACCAGGTCGCGCACGTGGAGATCACGCGCGAGATCGCCCGGCGCTTCAACCACTTCTATGGCCGCGAGGCCGATTTCGAGACCAACGCCGAGCGCGCCATCGCCAAGATGGGCAAGAAGAACGCCAAGCTCTACCGCGACCTGCGCCGGCGGCACCAGGAACAAGGCGACGACGACGCGCTGGAAGTGGCGCGCGCGTTGCTCGAGTCGCAGCAGAACATCTCGGTGGGCGACCGCGAGCGCCTGTTCGGCTATCTCGAAGGCACGGCCAAGGTGATCCTGCCGGAGCCGCAGCCGCTGCTGACCGAGGCCGCGCGCATGCCCGGGCTCGATGGCCAGAAGATGTCGAAGTCCTACAACAATACGATCACGCTGCGCGAGGAGCCCGAGTCGGTCGCCAAGAAGATCCGGACGATGCCGACCGACCCCGCGCGTGTGCGCCGGCAGGATCCCGGTCGGCCGGACCGCTGCCCGGTGTGGTCGCTGCACCAGACTTACTCCGGGCAGGCCACCTGCGACTGGGCCTGGGAGGGTTGCACGACGGCCGGCATCGGCTGCCTGGAGTGCAAGCAACCGGTGATCGAGGGCATCCAGAACGAGCTGGCCCCCATGCGCGAGCGTGCCCGCGAGTACGAGGAGAATCCCGAGCAGCTGCGCGCGGTCGTGGCCGAGGGGACCGAGCAGGCGCGCGATCTGGCGCGCGACACCCTCGAGGAGGTGCGCCGCGCCATGGGTCTGGCTCAGCGATGAGGCGGCCGGGCGCGCCCCACGCGAGGCCCGCGTGAGCGACGGGCAGCCGCATGCGGCCCAGGCGAGCCAGGCGGAAATGCCGTTCGCCCTGGTCAACGGCGAGCCGCTCACCGATCTACCGCAGGATCTCTACATCCCACCCGATGCGCTGGAAGTGGTGCTGGAGGCGTTCGAGGGGCCGCTGGATCTGCTGCTCTATCTGATTCGCCGGCAGAACCTCGACATCCTCGACATCCCCATCGTCGACATCACCAATCAGT
>CAZVBX010000050.1:0-21850 GCA_964625925.1 uncultured Ectothiorhodospiraceae bacterium | reverse complement strand
TCCCAGATCACCTCCCTTTTATGGGCGCGTGTTGCAGTTAGTATATGAATCCGCCAGGCACAAGAAAACGACTCAAGCCGACGCTCGCAAGCTCGCGCGGCTTTACTAGGTTTCGGGTTAGTAAGTGGCAACAACTATGGAAATGAAACGAGTCAATTCCAGTGCGATTCAAGCGGTAGGATACGATCCGGACTTGCGGAGGCTCCGTATTACCTTTCAACAAGGTGATACCTACGATTTCGATGGTGTCCCCCAGTTGATGTATGAACAGTTCATGAGGGCGGCATCCAAAGGCGATTTCTATAACGAGCATATCCGCGGCCGATTCCAGTGCTAGCTTCGAGCAGGAGATAGGTATCTATCTGTGGAGGACGGCTGTACCGCTTAACTATGCGCTGCAGCCGGCCGCTCAACCGGTGCGCGGTTTCGCGGCGGCTGCGCTTCATCGTCGCGGATCAAAGACATGGCTGCCGTACAGTATAAGAACGCGTTCGGAGCAAGCCGCCGCAGCTATTGGTCTCCTGGTGTGTATAGGGCTCGTGGGTGCAGCTTTGGGACCCTTCGACACGGGCGGGCGACTTGCACTCTTTCTCGCATTGTTCGCGGCTGCGGGGATGCCCGTATATCTGAGGGTCCGCAAGATGGCATCGCCCGCCTGCCCGCATTGCGAGGAGGATCTATATGGGCTGCTCGAGGGAGCCGGTAGCAAAGCTGGCCAGGTGGCCTATTGCCCATTTTGCGGGGATAAGATTGCCGCGTAACGAGCCGCTCAAGCCGACGCTGTAGCTCCCGGGTTTGATGGACACCTTCTGCCAGCAAAGCGAAGACGGACGGATGAGCTGTTGTCCCGGCGGGTTGCGCTGCTTCGACGGCCGTGCGCAGGCAACGGTTCAGCGTTGCGTCATCTCGCAACAGGAAGGCGGACCTCAACGAACAATGAGCCCGGAGGGACCGCGTTCGTTGAGGTTCGCGCCGCTCAAAGCATCAACGGCCGGGGCCGCCTCCGCGCCCGTTGCGGCCGCTGCCCGAACGTCCATCGGAGCCGCCACTGCGGCCATTGCTCCGGCTTCCCGCACCGACTGGACCGCCGCGTTCCCCACGATGGTCGTTCGCCGCATCGGGGTCGTGGCCGATACCGTTGTTGTTCACCGCTTCGCGGGCGGTGGATAGGCCATGATCCGCGTCCTCCGGTGCATTTTGCTCGGCGCGGTCGAGCGCTTCATTGGCGCTGGTGCGATCGCTGCTGCCGACAATGCGATCGGTCGCGGCGCTCGCAGTCGAGGTGACTGCGAAAACGGCCGCAATCATGAACGCGTGCGTCGATGTTTTCATCGGTGTTGCTCCCTATTCGGTTGCCGCGCCATCGTCGGTCGATGGCTGTCATCTCATGCTGGTGACGACCGAGCACGTCCTCAATTCGAACAGTTCTCGGATTCGCGGCCTCGGCGCCTCCGCAGCGATCGGCCGACCGCGCGATGCGCCTGGTGACAACGTTTCCCACGCTTGCCGAGCCAGCGGCGCAATGGCCGCCATTCCCAAGCGAGCCTTCATCGGAGGGCAACATGGACGCAGTGATGTACTTCGAGATCCAAGCCGATGAGCCCGAGCGCGCGATGCGCTTCTACAAGGCCATGTTCGGCTGGCGCTTCGTGGAGCAGGAGAACCTGCCTATCTCCTACTGGCGCATCGAGACCGCGGGGATCCACGGCGGTTTGCTCGCGCGCCCGGCCGCGAGGCCGCCGGCCGAGACCGGCACCAACGCCTATGTCTGCTCGATGGAGGTGACGAGCTTCGACGCCGCGGCCGCGCGGATCGAGCAAGCAGGCGGACAGGTCGCGCTACCGAGGTTCGCGGTTCCGGGCCGCTGCTGGCAGGGGTATTTTCTCGACCCCGAAGGCAACACGTTCGGCCTATTCCAGGTGGATGAGACGGCGTGCTGATACGAGCCTCGGCATAATGCCGTCAGGGCATGCGTGCGATGGGCCCTCCACGAGCCGCGGGTTTTGCTCCTCCGGGACACAGCGGCCGTGTTCTCCGCGCGACATAGAATCCAACCTTCCATGCCAATCCTGCTCGAATACGAACAGCGGCGACCGACCGCGCTCTGGTTCGCCCAGGCGACGGCCGTCGCGATGGTTTGCTACGCGCCTGCCTATCTCGCGCCGTTCGGTACCGGCGTCGAGGCATTCATGATGGCCGCTTCGGCGTTGTTCGTCGTGGCGTTGATTCCGCTCGGCAAGCGCTTGCCCGTTCGGCATATCCCCGTGTTGCACCTGCGCGAGAACGGCGAACTCGAGATTCTGCTTGCGAAGGATCCGCACCTGGGCGTGGGCTCGTCTTGGCGACACCGCGTCACCGTCGACGCACATGCGCTCGATCGCATCCAGTTTGCCCGGATGCGAACCACGACGGGCATTCCGGACCAGCGCCGCTGGCACTGGGTACGGCTGTCGGCCGGCGATCGGGAGCTGGATACCTGGTTACCCGACGGCCGCAGGTCGTCCGTTGCGCAGGCGCTGACTCGGCTGGCCCAGTCCATCGAGTGCGCGTGCGACGATGCAGGCGACCTCGGCCCGCTTCAGGAGCACCGAAGGGCGAAGGAGCGGAGCAAGCAGACGCCGGGAGCGCGCTGGCCGTGAGCGGCCCAAGCGCCGCAGGATGAGAAATCGAATCGCGCGCAGTCGCGATCATGTAAGGAGCCTTTCGTGGTGGTGCCCCATCTCCTCGTAGTCCGCGTATCCGAGCTCGAGGCCTCGCGCCGGTGGTATGAGACACTCGGGCTCGCGTTCGAGATCGAGCAGCACGGCAACGGCCCGGAGCATTATGCCGCCGATCACGGCGGTTTCGTGTTCGAGCTCTATCCGGCGACGCATAAGATGCCGGCGTCCGCGAGCGTGCGGTTGGGTTTTACCGTTTCGGATGTCGCGGGACTCGCCGCGACGATGGATCCCAGCGGCTATCTGGTGAGCGGCCCTTCGATCCAGGACGGTAGCTTGCGGGCGGTGTTGCGCGATCCGGATGGGATAAGGTCGAGATTGTCGGGCATGGGGGTGAGCTGCCCGCCGCTTGAAACGCGGCGGCGCCCGGGCTCACGCCGGGCCTTTCCCGCGGCCATGTAGGAGCGGCCATGGGCCGCGAGAACCCGGCAATCAGGGACAGCCCCTCGGCTCGTGGCCGATGTCGCTCCTACCGGCCCCATCGGTGCGACCATGCGCAAGCTGCGGCACCGCTTGCGGTGGCGCAGCCTTTGCTACTAAAAGCCGCGACGCTCGCTGGTGTCGAGTAGCCGGCAGGCGGGCTGGCCCAGGAAGGGCAACGGGTCGCGCCAGTCCCAGTCGTCGATGACGGTGCGGCGCCATGCCGCCAGCCGTTGGGCGACCAAGCGCGCTCGGCCCCGCTCGCGGCGCAGACGCGCGAATAGATCGAGCAGATCCCCCCAGAACCAGAGGGTATCGGGCCCATCCGCGACGTCGAGGCGCACCGGCTCGCCCCGCGCAACCTGCCAGGCGGTCTGGGGAACGTCGAAGCCGGCGGCCGCCGCGTGGTCGATGCTGCCCCAGAAGCGCGGGTTGCAGTCGATGACCCATGAGCGGCCCGAGTCCGGGTCGACGACGAAATCGAAATGGCACGGGCCACTCCAGCCCGTGGCGGCCACGATCTTGGCGGCCTGGCCCGCCATGTCGTTGGCCGGCGGACGGGTGCGGCAGGTCGCGGGCCCGGTGCAGGCCGGATACTGGCGCAGGCTGGTGTAGGCGTTGGCGGCGATTACGTGGCCGGCGTTTGCGACCAGCCCGTAGCCACACAAGACGCCGCTGACCTTTTCTTGTGCGAACAGCTCGTTATCGTGGGCCACGCGATCGAACGCGCGCCAGCGGTCCCCGAGCTCGGCCAACGATTCGACCTCCTCGACGCCCCAACCGCCGCCGCCGCATTCGGGCTTGAGGATCAGCGGGAATCCGAGGACGTCCGCGGCCGGCTCGATGTCCGCCTCGGTGCCGAGCGAGCGGCTTTTGGGGACCCGGCAGCCGGTGCCGGCCGCTACCGCGGTCAAGGACGGCTTGTGATGGAGCTTGGCGTACTGCTCGTACGGGGGGGCCACCAGGACGCCGGGCCGATCGAGGCGGTCACGATGCTGGGCGAGGAAGTAGGCCTCGTCGTACGCGGGAACGACGTGGTCGACGGAATAGTCCCCGATGATTCGATTGAGAAATGCGAGATAGTCTTCAGGGTCCGTATGCGAGTCCGGGCACTGCAGGTAGACGCCGCAGTGCCGCGACAGCCGCGTGGGCGTCCAGCGCGTGCTGTCCGCGCAGATGACGTCGACGCCCAGCGCGGCGAGCGAGCGCATGATGGTATAACCCACGCGCGAGCCCGCCTGCGTCACCAGGGCGCGCGGCGGGCCGGTTGGCGCCGACCGCCGGGTCGCGGCGGTCATCTGCGGCGATTGGACCTGCGACCCCGACCGCTCGTGCGCGGCCGTCTTGTGGTGATCATGTCGATTGAGCATCCCTGCTGCCTCCCTCTTATACCGCCCGCATCCGTGCGGGGAGCGCATTGTTCAAATTAGCATTGTTCGAATTCTCCTTTGTGCCCTAGCTGCTGACGCTCATCCCCGTCAAGCGGCCGCTTGCGCGGGCAGCTTTTTGGACGGACCGGCGTGTGGGTGGCACGCCGGGCTAGGAGCCTATCCGAGAAACCGGACGGCGCAGCGGTGATCGTCGCGCCCTGGAGGATCGGTATGGCGGAGACGCCGCTGGGAAGGAGGGGTAGACGGTCCCGGCGTTTTGGGCCGGGTCCTGCTCAGTCGCGGGAGGCGCCGGTCGCGCTACGTCGCTCACGCAGGCCGGCCTCGAACGGCTCTTCCCCGATCGCGTCGGCCGCAGCGGCCAGGTTGTGCGCCGTGTTGATCAAGGCGATGTGCGAGAACGCCTGGGGGAAATTGCCCACCTGCCGCCCCAGCTTGGGGGCGTATTCCTCGGCCAGTAGACCGAGGTCATTGCGCAGCGACAGCAGGTGCTCGAACAGGGCGACGGCATCGTCGTAGCGGTCCAGCACCAGATAGGCGTCCACGAGCCAGAAGCTGCAGGCCAGGAACATGCCTTCCTCGCCCTCGAGCCCATCCGGTGTCTCCTCCGGCCGGTAGCGCAGCACCAGGCCGTCGACCATCAACTCGCGCTCGATGGCCTCGACCGTGCTGCGAAAGCGCGGATCGTCTTCGGACAGAAAGCCCATCTCGGCCATCAGCAGCAACGATGCGTCCAGGGCCGAGCCGCCGTAGTTCTGCACGAACGCGCCCTTCTCCTCGTTCCAGGCGTGCTGGCAGATGTCCGCGCGGACCTCGTCGCGCACGGCGCGCCAACGCTCGACCGGGCCGGACAGGCCGAAATTCTCGATCGCCTTGACGGCGCGGTCGAACGCAACCCAGCACATCAGCTTCGAGTGGGTGATGTGGCGCGGCTCGCCGCGTATCTCCCACACGCCCTGGTCGCGATTGCGCCAGTCGTCTTCCAGCTTGCTGACGATGGTGCGCTGCAGCCGCCAGGCGTGGTCGTCGGACTCCAACTGGAAATTGCGCGCGACGTGCAGGGTGTCGATGAGCTCGCCCGGCACATCGAGCTGGGTCTGCTCGTACGCGGCGTTGCCGACACGCACCGGCCGGCTGTCCTCGTAACCGGGCAGCCAGCTCAGCTCGAGCTCGTCCAAGCGCCGCTGCCCACGCAGGCCGTAGACGATCTGGAGCTGGCGCGGATCACCCGCGGCGGCGCGCAGCAGCCAGTGGCGCCAGTCGCGGGCCTCCTCCCGATAGCCGCAAATGAGCAGCGAATAGAGCGTGAGCGCCGCATCGCGGATCCAGCAGAAGCGGTAGTCCCAATTACGCTCACCGCCCGGGTATTCGGGCAGTGAGGTCGTAGGGGCTGCGACGATGCCGCCGCTGGGCGAGAAGATCATGGACTTGAGCGCGACCAATGAGCGCGACACCGCCTCGTCCCAGTGGGCACGGCCCGCGGCGGGGAATCGCCGGTGCTTGACCCACTCGTGCCAGCGATCGGTCGTGTCCTTGAGCAGGGTCGCGTGACCGCCGGTGCGCTCGGCCGGCTTGTGGGACGGGTGGTAGACCAGCGTGAATGGAACCGCCGCCCGTTCGCCGACGCTGAAATCGGCGACCGTGCAGAAGCCCTCGCCGCACAGCTCGACCGGGGTATGGAGCTCGAGGCCGTCCGCGCCGGCGATGGCGCTGATGCCGTAGTCCCGGGCGCGGACCCAGGGAATCTCGCGGCCGTAATCGAAGCGGATCGTGATCCGCGTACGCATCCGGACGCGGCCGCGATCGCCGCGCACGATCCGGACCAGCTCGCTGTGGTGCTCGTCGTCGGTGAACGGCATGAAGTCGATGAGCGTCACCGTGCCGTCCCGGGTCTCGAACGTGGTCTCGAGCACCGCGGTACCGGACCGGTAACGGCGCCGGACCGTGCAGTCCGGATCGGCGGGCACGATCTGCCAATAGCCGTTCTCGGCGGTGCCCAGCAGGGCCGCGAAACAGGCGTCGCTGTCGAAACGCGGCGGACAGAACCAATCGATCGAGCCGTCGGTCGCCACCAGGGCGCCGGTCACACCATTGCCGATGACGCCGTAGTCCTCGATGGGCCTGCTCATGATCTGCCCTCGATGTACCCGCGTGGGCGGCCCGCGACCACCGGCGCGCGCGGATACGGCCGCCGTTCGCCGATCGGGCCGATCCGGTCCGCTGCCCACGTTGGAGCCGAGCGCGCCGGGTCGGGTTCCGCCGGGCGTCCGGGCACGCGCGTCCGGGCGGCCACCGCCGGCTCAGGTGCTGGTGAAATCGCCGCCGTTGGGATGGAGGATCTGCCCGGTCATGAACGAGGCGTCCGGCGAGGCCAGGAAGACATAGCAAGGCGCGACCTCGGCCGGCTGACCCATGCGCGACATGGGCGGCTTCTCGCCGAACATCTGCACGGCCTCCTCGGGGAAGGTCGCCGGGATCAACGGCGTCCAGATCGGGCCCGGTGCCACGCCGGTCACGCGGACGCCCCGATCGGCCATCGAGTTCGCCAGCGAGCGCGTCAGGGCGACGATCGCACCTTTCGTGGCCGAATAGTCGATGAGATGGCCGCTGCCGCGATAGGCATTGACCGAGGTGGTGTTGACGATGACGCCGCCGGTCGCATCGAGATGCCGCGCGGCGGCCCGCACCATGTGGAAATACGAGAAGATGTTGGTCTGGAAGGTGCGCTCGACCTGCGCGGCCGAGACTTCCTCGATTGAGCCGTGCACGTGCTGCTCGGCGGCGTTGTTCACCAGGATGTCGAGCCCGCCGAATTGGGCCAGCGTCTGCTCGACGGTCTGGTTACAGAACGCCTCATCGCCGACGTCGCCGGCCAGCCGCAGGCATTGGCGCCCCTCCTCGCGGACCATGCGCTCGGTCTCCTCGGCGTCGGCGTGCTCGTCCAGGTAGGAGAACGCGACGTCGGCGCCCTCGCGCGCGAAATGCACCGCCACGCTGCGGCCGATGCCGCTGTCGCCGCCGGTGATCAGCGCGCGCTTGCCTTCGAGCCGGCCGCTGCCGCGATAACCATCACGGATCACCACGGGCCGTGGCTCCATCTCATGCTCGTAGCCGGGCTGGCGCCCCTGGTGCTGCGGCGGTTTCTGCTCGTGCTGACGCTCGTATTCGTCCGTGGTCATTGCCCGATTCCCTGTCACAGATACTGTTGCAACCAACGGCGCATCTGGCGCCGATCGCGCGGGCCGGCCAGACGCTGGGTGTCGATCGTCGTGGCGCGCACCAGCTGGATGCCGGTCTCCGAGCGCGAGAACTCGAAACAGCGCCGGAAACCGATCGGCTGATTCTCCGGCCCGAAGGTGACGATGATGGTCAACTCCAGCGAATACTGGTCGGCGTAGCGCTCGCGCTCGCCATGGCGTGTGTCCTCGCGTTTGTGCATGACCGAGTCGATGATGTCGCCAAACGTGCCCAGCTCGACGTAACTGCCGGATTGAAGCGGCCCCTGGATCGCCTCCGCCTGCTGGCCGGACACGCCGTCCTCGGCGCCGGCGTCCTCATCCCGCGACCGCACCTTGACGTCCGTGATGTCGCGACTCACCCGGTCCTCCTCGTTGTACAGGGCGGCAACCACCACCTGGATGAACACCGACTCGCTGCTCATGTTCGCCATCAGGCACAGCGACTTGAGCCCACGACCGGTGCCCTGATCGAGGATCAGCTTTGCGCGACGGCTGCGCCGAAAACTCGACAGCAGCAGCTGCGCGTAGAACATCCAGACCAGCAGCATCCCCGCCTGGATGATCACGTTCAGCCACTGGCTGTTGTTCGAAATCCATTGCATACCCGGCCGTCCGCTGGCCGCTCTCCAGTAACCCGACACGTTTCGCAGGCTGAGCGCGCACGGTTGCGTGTCGCCGGGCCGGGGGACGCCCTGGCATGCGGCGGAGCGCGCGTTGACATGCCCTGACGGGCCTTCCATAAGTACAGGCAGCCTTTTGCAGGGATGCGGCGGGGGCGAGAGCGTCCGTCACTCGGGTCGGCAGGATGCCGCAGGTTTTCCAGCCGCGGGCAAACCCGCTCGTTGCAGTCGTCCTGGCGACGCTCGCGTTGGTCTTGCTGGCCATTGCGGTGCTGATGATCGCCTTCGGCTCATCGCCCTACGCCACCGGTGCCGGGGAGGTGCCCGAGCAGCCGGTGCCCTTCAGCCACGAACATCACGTCAGCGGCCTCGGGATCGAGTGCCGCTATTGCCACGACAGCGCGACCGAGTCCTCGTTTGCCGGTATCCCGTCCACGGATACGTGCATGACGTGTCACAGCCAGATATGGACGAACGCGGAGATGCTGGCGCCGGTGCGCCAGAGCCTGGTGAACGACGACCCCATCGACTGGACCCGGGTCCACGACCTGCCGGATTTCGTCTACTTCAATCACGCGGCCCACGTCTCGAACGGTGTCGGCTGCCAGTCCTGCCACGGCCGCGTCGACCGGATGCCCCTGATGCGCCAAAGCGAGCCGTTGACCATGCAGTGGTGCCTGGACTGCCACACCGAGCCGGCGGACCGGCTACGCCCGCCGGGCCGGATCACCGAGATGGGCTACGACCCCGAAGCCGATGACTACTCGGGGCCGAGCCTGATGCGGCATTACGGCATCGATCCGAAGCGGCTGGTCGAGTGCACGACATGTCATCGGTGAAGGGCGGCGATCGCATCGATCTGGCGAGCATTCGCGAAAAGCTCGCGGCCGAGCGCGGCTCGCGCTACTGGCGCAGCCTGGAGGAGCTAGCCGGCACCGAGGAATTCGGCGCGTTCCTGGCGGACGAGTTTCCGGCGCTCGCACGCCTGTGGGAGACGCCGGTCAGCCGCCGCACCACGCTCAAGCTCATGGCCGCCAGCATGGCGCTGGCCGGCTTGACCGGCTGCGGCCGCCAGCCGTCCGAGCGCATCGTGCCGTACACCTACATGCCCGAGCACGTGGTGCCGGGCCGGCCCCGCTTCTACGCGACCTCGACGTTCATCGGCGGCTATGCCCACGGTGTGCTGGCCGAAGCGCACGAGGGCCGGCCGACCAAGCTCGAGGGCAACCCGGACCATCCGGCGACGCTGGGCGCGATCGACGTGCGCTCGCAGGCATCGGTGCTCACGTTGTACGACCCCGATCGCTCCTCGGGCGTAGTCGAGCGCGGCTCGCCTTCCAGCATCGGCGGGCTGCTCGCCGATCTCACCGAGCGCCAGCGCGCCTGGAACGGCAACGGCGGCCAGGGGGTCGCCTTCGTTACCGGCACGGTCACCTCGCCCAGCGAGGCGGCGGCCCTCCGCGGGCTGCTCGAGCGTTGGCCGCAGGCGCGCTGGTACGTCCACGAGCCGATCGACCGCGACGGCGTGTACAACGGCACGCGGCTGCTGCATGGCCGCACGCTCGAGCCCATCTACCGCTTCGATCGCGCCGAGGTCGTGCTGTCGCTCGACGCCGACTTCATGCAGTCGCAGCCGGGATCCCTGCGCTACGCGCGCGACTTCGTCGCCCGCCGCCGGCCGCGCGACCGCGAGCACCAGCTAGCGCGGCTCTACGCCGCCGAATCGACGCCCCATCTCACCGGCGCCTACGCTGACCACTCCCAGCGCATGGCGCACCCGCGCGTCGCGGATCTCACACGCCAGCTCGCACGGGCGCTCGGGGTTCAGGTTGCGGCGCCGGCCGCGCCCGCCGCGCCACACTCCTGGGTGACCGCCGTCGCCGACGACCTGCGCCAGCGCGGCGGCTCGACCGTGGTCGTGCCCGGCGATCAGCAGCCGGCGGCGGTGCATGCCATGGCGCATGCAATCAATCATCAGCTCGGGGCGGTGGGCACGACCGTCGAGTACATCGACCCGGTGCCCGGCAACCAGCCGGCCCAGGACCGGGGACCGGCCGCCGCCGGCTCACTGGCCGAGTTGACCGGGCGCATACGCGCCGGCGAGATCGAGAGCCTGGTCGTGCTCGGGGCCAACCCGGTGTACACGGCACCCGGCGATCTCGGGTTCGAGGCGGCCTACCGCCGAGTGCCCTGGCGCATCCACTGGGGCATGTACCAGGACGAGACGGCGCAGCTTTCGCACTGGCACGTGCCCGCGGCCCACCCGCTGGAGAGCTGGGCCGACGCGCGCGCCTACGACGGCACCGCGACCCTGGTGCAGCCGCTGATCGAGCCGCTGCAGGGTGGGCGCACGGCCCTGGAGATGCTCGCCGCGATCGGCGAGGGCACCGAGGTCGA
Organism: uncultured Ectothiorhodospiraceae bacterium; assembly: GCA_964625925.1. Taxonomy (GTDB): domain Bacteria; phylum Pseudomonadota; class Gammaproteobacteria; order XJ16; family Halofilaceae; genus Halofilum. The sequence goes on along the minus strand of CAZVBX010000050.1, from coordinate 11,069 downwards.
TCCGATGCAGCGGCTGCGCGGCTACTGGCAGCAGCGCCACGGCGGCCCCGACTTCGAGCCGTTCTGGCGCCAGAGCCTGCACGACGGCATCGTGACCAACTCGGCGCCGGCGCCGGTCGCCGCCAGCCCGCGCGACGACTGGATGGCGGACCTGCCCGCGCCAGCGCAACCGGCCGAGGGCCCCCTGCTGCAATTCCGCCCCGATCCGGCCCTCTGGGACGGCAGCGACGCCAACAACGGCTGGCTGCAGGAGCTGCCGCAACCGCTGACCAAGATCACCTGGGACAACGCCGCACTGGTCAGCCCGGCGCTGGCACAGGCCCACGGGCTGTCCAGCGGCGACGTGGTCGCGCTGCAGGTCGGCGAGCGCAGTGAGCGCTTCCCGGTCTACGTGCTGCCGGGGCAGCCGGCCAACGCGATCACGGTGGAGCTGGGCTACGGCCGCCGGCAGGCCGGGCGCGTGGGCGACGGCGTCGGCTCCGACGCCTACGCGCTGCGGCCCACCGATCGCGCCTGGGCGACGCCGGTCACGCTCACGGCCACGGGCGAGCACCATGAGCTCGCCACCACGCAGAACCATCACTCGATCGAGGGCCGCGAGCTGATCCGCCACGCGGACCTGTCCTACTACCGCGATCACCCCGACTTCGCCCACCACGTGGGCGAGCACGTGCCGGCGCCGGAGGAGTCGCTCTACCCCGAGCCGTGGCCGGCCGAGCGCGAGGCCGACAACGCCTGGAGCATGGTGATCGACCTCTCGGCCTGCATCGGCTGCAACGCCTGCGTCACCGCCTGCCAGGCGGAGAACAACATCCCGGTGGTCGGCGCCGACGAGGTGCGGCGCGGCCGCGAGATGCACTGGATCCGCATCGATCGCTACTTCGAGGGCGCGCTCGACGGGCCTGGCATGGTGTTCCAGCCGGTGACCTGCATGCACTGCGAGAACGCGCCCTGCGAGTACGTCTGCCCGGTCGAGGCCACGCAGCACAGCGCCGATGGCCTCAACGAGATGATCTACAACCGCTGCATCGGCACGCGCTACTGCTCGCAGAACTGCCCCTACAAGGTGCGCGTGTTCAACTGGTTCGACTACACGTCGCAGGAAGCGCAATACCCCGCGCCCGCGCCGGCGCACAACCCCGACGTGACCGTGCGCGCCCAGGGCGTGATGGAGAAATGCACCTATTGCGTGCAGCGCATCCGCAGCGTGCAGCAGCAGGCCGACAGCGAGAACCGCCCGATCGCCGACGGCGAGGTCACCCCCGCCTGCGCCCAGGCGTGCCCGACCGAGGCGATCGTCTTCGGCGACAAGGCCGATCCCGAATCCCGGGTCCGCCGGCTCAACCAACACCCGCTCAACTACGCCATGCTCGCCGAGCTCAACACCCGGCCGCGCACGACCTATCTGGCGGCGGTGCGCAACGCCAATCCGGCCCTGAGCGAGCAAGAGGAGGGCTGACGTGGCCGCCGATCCGCCGCTGGTGCCGGGCGACCTGACGCATGCGGGGCTGACCCGGCGTCTCGCCGGGCTGGTGCTGGATCAGCGCGCGCCGCGCTCGTGGCTGGTCGCGCTGGGCGTCGCCGCCGCGCTGACGCTGCTATTCGTGGCCTCGCTGTGGTACCTGTTCGCGGTCGGCGTGGGGATCTACGGGCTCAACGTCCCCGTCGCCTGGGGCTTCCCCATCGTCAACACGATCTGGTGGATCGGTATCGCCCACGCGGGCACGCTGATCTCGGCGGTCCTGCTGCTCACGCGCCAGGACTGGCGCGCCTCGATCAACCGCTTCGCCGAGGCGATGGCCATGTTCGCCATCGTCTGCGCCGGCCTGTATCCGATCATCCACCTGGGCCGGCCCGAGTTCTTCTACTACCTGCTGCCGTACCCGAACTCGATGGACCTGTGGCCGCAGTGGCGCAGTCCGCTGGTGTGGGACTTTTTCGCCATCGCCACCTACGTGATCTTCACGGCCTCGTTCCTCTACATGAGCGTGCTGCCGGACCTGGCCAGCCTGCGCGACCGCGCGCGCAGCCGGGCCGGGCAGCTGTTCTACGGCGTGCTGGCGCTGGGCTGGCGCAACTCGGCGACCCACTGGGCGCGCTACGAGCGCGCCACCGGCGTGCTGGCGGCGGCGGCCGCGCCCATCGTGGTGCTGGTGACCGGCATCATCTCCCTCGACCTGGCAATCTCGGTCGTGCCCGGCTTCCATTTCACGATCTTCCCGCCGTACTTCGTCGCCGGCGCCTTGTTCTCCGGCTTCGCCACCGTCGCGCTGCTGGCGATCGTCTTTCGCGCCATGTTCGGGCTGCACGACCTGGTCACGAGCAAGCACCTCGACTATCTCGGCCGCATGATGCTGCTGTTCGGCCTGGTGGTCGCCTACGCCTACACCCAGGAGATCTTCGCGGCTTGGTACTCGGGCGATCCGTACTACCGCTATCTGTACTTCGAGAACCGCATGACGGGCCCGTACGCGCCGTTCTGGTGGGCCATGATCTTCTGCAACGTCGTGCTCATCCAGCTGTTGTGGTTCCGCCGCGTACGCACCTCGGCGCCGGCGCTACTGGTCCTGGCGATCACCAGCAACATCGGCATGTGGCTGGAACGTTTCCAGATCGTGTTCACCAGCACCTATGCCGACTTCATGCCCTCGGCCTTCGGCACCAACTGGCCCACGTTCTGGGATTGGGCCACCTACCTCGGCTCGATCGGGCTATTCGCGCTGCTGCTGCTAGTGTTCATCCGCGTGGCCCCGATGATCTCGCTGCACGACATGCGCGCGCTCGTGCACAAGCGGAGGAACGGGCGTGACTAGTGTGATCGGCCGCTTCGACGATCCGCAGGCGCTGCTGGCAGCGGTGCGCGCGGCCCGCGAAGCCGGCTTTCGGCGGCTGGAGGCGCACGCGCCGTTTCCGCTGGAGGGGCTCGACGAGGCGCTCGGATTCCACGAGCGACGCATCCCGGTCATTGCCCTCATCGCCGGCGCCATCGGCGCCGCCTTCGGCTTCTGCCTACAGTACTACTCGGCGCTCGAATACCCCTTCGTCGTCGGCGGTAAGCCGCTCAACAGCTGGCCCGCATTCGTCTTGGTGACCGTGGCCGTGTGCATCCTGTCGGCGGTCCTCGCGGCATTCATCGCCATGCTCGTCGGCAACCGGCTGCCGCAGCCGTATCATCCCGCGTTCGACTGGCCGGCGTTCGATCGCGCCTCGAGCGACAGCTTCTTCCTGCTGATCGAGGGCGACCCGACCGCAGACGCGCGCGAGCTGCTGCAGCGCCACGCCGCAGAGACGCAGGAGCTGCCGCCGTGAGCGGAGGGCGGCGGCTGCGGGCTGGCCTGCTGCTCGCCGCGGCCCTCGGATTGGCCGGCTGCGAGCAGCCGCGCATGGCCGATCAGGACCGCTACGAGCCCTACGAGGCGGCACCGGATTGGCCCGACAACGCCTCGGCGCGCCAGCCCGTCGCCGGCACGGTCGCGCGCGGCCAGCGCCTGGGGCCGCGGCCCGAGCAGCTGCCGATGGAGCTGACGCACGATCTGCTCGAGCGCGGCCGCGAGCACTACGAGATCAACTGCACGCCCTGCCACGGCGGCGCCGGGGCGGGCGACGGCATGATCGTCCAGCGGGGGTTCCCCGAGCCCCCGACGTTCCACAGCGAGCGGCTGCGCAACGCGCCGCTGACCCATTTCTACGACGTCATGACCGAGGGCTACGGCGTGATGTACGCCTACGCCGATCGCGTGTCGCCCGAGCAGCGCTGGGCGGTGGCCGCCTACATCCGCGCGCTGCAGCTCTCCCAGAACGCCGCGCCCGCGGATCTGACGGCGCAGCAGCGCCGGGCGCTCGAGGAAGGGTCATGAGCCGCCGGGTGATCCTGATCGTGCTCGCCGTCGCCACGCTCGCCTGCCTCTACGGGGCGATCGCCGCGTGGCCCGCGTTCGTGCGCAGCTGGCTGACGGCGACGCTGACCTGGGGCGCACTGCCGATCGGCGCCGTGGCGGTGCTGATGACGCACGGCCTGACCGGCGGCCGCTGGGGCGAGGATTCGCGGCCGCTATGGCTCGCGCTCGCGGCGAGCATGCCGGTGTTCGCCGTCGCGCTGCTGCCGCTGCTGTTCGGGCTCGAGTCCCTGTTCAGCTGGACGCGCCCGCCGGCCGAGCTGCCGGACGTGGTGGCGCGCAAGACGGCGTACCTGAACCAGCCGTTCTTCGTCGTCCGCACGCTGGTCTATCTCGTCGTCTGGCTCGGGCTCGCCTGGCTGCTGGGCGCCTGGCGGCGGCGCACGCCCGGCGCCCTGCATGCGCCCGGGCTGATCGTCTGGCTGTTCGCGCTGACCTTCTTCAGCTTCGATTGGCTACTCTCGCTCGAGCCGCAGTTCTATACCGACATCATGGGCCTCATCCTGGCGACCGGCACGACGGCGGCGGGATTCGCCGTGGCGCTGCTGCTGGGCGTGCGCCACCTGGCGCCGGACGTGCGCAAGGACCTGGCGAACATCTGGCTGGCGCTGCTGCTGGGCTGGGGCTTCCTGGCGTTCTCGCAGTTCATCGTCATCTGGTCGGCCAACCTGCCGCACGAGATCGGCTGGTATCTGGCGCGCCGCGAGGGACCGTGGCCGGCCGTCAATCTGGCGGCGCTGGGGCTGTTCCTGGTGCTGCCGTTCGCGATCCTGCTGTCCTCGGCCGCCAAGCGCGACGCCACCTGGCTGACGCTCGCCGCGGCCTCCTGCCTCGCCGGCCACGTGCTCTACGTGCAATACCTCGTGCTGCCGGCGTTCGAGCACAACCTGACCGCCCAGCTGTGGTTAGGGCCGGCGGCCGTGCTCGTGCTCGGGGCGGTGTTCGCGTGGGTGGTCGGCCGGCGGCTCGCGCCGGCGGGGATGGCGCCATGAGCGAGCACGGCGCGCACGAGCAGGGCGATCTCCCAGCGCGGGGGCCCGTCTACGCCATCGCCTTCACGGCAGTCATCGTGCCGCTGGGTGCGCTGGCGATGTGGCTATTGATGGAGACGGTCTGGCAGGCGACACCGCAGCCGCCGCCGATCTTCCCCGAGGAGCCCCCGCGCGCGACCCGGGCGCCGCCGTTGCAGCAATCGCCGCCGACGGACATGGCCGATTTCGCGCGCCAGCAGCAGGGGCGGCTCGGCAGCACCGGTTGGGTCGACCGCGAGGCCGGCGTCGTGCATATGCCGATCGACCGGGCGATGGATCTGATCGTCGAGCGCGGCCTGCCCGGGCCCCAGAGCGGACCGCCGCCGCCCCCGGCGCGGGGCGCGGCGACGCCGCAGCAGCCGGAGACGCAGCCGTGAACGCCAGGACCCCGTCCGAGAATCCCGGCACCTGCGGCGCGCGGGCCAGAGCGGCCGCTTTTGGCGGTCGCCGCCAGGGGCGCGCCCTGGCGCTGGCGGCGGCATTGCTCGGGCTCGTGCCCGCCGTGGCGCCGGGCCACGGCGGCGAGGGCTCGCACGACCGCGCCGTGCTCGACAGCGTGGACTTCGAGCAGCGCGTCGGCGCTCCGTTGCCGGAACAAACCTATTTCCGCGACGCCGAGGGGCGGCGCCACGCGATCGCCGACCTAGCCGGCGAACGGCCGCTGGCGCTGATGATGGTGTGGCTGGACTGCCCCAACCTGTGCCCGATCCTGTTGGGCGAGACGGCGAGCAGCGCGGCCGATCTTCCGTTCGACGCCGACGAATACGCCGTGGCGGTGGTCAGCATCGTGCCGGAGGACGGCCCGGCCGATGCACGCGACGTCCGCGAGCGCATGCGCCGTCAGCATGGCGAGACCGTTGCCAACTGGCACTTCCTGACGGGCCAGCGCGACGCGATCGACCGCTTGGCGGGCGCCATCGGCTTCGAGTACGCCTACGACGAGCAGGACGACACCTATGCCCACCCGGCCGGCCTCGTGATCACGAACCCGGGCGGGCGCGTGAGCCGCTACCTGTTCGGGCTGCGCCCCGACCCGCAGGATTTCAAGCTCGCCCTAGTCGACGCCGGCAAAGGCGAGGTCGGCAGCGCGACCGACCAGGCGCTGCTGCGCTGTTTCCGCTTCGATCCGCAGACGGGGCAGTACACGCTCGCGGTGATGACGTTGATCCAGTGGGTCGGTGGGGGCTTCGGGCTGGCCATGGGCGGGACGATCTTCTGGCTCTGGCGACGTGAGCGCGGTTAGCGCGGGAGCGCGAACGGGGCGTGCGGCTCGGGCTTTTGCCTGACCGAGTCCGCGTTGCCGTATTCGGTCGGACTGAAGTCCGACTTACAACCGGATCGGGCGCGGGCGGCCGAATTGGACGCGGGTGGCACCCGCGAGAGGCCGCCTCGGGCCGGGCTGGGGTTCGCCAGAGGTCGCGGCGGCGCGCTACCGGCGCGGGCGCCACACTCCCTCGACCACGTGCACGGATTGGCACGAGCTCATGGAAGACTGGCTCATCCAACTGCAGCAGGGACTCTACCTGCTGCCGGAGGCGATCTCCGACTACGCCAGCCGGGTCGACGCGCTCTACCTGGGGCTGGTGGTCGTTTCGGGCGTGCTCACGATCGCGCTGGTCATCCTGGTCGTCGGCTTCGGCTGGCGCTATCGCGCCAGCAGCAACGTCGACCGCACCGACTCGCGCACCGAGCGGGTCGACCGGATCATCGAGGCCAGCTGGGCCTCCACCCTGTTGCTGGTCTTCCTCGGGCTGTTCATCTGGGCGAGCGTGCTGTACTTCGAGCCCTACCGGGGCTCGACCGACGCCATGACGATCAACGTCGTCGGCAAGCAGTGGATGTGGAAAACCCAGCACCCGGACGGCACGCGCGAGATCAACACCCTGCATGTGCCGGTCGGCGAGACCGTGCGCCTGCGCATGACCTCGCAGGACGTGATCCATAGCTTCTATCTGCCCTCACTGCGGCTCAAGCGCGACGTCCTGCCCGAGCGCTACACCGATGCCTGGTTTACCGCCAATGAGACGGGCGAGCACTGGCTGTTCTGCGCCGAGTACTGCGGCACGGATCACTCGCGCATGCGCGGCAAGGTCGTGGTCATGGAGCCCGCCGAGTACGACCGGTGGCTCACCCGCACCGGCGGTGGACCGAGCCCGGTGGTGCAAGGCCGCGAGCTGTTCCAGAGCTACGGCTGCAGCGGTTGTCACGTCGGCGACTCGCGCGTGCGGGCGCCGAGCCTGGCGGGGGTCTACGGGCGCACGGTGCCGTTGGCCGACGGCAGCACCGTGACCGCCGATGAGGGCTACATCCGCGATTCGATCGTCCAGCCGCAAAAGCACGTGGTGGCGGGCTACGAGCCCGTGATGCCGAGCTACGCCGGCCAGATCACGGAAGACGAGATCCTCCAGATCGTCTCCTACATCCAATCGCTCGAGCCGGGCGAGTGGGAGGCCGGCGGGCCGATCGAGGATACCCCGAGCGAGAACACACCATGACTGCCGCAAGTTCCGAGGCGACACCCGAGCCCTGGCCGCGCGAGCATTATCTCAACGCCGGCTGGACGATCCGCTCATGGCTTTTGACCACCGACCACAAGCGCATCGGCTGGCTCTACACGGTCTCGATCACGGCATTCTTCTTCCTGGGCGGATTCGCCGCGCTGCTGGTGCGCCTGGAGCTGATGACGCCGCCGGGCGATCTGCTCTCCGCGGAGTTCTACAACGAGATCTTCTCCATCCACGGGATCGTGATGGTGTGGTTCTTTCTGATCCCGTCGATCCCGAACACGCTGGGCAACTTCCTGCTGCCGCTGATGCTCGGCGCGCGCGATCTGGCATTCCCCAAGCTCAATCTGCTGTCGTGGTACATCTACTCGATCGGCGGGCTGTTCACCGTGGCCGCGGTGATCGGCGGCGGCGTCGACACGGGGTGGACCTTCTACACGCCCTACTCGAGCATGTTCTCGAACTCGGCGGTGATCGCTGCAGTCGCCGGTGTGTTCATCGTCGGTTTCTCCTCGATCCTCACGGGCATCAACTTCATCGTCACCACGCACAAGATGCGTGCGCCGGGACTGACCTGGTTCCGACTGCCGCTGTTCATCTGGGCCAACTACGCTACCAGCCTGATCTTCGTGCTGGCGACGCCGGTGCTGGGGATCACGCTGGTGCTGATCGCGCTCGAGCGCGCGCTCGGTATCGGCATCTTCGACCCGGCGCTCGGCGGCGATCCGCTGCTGTTCCAGCACCTGTTCTGGTTCTACTCGCACCCGGCGGTCTACATCATGATCCTGCCGGCCTTCGGGGTGGTGTCCGAGATCATCACCTGTTTCGCGCGCAAGCGCATATTCGGCTACAACGGCATGATCATCGCGATCATGGCCATCACCCTCTTCGGCTTCGTGGTCTGGGGCCACCACATGTTCGTCTCGGGCCAGAGCATCTACGCCGGGATTTTGTTCTCGTTCTTCACGATGCTCGTGGCCGTGCCCTCGGCCATCAAGACCTTCAATTGGACGGCCACGCTGTACAAGGGGCGGATCCTCTTCACCGCGCCGATGATCTACGCCTTGTCGTTCCTGGGTCTGTTCACCATCGGCGGCTTGACCGGCGTCATCGTGGCGGCGCTGGCGGTCGACATCCACGTGCATGACACCTACTTCGTGGTCGCGCATTTCCACTACATCATGGTCGGCGGCGCGGTCACCGCCTATCTCGGCGGCATCCACTTCTGGTGGCCCAAGCTCACGGGACGGCTCTACTCGGAGATCCTGGCGCGCCTGGCGGCTCTGGCGCTGTTCATCGGCTTCAATCTGACGTTCTTCCCCCAGTTCCTGCTGGGCTACGCCGGCATGCCGCGGCGCTATCACGCCTATCCGGACGACTTCCAGATCCTGCACGTGATGTCATCGCTGGGCGCCGGTGTGCTGGCGATCGGCTACCTGCTGCCGCTGATCTATCTGACCTGGTCGCTGCTGCGCGGACCGCACGCGTCCGCCAATCCCTGGGATGCACGCGGGCTCGAATGGCGCACCTCGTCACCGCCGCCGCAGCACAATTTCCTGGAGACCCCTCGTGTCGAGGAGCCGGCCTACGACTATGAATGAGGCCGAACCGGCCGAGCAGTTCGACGACCTGGACCAGCAGCACGATGCCAACCTCATGGGCATGTGGCTGTTCCTGGCCACGGAGCTACTGCTGTTCGGCGGGCTGTTCGCCAGTTTCGGCGTATTCCGCACGCTGCATCCGGAAACCTTCGGCCAGGCGGCCACGCACCTGAGCGTGTCGCTGGGCGTGGCCAATACCGTGGTGCTATTCACCAGCGGGCTGACCACCAAGCTCGCCGACGACGCGGTGGAGGCCGGCCGGCGCGGATTGGGGCTAGCGCTGCTGCTCGCGACGATCGCCCTCGGCGGGGCGTTCCTGGTGATCAAGGGCTTCGAGTGGCACCACGAATACGAGATCGGGCTGATGCCGGTGCTCGGCCTGCCGTTCGAGTACCCCGATGCCGATCCGCGCAATGCGCGGCTGTTCTTCCATTTCTATTACGCGATGACGGGGCTGCACGCGGCGCACATGATCGTGGGCCTGGGCCTGCTCAGCGTGATCGCCACGCTGGTGGCCCGATGGCGCGATCCGCCGAAGATTGCGCGCCAGGTCCGGATCAGCGGACTCTACTGGGCCTTCGTCGACGTGATCTGGGTGTTCGTCTTCACCTTCTTGTATCTGTTGCGCAGCTGATGACGAATTGGAGCGTGGCCGTCACCGTGTGGGGCGCGTTGCTGGCGCTGCTGGCGGCGAGCACGCTGGCCGCCGTGCTCGTGCCGGGGCCGGCCGCGCATATGTTCAGCCTGGCCTGCGCCCTGGCCATGGCCGGGCTCATCTTCACCTGGTTCATGGGATTGCGCAGCGCGGACGGGCTGCTGCGGGTGTTCGCACTGGCCGCGGTGTTCTGGCTGGCGCTACTGCTCGCGCTGACGCTGTCCGACTATCTCACCCGGTGAACCGCGGGGCGGCCGGGGGCCGCCCCGCGCGGATCAGTCCCCGACGCGCGAGACGTCGCGCAGGGCCTCACCGGCGAGCTCGGTCGAGGCCCGGCTGATGTCGCCGACGGACAGCATGCCCACCAGGCGCTTGTCGCGATTGATCACGGGCAGCCGGCGGATGCGCCGCTCCTCCATCATGTGCGCGGCCTCGCTGATGTCCGCATCCTCGAAGCACCAGCTGACGTTCTTGGACATGATCTCGCCAGCGGTCATCGCCGTCACGTCCTGCTGGTTGGCCACACAACGCACGACGATGTCCCGGTCGGTGACCATGCCAACCAGGCGGTCATTCTCGCCCACGGGGATCGAGCCGATGTCCTCGTCCCGCATCCGCTGCGACAGCTCGAGCAACGTGGTTCCGGTAGCCGCTGCATCGGGGCTTGCGCTCATCGCTTCCTTTACCAGCATCAGTCCCTCCTTTCTGGGCGTCCGGTCACGACCGGCTCGCCCGCGTGCATTGCGGAGTCGTTCGTCACGACAGGCGCCTGCTCGTTTCCAAGGCGTCCTCACCAAGTGACGCGTAGTGGCCGCGTTGGTTCCGTTGCGCACGCCGATCGGTGGCGAGGCGCGGACCGCCGGCCCGTGCAGCGACGACGCGCAGCGGCAGATGACGGCGTTGCGCCTGCCGGCGGGGCGGGCCCACAGGAGCGCCGGCCGGCATCCGTCATTGAACCCGATGGCGGGCGGCGAACTCGGACCAGGGCTCCGTGTCCGATCGGACGGTTACCCTCCATGGAGTGGGCAATGGCGAAACAGCATGGACGCGCGGTGAAGGACGACGAGCAATACGAGGCGCTGCGGCGCCAGGGCGAAAGCAAGGAGAAGGCGGCGCGCATCGCCAACACGCAGGGTGCGGGGCGCCGCGACGGCGGCCAGCCCCGCTAGGAGCCTGTCCGAGAAACCCGGCACCTACTGCGCGCGTGCCCCAGCGGGCGCTTGGACCGATCCCTCAACTCGCATGGGAACCACCATGCTCGTTTCACGATCGGCCCAATCGCCTCGCTGTCCCACGCGCTCGCTACGGCGCAGGTTTCTCGGACAGACTCCTAGGGCCTGTTACCCCTTCCCGCGATCGCCGCGGCGGGAGCCTGTGTGGCG
>CAZVBX010000049.1:0-22119 GCA_964625925.1 uncultured Ectothiorhodospiraceae bacterium | reverse complement strand
ACTGACGATCACCTGTTCCTGATCGACCTGACGCCGAAGAACGTCACCGGCAAGGACGCGGACGCCGCGCTCGGGCGTGCCAACATCACGGTCAACAAGAACGCCGTGCCGAATGACCCGCAGCCGCCGATGGTGACCTCCGGCCTGCGCATCGGCACGCCGGCGGGGACCACGCGCGGTTTCGGCGAGAAGGAATTCACCGACATCGCGCACTGGATCTGCGACGTCTGTGACGACATCGACAATGAGGACGTCATCGCCGAGGTGCGCGAGAAGGCGCTGGATCTGTGTAAGCGCTTCCCCGTCTACGGGGGGTGAAGCAGCGCATGATGGCGGCTCCGGCCGCCATCATCGAGCCGCGCGCGGTACGCGGGGACAGGAAGGTCCTCGCGCCGTGCATGCATGCGTTTCGCGCGAGTGTGCGGTCCGGTCGTGCGGCCCACGGGCCGGCGTCGGGCCGGGCGCGCTTGCATACGCGTATGGCCGTGGAACGAACTGCCCAGGGCGGGCAGCGGGGCGAGGCCGCCATGAAAAGCTACTCTATTTTCAGCCTGGCGCGCAATGCGCTGAGCCACCACGAGCACTGGTGGCAGGCGTGGCGCAGTCCGGAGCCGCAGCGGCGCTACGAGGCCGTGATCATCGGCGGTGGCGGTCATGGCCTGGCGACGGCCTACTACCTGGCCAAGGAGCACGGTATCCGCGATATCGCCGTGCTGGAGAAGGGTTGGCTGGGCGGCGGCAATACCGGTCGCAATACGACCATCATCCGCTCGAACTATCTCTGGAGCGCCTCGGCGGGCATCTACGAGAAAGGGCTGAAGCTCTGGGAGGGCATCACCCAGGAAGTCAATTTCAACATGATGCTCAGCCAGCGCGGCGTGCTGAACCTGGGGCATAGCCTGCAGGACATGCGCACGATCGAGCGCCGGGTGAATGCCAATCGCCTCAATGGCGTGGACGGCGTCGTGCTGACGCCGGAGCAGGTCAAGGAGAAGGTGCCGATCATCGACACCTCACCGAACAACACGCGTTTCCCCGTGCTCGGGGCGTCGTTCCAGCCGCGCGCGGGGATCGCGCGCCACGACGCCCTGGCCTGGGGTATGGCGCGCGCCTGCGACGACCTGGGCGTGGACGTGATCCAGGGATGCGAGGTGACGGGCCTGCGCCGCGACAATGGCCGCATCGTCGGTGTGGAGACCTCGCACGGCTACATCGAGACCGGCAAGGTCGGTGCCGCGGTGGCGGGCAACTCGAGCGTGATCGCGGCCATGGCGGACATGCGCCTGCCGCTGGAGTCGCACCCGCTGCAAGCGCTGGTCTCCGAGCCGCTCAAGCCGGTGATCGACACCGTGGTCATGTCCGGCGCGGTGCATGTCTACATCAGCCAGTCCGACAAGGGCGAGCTGGTGATCGGCGCCGGCATCGACAAGTACAACGGCTACGGACACCGCGGCTCGCTGGCGGTGATCGAAGACCAGCTGGCCGCCCTGTGCGAACTCTACCCGGTGCTCAGCCGGGTGCGCATGCTGCGGCACTGGGCGGGCTGCGTCGACACCTGCCCGGATGCCTCGCCGCTGGTGACCAAGACGCCGGTCGGCGGCCTCTACTTCAATTGCGGCTGGGGCACGGGGGGCTGGAAATCCACCCTCGGTTCCGGCTGGTGCTTCGCGCACACCATGGCCCGGGACGAGCCGCACCCCCTCAACCGCGCCTACGGCCTCGATCGCTTCGAGACCGGCGCGGTCATCGACGAGCACGGCGCCGCCGGCGTCGCCCACTGAGAGAGCAGGGAGAGGGAGGCTCGAGTGCTATATATCCAATGCCCCTGGTGCGGCTGGCGCGACGAGACCGAGTTCAGCTATGGCGGCGAGGCGCACATCGAGCGCCCGGCCGACCCGCAGGCGCTGACCGACGCCGAGTGGGCCGAGTATCTGTACATGCGCGATAACCCGCGCGGTCCATTCCACGAGCGCTGGGTCCACAGCGGCGGTTGCCGGCGCTGGTTCAACGCCAAGCGCGATACCGTCACGTACGAGTTCGAGGCCTTCTACGAGATGGGCGCGCAGCCGCCGGGAGGCGCGCCGTGAACCAGCCGAATCGCCTGCCGTCCAGCGGTCGCATCGACCGGGACGCGCCGCTGAGCTTCAGCTTCGACGGTCGGACCGTGCAGGGCTACGCCGGCGACACCGTTGCCTCGGCCTTGCTGGCGAACGGTATCTCGCTGATCGGCCGCAGCATCAAGCTCCATCGCCCGCGCGGGATCGTCGCGGCAGGCGCCGAAGATCCCAACGCGCTGGTGCAGATCGGTCGCGGCGCCGAGACGGTGCCGGATCTGCGTGCCACCCAGGTGGAGCTGTACGAGGGCATGGACGTGCGCAGTGTGAACTGCTGGCCCTCGGTGAAGTTCGACGTGGCGGCGCTGACCGGGCTGTTCGCGCCGCTGATGCCAGCGGGCTTCTACTACAAGACCTTCAAATGGCCGCCGAGCTGGTGGCAGCGGGTCTACGAGCCCCGAATCCGCCATGCCGCGGGCTTCGGCAGCGCGCCCGATGCGCCCGATCCGGACCGCTACGACAAGGTCAACCGGCATTGCGACGTGCTGGTCGTCGGCGGCGGTCCGGCGGGGCTGGCGGCGGCCCTCGAAGCCGGCCGTCGCGGCGCGCGGGTCATCCTCTGCGACGAGCACCCCGAATTCGGCGGACGGTTGCTGGCCAGTCGCGAGCATGTCGACGGCGAGCCGGGTACGGACTGGGTGCGCGCCGTCGTCGAGGAGTTAGCGGCCCTGCCCGAGGTGACGCTGCTGCCGCGGACGACCGCCTTCGGCCTCTACGACCACGGCTTTTCTTCGCTGCTCGAGCGGGTTACGGACCATCTCGGGCCGGTGTCGCCGGATCGCCGCCCGCGTCAGCGCCAGTGGCGCATCCGGGCCCGTCGTACGGTCGTGGCAGCAGGGGCCATCGAGCGACCGCTGGTTTTCTGCAATAATGACCGCCCCGGGACCATGACCGCCTCGGCGGTTTCGACCTATATCAACCGCTACGGCGTCGCGCCGGGACAGCGGGCGGTCGTGTTCACCAATAACGACAGCGCGTATCAGACCGCGCTGGACCTCTCCGATAGCGGTATCGCCGTCGCGGCCGTGATCGACGTGCGCCCCGAGCCCGACGGGGCGCTCGTTCAACGGGCGCGTGCGGAGGGGATCGAGATCCTTCCGGGCCATGCGGTCGTCGACACGGCCGGCCGGCAGCATCTCAAGAACATCAGGGTCATGCGACTCAATGCGCGTGGCGACGGCGTCTACGGCGACGTGCGCACGATCGCCTGCGATCTGCTCGCCAGCTCGGGCGGCTGGAATCCGGTGATCCACCTGCATGCTCAGCCGCGCGGCGATACGCGCTACGACGAGTCGATCGCCGCCTTCGTGGCCGAGGGCGTGCGCGCGGACGTGCAAATGGCGGGATCCGCAAACGGCCAATTCGAAGCCGGCGGCTGCGTCAGTGAGGGCCTGTCGGCGGGGGCGATCGCCGCCGCCGCGACCGGTTTCGGCGATGAGGACATCCGAGGGGAGGCCCCGGCGGTCCGCGATCTCGGCGCGGCGCCCATCCGCCCGATGTGGCGGGTGCCGAGCCGGCGTCCGGTGATGCGTTCGCCCAAGCAGTTCGTCGACTTTCAGAACGACCAGACCGCGGCCGACGTCTACTTGGCAATCCGTGAGAACTACCGCTCGATCGAGCACATCAAGCGCTACACCTCGATGGGCTTCGGGACCGATCAGGGCAAGCTGAACAACATCAACGGCACGGGGATCGCCGCCGAGGCGCTGGGCGAGGACATCGGACGGATCGGGACCACCAGTTTCCGGCCCGCCTTCACGCCGGTGGCCTTTGGGGCCCTCGCCGGGCGCGAGGTCGGGCCGGAGCGCTTCCATGCGGTGCGCAAGACCGCCATGCACCGCTGGCACGTCGAGCAGGGCGCCCTGTTCGAGAACGTCGGGGACTGGAAGCGCCCCTGGTACTATCCGCGCGCCGGTGAGTCGATGCGCCAGGCACTGGATCGGGAGGTGCTTGCCGTGCGCAACGCGGTCGGTGTGCTCGATGCGTCGACGCTGGGCAAGATCGACGTGCGCGGGCCGGATGCCGGCGAGCTGCTCAACCGGGTCTACGTCAACGGCTGGAAGAACCTGGCCATCGGTCGCGCCAAGTACGGGCTCATGCTGGGCGAGGACGGCATGGTCATGGACGATGGCGTCTCGGCGCGCATTGCCGAAGACCGCTATCACATGACGACGACCACCGGCGGCGCCGCGCGCGTGCTGGCCTGGCTGGAAGAGTGGCTGCAGACCGAGTGGCGCGATCTGCGGGTCTATCTGACCTCGACCACGGACCAGTGGGCGGCGATCTCGCTTGCCGGGCCCCAGAGCCGGGAGGTGGCGCGCCGGGTGCTGACGGACGTCGACCTGTCGGCCGAGGCCTTCCCGTTCATGACGTGGCGGGATGCCACGGCCGCGGGGGTACCGGCCCGGGTGTTCCGCGTCAGCTTCAGCGGCGAACTCGGCTTCGAGATCAACGTGCCCGCCGATTACGGCCAGCACGTATGGGACGCGATCTGGGAGGCGGGCCAGGAGTTCGGCATCACGCCGTACGGGACCGAGACCATGCACATCCTGCGCGCTGAGAAGGGATTCATCATCCCAGGGCAGGATACCGACGGCTCGGTCAATCCAATGGATCTCGGTATGCACGCGCTGCTTTCGGACAAGAAGGATTATCTCGGCAAGCGCTCGCTGCAGCGGGCCGACGCCGCGCGTGCCGACCGCGAGCAACTGGTCGGGCTGATCCCGGTCGCCGAAACCGGTGAGCGCGCCAACGAGATGATCCCGGAGGGCGCCCAACTGGTGGACGACGCGAACGCCAACGACGCGCCCAAGCCGGTGCTGCTCGCCGGTTATGTCACCTCGAGCTATCACTCGGCGACGCTGGGCCATCCCATTTCCTTGGCCATGCTTCGGGGCGGGCGCGAGCGCCACGAGGACATCGTCTACGCGCCGCAGGCCGACGGCCGGGTGCTGCGCGCCCAGGTCACCAGCCCCGTGTTCTATGACCCGCAGGGGACACGCCAGAATGTCTGAAACACGCCACCAATCGCCGCTGGTCGAGCGCATCCCGCCGAGCGGACCGGTGGCGCCGGCGGCCGAGGCGGGCGTGATCCTGCGCGAGCTGCCGCGTTACGGCTACGTCAACCTGCGCGGCGATGGCGACGACGAGGCCTTCGTCGACGCCATCGCCGGCGAGACGGGCTGCTGTTTGCCGCGCGAGCCCAATACGGTAGTCACGGGCGATCGCGGGGAAGCGATCTGGCTCGGGCCCGATGAATGGTACCTGCGCACCGCAGTCGGTGAGGCGCATGGCCTGGTCGAACGCCTCGAGTTGGCGTTGGAGGGTCAGGGGGTGGCGCTCAACGACGTCAGCAGCGGCCAAGCCACATTCGCGCTCGAAGGACCGCACGCGCGCGACGTGCTGGAGAAGGGCTGCACGCTGGATCTGCATCCGCGCGTTTTCACCCCGGGCCAGTGCGCCCAGACCCTGCTCGCCAAGGCAGGCGTCGTGCTCGTCCCGACCGGGTACGGCTACGAAATCATCGTGCGGCGCAGCTTCGCGGACTACCTGTTCGTCTGGCTCACGGATGCAGCGGACGAGTTCGACCTGACGATAACCGAGTAAGACCGATTCATCGTATGGGCGGTCACGAGGCCGCTCGCCCTAATGTGCCCGTTTACCGCTGAATCCGGGCGCGAAACGCCACCACAAATCGGAGCGAAATTCATGGCGCATGACCAACATCAAAACCCAAAAAGCGATATTCAGATCGCGCGTGAAGCGAGTCTCAAGAACATCTGGGACATCGCGGATCGCCTGGGTATCGAGAACGAGGCCCTGCTGCCGCACGGCCGCTTGAAGGCCAAGATCGAGCCGACCTATGCCGAGAGCCTGAAGGACAAGCCCGACGGCAAGCTGATCCTGGTGGCGGGCATCAACCCGACGCCGGCCGGCGAGGGCAAGACCACCACCAGCGTGGGCCTGACCGATGCGCTGAACCACAACGGCCACAAGGCCTCCGTGTGCCTGCGCGAGCCGGCCCTCGGCCCGTGCTTCGGCGTGAAGGGCGGTGCCGCCGGCGGCGGCTTTGCCCAGGTCGTCCCGATGGAGGACATCAACCTCCACTTCACCGGCGACTTCCACGCCATCACGTCGGCGCACAACCTGCTGTCGGCCATGATCGACAACCACATCCACTGGGGTAACGAGCTCGGCATCGACGCGCGGCGCATCCAGTGGAAGCGCGTGATGGACATGAACGATCGCGCGCTGCGCAACATCGTCAACAGCCTCGGCGGCGTCGGTAACGGCTTCCCGCGCGAAGACGGCTTCGACATCATGGTCGCCTCGGAGATCATGGCGATCTTCTGCCTGGCGCAGGATCTGACCGACCTGCAGGAGCGCATCGGCAACATCGTCATCGCCTATACCCGCAATCGCGAGCCGATCCGTGCGCGCGATCTCGAGGCCGAGGGCGCCATGACCGTGCTGCTGAAGGATGCGCTGGGCCCCAACCTCGTGCAGACGCTCGAGGGCACGCCGGCCTTCATCCACGGCGGTCCGTTCGCCAATATCGCCCACGGCTGCAACAGCGTCAGCGCCACCCGCACGGCTCTGAAGTTGTCCGACTACGTCGTGACCGAGGCGGGCTTCGGCGCGGATCTCGGTGCCGAGAAGTTCTTCGACATCAAGTGCCGCAAGTCCGGTCTCAAGCCGGACGCCTGCGTCATCGTCGCCACCATTCGTGCGCTCAAGATGCACGGCGGCATGGCGAAGGAAGAGCTCAAGACCGAGAACGTCGAGGCGGTCCGCACGGGCGCCGAGAACGTCAAGCGTCACGTCGAGAACGTGCGCAAGTTCGGTGTGGCCCCGGTCGTCGCGGTCAACCAATTCTCGGCCGACACCAAGGCCGAGGTCGACGCCCTGGTCGAGGAGCTCGGCAAGATGGACGTCGAGGTCGTGCAGTCCGACCACTGGGCCAACGGCGGCCCGGGCGCGGCGGAGCTGGCCAAGACGGTCGTCAAGACCATCGACGAGAAGCCGTCCCAGTTCAAGACGCTGTATCCGGACGACATGCCGCTGTGGGGCAAGATCGAGAAGATCGCCACCGAGCTCTACGGCGCGGCCAGCGTCAGCGGCAACGATCGCGTGCGCAATCAGCTCAAGCAGTTCGAGGACATGGGCTACGGCCACTATCCCGTCTGCATCGCCAAGACGCCGCTGTCGTTCACGACCGACCCGAACGCCAAGGGCGCCCCGAGCGGTCACGACGTGGCGGTGCGCGAGGTGCGACTGTCCGCCGGTGCGGAGTTCGTGGTCGCCGTCTGCGGCGATGTCATGACGATGCCGGGCCTGCCGAAGGTCCCATCGGCGTGCAGCATTCGCCTCGACGCGAACAGCCAGGTCGAAGGCCTGTTCTAAGCTCCGCCCCCGGTGGAGTCACAAAGGGGCGCCCGCGGGCGCCCCTTTTTTTTGGGGTGCGCCGCCATTCATGGCTGGTGGCCGAGGGGATGATTTGGGAGGAAAAGTCCCCTACGGAGCCGATAGCAGGAGTCGATAGCTGAACAGGGCTGCCGTCGCCACTACCCAAAACCACGTGAAGTACAAGAGACGCAAAAAGGGCGGCCCCGAAAGGGGCCGCCCTGTATTACCGCGAGCCGACCAGGTCAGCCCTTGGGTTCGTCCATGAGCCCCTTGACGATGGCATAGCATCCAGCCAGCAGGACGATCGTGAACGGCAGACCGGTGGAGATCGCCATGGCCTGCAGTGCAACGAGACCGCCGCCGAGGAGCAGTGCGATCGCCAACGCGCCCTCCATCACGCACCAGAAAATGCGCTGGGACGTGGGTGCATCGACCTTGCCGCCGGAGGTGATCGAGTCGATCACGAGCGAGCCCGAATCGGACGAGGTGATGAAGAACACGATCACCAGCACGATGCCCACGAACGACGTGATCGCCGTCAGCGGCAATTGCCCGAGCATCTCGAACAACTGCAGCTCCAGGGCCGCGTCCTGAACGCTGGTGATGCCCTTGTTGACGACCTGATCGATGGCCGTTCCGCCGAGCGCGGTCATCCACAGGACCGAGATCACCGTCGGTACCAGCAGCACGGCGATCAGGAATTCGCGAACCGTACGGCCGCGGCTGACACGCGCGATGAACATGCCGACGAACGGTGACCAGGAGATCCACCAGGCCCAGTAGAACGCGGTCCAGCCGTCCATGAAGTTCGTGTCTTCACGGCCGAAGGGGTTCGCGAGTGCCGGCAGTTCCGCGGCGTAGCTCCAGAGGTTCTGGAAGAAGCCGGTGAAGATCAGCAGCGTCGGCCCGACCAGGATGATGAACAGCAGCAGCAGTCCCGCCAGCCCCATGTTGATCTGGGACAGGCGCTGGACGCCCTTGTCGACACCGAGCACCACGGATGCCAGTGCCACGAGGGTAATGCCGATGATCAGCAGCACCATCGTGGTGTCGGTCGCCGGAAGACCGAACAGGTACTCAAGCCCCGCGGTCGCCTGGTTGGCACCGAGCCCCAACGAGGTCACCAGTCCGAACAGGGTGGCGAATACCGCCAGGATGTCGATCACGTCCCCTGGCCAGCGCCACACGTTCTCCCCGAGGATGGGGTAGAAGATCGACCGCATCGTCAGCGGCAGGCCCTTGTTGTACGAGAACAGGGCCAGCGCCAGCGCGACCACCGCATAGATCGCCCACGGGTGCAGGCCCCAGTGGTAGATCGTGGCGGCGAAGCCGAGTTGCTGCGCTGCCGCCTCGTTGCCTGCCGCGGCCCCGAGCGGCGCCCAGTCGGTGCGAGCGCCGTTCTCCATCGAGGTGCCGTCCATCGAGGTGCCGTAATGGGTCAGCGGCTCCGACACGCCGTAGAACATCAGACCGATGCCCATGCCGGCGGCAAAGAGCATGGCGAACCAGCCGGCAGTGCTGAAGTCCGGCCTCGCGTGCAGTCCCCCGATCCGGACCCGCGCGAGGGGCGTAAAGATCAGGACCACGGCCAGGATGACGAAGATGTTCGCGGACAACAGGAAGAACCACGAGAACTTGTCGGTCATCCAGGTCCGGAGCCCGTTGAACATCGGCTCGACCTGCTCCGGAAGAGCGAGCGTAATCAGTACGAAGAGCCCGATGACGAGGGAGGATATGCCGAAGACCTTGCCGTGCAGATCGAGGTCGACCCCGTATTTGCGGGTGGCGATATTGTCCTGCCCGATCACGTAATCGGTGTCGATCAGATTCGCGGGGCCCTCGGGAGCGGGTACGCCCACGGACGCCTCGAGCGACCCTGGATTGTTGGCGTTATTGGATTGCTCAGTCATGGTGTATGTCCCATTGGCTGCAATGCATTTGCGTTTTTTTGCCGGCTCGGTCGCCCTCAGCGCTTGCCTGCAGGCGTGCTGTGCCTCGCGCCGATGCAACGAGCCGCCCCAAGCATGGAGATTCCGGTCGGACGTGTCCACTGTAGGCGTTTGGCGGGACTTCGCGCCCGTTCGCACCGTGGTCGCCCGACTCCCGCCCGGGCGGAAAACCGGCTACGTGCAGAAGCCCTGTACCGGCATGTCGGCCCGGAAATGGGTCGCGATCTGGGCCTGGAACAGCTCGGCGGTGGCGAGCGCATCCACCAGGGCGTGATGGCCCTGGTAGTGTGGCAGGCGGTAACGGGTGCGACTGTCATGGAGGCGAATGGAGACCGGTGAATGGCCGAGCCGGCCTCGCCAGCGTGACCAGAGGCTGGCCCGGTAGCGCCGGGCCTCGATCTCCATGGTATCGATCGTCGGAAACGCGAACGGTTCGCCGAGGCAATCGGCTACCGCGCGATCCAGGAACGATCGTTCGATCGTGCGGTAATGGACCACCGGCAGGTGGCCGGTCATGGCGTCCAGCAGTTGCGGGAGAATCGTCCTGAAATACGGTGCCCGCTCGATGTCGGCGTGGGTGATGTGGTGCAGCGTCACCGAGCGGCTGTCGAGTGGGCGCTCCGGGTGGACGATCCAGTAGCGGCGCTCGGCCAGGTGGATACGCCGGGTGCTGAACGGGACCAGGCCGACACTGACGATCGCGTCCCGTTTCGGGTCGAGCCCCGTCGTCTCGATATCGAGCGCCAGCAGCGGTACGTCGGCGATGGCGCTATCGGGAGGCGGCAGCGGCGCAGCGTGGAACCGCTTCAGTACGGGTGCGCGAGCGCTCTTGGCGCGCTCGGCCATGTAGCGGCGCCAGTCGTCGTACGCGTCCGTCGGTCGTGGGCGCCGCAGGCGCATGGCTTATTCTGTCTGCGTGGGGACGGGATAGCGGAACTCCAGGAACTTCTGGGCGTTGCTGAGTGCCTGGAAGGCCGCCTTGAGATTGTGGCGCTCCGCATCGGGGACGTTGTCGGGATCGATCCGGTTATCGGGCGCGCGGCCCTCCTGGAGATCGATCGCCTGGTGACGGAACCGGGTGATCGCCAGGAACTCCATCGCCGCACGCAGTTTGCCCTCGACGCCCGGGCCGAGTAGCTGGGCATGGCCGATATCGTCGAGGCGGGCGAAGGAATTCTGCGCACGTGAACCGCAGGCCAGAGCGTGGACCCGGATCAGATCGGTCATCGGTGCGAGACCGCGGCGCTTGAGGTTGATCGTGTTGTTCTGCTGGCCGTCCTTCTCCATCACGAAACTCCGGAAGAAACCCAGCGGCGGCGTACGGCCGAGCGCGTTACGGGCCATCGCGGCGAGGAACAGCCCGCTCTTCTCCGCCTTTTCCGCGATCAGGTCCTGCAGCGTCTCCACGAACCGGTTCTCGCCGTAGACACTTTCCAGATCGAAGAACACGGAACTGTGCAGCAGCGCTTCTGGCGTCGGCTTATCGATCCACCTCCGGAAATAGCCTTTCCACACCGACAGCGGCTGCCGCCAATCCCGGTTGGTGGCCATGATGCCGCCCTTGCAGTAGGTGTAACCACAGGCCGCGAGGCCATCGCTCACATGCCGCGCGAGTGCCAGGAAATACTCGTCGTGCACCGCGGCATCGAAATCGTCACTGAGCACGAGCGCATTGTCCTGGTCACTGACGATGCTTTGCTCGTCACGGGCCATCGAGCCCATGGTCATGAAGCAGTACGGCACCGGTGGCGGGCCGAGTTCTTGCTCGGCGAGTTCCAGGAGCCGCCGCGTGATGCTCCGTCCGATCGTCGACTGCGCGCTCCCGACCATGCGCGAATTGGCCTCATCCTCGACCATCCGCACGAAGCTGCTCCGGATCTCGGGTACCAGCGCGACGAGCCCGGCGACGTCGCCCCGGGAGAAGATGTTGTCCACGAGGTAGACGCTGCTCTTGGTCTCGTAGCGGATGGTATCGGATAGATGCACGATCCCGATGGGCTGGCGCCGATGCATCACCGGGAGGTGGTGTACGCCGTTGCGGAGCATGCAGAGAATGGCTTCCTGGACCGATTCGTCGGACTGGATGGAGACGAATCGGTCCCCCGTGATGTCGCCGACCGGGACGTCCGGCGCGAGACCGCGGGCCACGACGCGCACCCGGAAATCGCTGTCGGTGATGATCCCGAGCACCCGCCATGACTCTCCCTGTGGATCCGTGTAGGTGAACCGCGAATCGACGGGGGAGTGATCCACGATCAGGGCGGCGGTCGCCTGGGCCTCGGTGATGCGCGCGGCCGCGTCCTGAACCGACATCGTGCTCTTGATCAGCAGCGGCAGATGCGTCACCAGCTTCCGGATCCGGGTGATCATCATTTCGTTGTTCTTGCGCTGCTCCTCGATGGCCGCTTCGAGTCGCGGCCGCCCGAGTTCGACGAAATCGGCGAAATGGCTGTCGCCTTCGCACAGTGCCTCGAACGACGCTTCCGGGATGAAATAGATCAGGCTGTCTTCGAGCGCTGTGGCCGAGAAGCGTGCGCGATTCCCCCGGGCTAGGCTGAAATACCCGAAAATGCTGCCCTCGCCCAGGCGGTCATAGAGATTGCCGCTGCGGCTATAGATCTCGACCGCGCCGCTGCGAACATAGCCGAGATGCTGGACCGGTTGATCCAGTTGCAGGATGTCACTGCCCGCGCGGAAGTAGGCGACTTCGATCTGCTCGACAACCGAATCCAGCAGGTCATCCGATATCCGGTCGAACGGAGTGAATCGACCCATATGCTGGCGGATTTCGAGCAGTTCGGCTTCCATGGGCATCATCCCGGGGGGATATGAATTGCTGGGGTCGTCCGCTCGTCGTCGATTCCCACTCAGTGGGCGGAACGCCCGTGAGTCCATCCGGTGGGGCGGCGCGCGTCCGAAAGCATGGCATCGCGCGGACCCGCAGAGAAGGGGCTCATAAGGTATTGCAGTGTGGAGTTGGATCCATGCGTGGAGTGAGGGCGTAGCGGTGCTGGCCGGCCTGATAGGGCTCGTCGGCTGCAACGATGCGCCGTTCGCGGAGGGGAGAAGGCTTGGACAGATCGACCGCACGAGCTGTGTTGACGATCGGTACAACGGCCTGGAAGGGCGGGTGGCCGCGTGAAGCGGATGACGGCCTGGCTGTGATTGACGTAAAGCGATGCCTCTGCAGTGAAGATAGACAGCGCGATCCCCGGTGTGTCGTAGACGAACGGGCGTCGGAGAACGTTACGAGCACGGGCGCTTTACGCGGAGACGGCCGCTCCGTCGGTGGGCGCTCGGCGGATCGATCCGGATCCGTCCGAGCCGCCGCGGGAACGCGGCAGGTCACCTCAGAGCGCCGCCTAGGAGGCTGTCCGGGAAATCTGCGCCGTAGCGAGCGCGTGGCACAGCGAGCGGACTTGCGTGATCGTGAAACGAGCATGGTGGTTCCCATGCGAGTTGAGGGATCGCGCAAAGCCGCCGCTGTGGGACGCGCGCAGTAGGCGCCGGGTTTCTCGGACAGCCTCCTAGGATCAACGGCCATTCACCGCTGTCGTGCATCACGCCCTGCTGGCGCGGGGCCGGCCCATCCCCGCCAAGCGGCGGCGACGGTGGCGTGCTGGATCGTGAACCGGATCAGCCGCGACGCTCCCCACAACGCTCGCGGACGAGCGGCCCCAGGGTCTGCTCTGCGCGCCCGCTCCATTCGCTCGGACGCGCATGCCGGGTGCCGTGACCGGGGTCAGCCGAGGAAAGCCGCGCGGATCCGGCCGGCGAGATACACCGACCCGCTGGCGACGACCAGCGTGGTCCCCGGCTGGTCCGCGCAGGCGATCGCGAGCGCGCGATCGGGATCGTCGACGGTCTCGATCGGCAGGTACGGGCGCCGCCGGTGCACGGCTGCGGCGACCGCGGCGGCCGGCAGCGAATAGTCCGGGTCGGCGCAGGTGGCCGTCACGGCATCGACGCCGGGGAGCAGGGCGCCGACCACACTGTCGATGTCCTTGCTCGCGGACAGCGAGAGCAGGAGGTGAATGCGCTCGGCCTCGAGTTCGCTGAGCGTCTCGGTCAGGGCCTGGGCCGAGGTCGGCGTGTGGGCGCTGTCGACGACCACCCACGGCAGGGTGGATACGGTCTCGAGCCGGCCCGGCAAGGCCACCTCGGCGAAACCGCGCGTCGCCTCCTGCAGGCGTTCGGCGGTGACGACACCGAGGCGCGCGATCGCGGTCAGCGCCAGGGCAGCGTTCTGCCCCATCATGGCGCCGGTCGCGGCCAGTTCGCTCTGCACGCTCCAACCGGGGCCGGCAATGGTGAGCGTCGGCGGCGCGAAGTGCCAGGCGACCCGCCGGTCGGCGCGCGGCGCGCGCGCCGGGCGCGGACTGCGATGGAGCTCGACCCATTCGCTTCCGGCCCGCTCGACGGCTGCTTGCACGACGCCGTCAGGGCCCTCCGGCAGCCGCGGCGCGACCAGGGGAACGCCGGATTTGACCGCGCCCGCCTTTTCGGCCGCGATCTCCTCGAGGGTCCCGCCCAGACGGTCGGTGTGCTCGAGCTCGACACCGGTGAGGATCGCCACCTCGGGCCGGACCACGTTGGTGGCGTCCGCACGTCCGCCGACTCCGGCCTCGATCACGGCCCAGTCGGCACCCTGGCGGACCGCGAAATCGAAGCCGGCGGCCGTGAGCGCCTCGAAGAACCCGGGCACGATGCCCGTCGTCTGGGATGCCTCGCGTACGGCCTCGAGCGAGGCCAGCGCCGCCTGCGGATCGGCTTCGCCGCCGTCGATGCGCAGGCGTTCGGTCCAGCGCTCGAGATGCGGCGAGGTGAAGGTGAACACGCGCCAGTCCAGCTCGAGCATGAGCGCTTCGGCGAACAGCGCGGTCGAGCCCTTGCCCTTGGAGCCGACGATGTGAATCGTGCGCACGCGCTCGTGCGGGTCGCCCAGCGCCGCCAACAGGCCGCGCATGGCAGCGAGGGGATCGTCGCCTCGGGCGGCGTGTGCAGTCGCCGCCCGCGGCAGGGTCGATAGCCAAGCCCAGCCGGCCGCGAGCGCGTCCTCGCCGCTGGAGTCCGATTCGCTCACGTCTGGACGCTGCGCTCGGTTTACGGCTGGGGCACGTCGACGCCGCGCTGCATGCAGGTGGCTTCGACGGTGTTATTGAGCAGGCAGGCGATGGTCATCGGCCCGACGCCACCGGGCACCGGCGTAATGGCGCCGGCCACCTGAGACGCCGACTCGAAGTGGACGTCGCCGATCAGCTTGGTCTTGCCATCGGGCTGCTCGACGCGGTTGATGCCCACGTCGACGACGGTCGCGCCGGGCTTGATCCAGTCGCCCACGACCATCTCCTGGCGGCCGACCGCGGCGACAACGATGTCGGCGCGGCGCACCTCACCAGCCAGGTCTCCCGTGCGCGAATGCGCGATCTCGACGGTGCAGTTCTCCTGTAGCAGTAGCGCGGCCATCGGCTTGCCCACGATGTTGGAGCGGCCGACGATCACGGCGTGCTGGCCGGACAGGTCGCCCAGCTGGTGCTTGAGCAGGAGCTTGCAGCCGAGCGGCGTGCAGGGCACGAGGCCGCGCATGCCGGTCCAGAGCCGACCGACGTTGACGGTGTGGAATCCGTCCACGTCCTTGTCCGGATCGATGGTCGCCAGGACCTTCTCGGCGTCGATGTGATCGGGCAGGGGTAGCTGCACCAGGATGCCGTTGACGGCCGGATCCTCGTTGAGCTGGCGCACCAGGGCGAGCAGCTCCTGCTCGGAGATGGACGCGTCGCGCCGGTATTCCAGCGACTCCATGCCCGCCTCTTGGGTCTGCTTGCCCTTGTTGCGGACATAGACCTCGCTGGCCGGGTTCTCGCCGACCAGCACCACGGCCAGCCCGGGCGTGATGTCGTGTTGGGACCGCAGCGTCGCCACCTGCTGGCCGACGCGCTCGCGCAAGCCGGCGGCGAAGCTCTTGCCGTCGATGATGTCCGCCATGGATTTTCCCCTCTACCAGTTCACGAATCGGTCGCCGCGGCATTTGGCCGGGCAGGCACTCGCGCTGCGTTCGCGCAGAAGCCGTTGTCCTCGTCGGGCCGTGCGGCGTGGCGCATGCGCATTGGCGCGCTGTGACGCGCCGCGCTTGGCCGAGCGATGGCCGAGAACCTACGCCGCGGGCGACTCATTGGCGATCGCCACGAACGAGCCTTCGAAGCGCGCAGCGGTGCCGGTGTCCGCTTCGACCGCCGCTGTCAGCGCGATTCTTGCGCGGCCGCGGCGACCGAGCGTCCGCTCGAAGGCGCACCAGGTCGCGTCTTCGGGCATTGCCGCATGGGCGTATAACACCCCTATGAGGGGCTGCTCGTAGACCACGCGCTGCTCGGCGATCACCACAGTCGGCGCGGGCGCACGCTCCGCCAGCCGCCAATGCACCAGCAGCCAGGCCGCCGCCAGGCCCAGGTTCGCGATGCTGCCGCCGAAGGCCCCGCCGAAGTGGTTGCGATTGGGCGCCAGCGGTGCCTCGAGCTCGATGCCCGCCCGGTCGATGCGGCGCACGCCGATGCCCATGGTCTGGGTCAGCGGCACGCTGTGATGGAGAAATGCCTCCAACGCCTGCGCGTCATCGCGGGCCAATGGTCATTCCTCGTCTTGGGCCTTGTCTGCGTGCGGGTGCGCGACGGCCGCCGATAAACGAAGACCCCGCCCCCATGCAGCGGGGCGGGGTCGCAATCTCTCGTGGTGTGGAGTCGCTGCCAGCCGGAGGCCCGCTCGCGCTCGAAATCGGCGCGCGTGAGGCGACGATCGTGCCGCTAGCGCCAGCAGGGCGATGAGATTCGGGATCGCCATCAGGGCGTTGAGGATGTCGGCAACCAGCCAGACGACGCCCAGGTTCGCCACGGCCCCTACGACTAGCAGGTCCACCCACACCGGTACGGCATGATGACCTGCACGCCGAACAGGTATTCGGCGCAACGTTCGCCATAATAGCTCCCGGCCACGATGGTCGTAAAGGCGAACACGACCAGGCCGAAGACGACGATCTAGTGGCCGCCGTCATCGTGCACACGATTGTTGGCATGGCGCGTCCGGGTAGCGGCCACTGGCCCAGCGCGGATCCGCGCTTTGATGCATCCATCGGCGGGCGCGGGACGAAAGACAAGTCCGCACGGCACAAGCCAGTACGGTGCCGGTGCAGCCTGCAGCCTGCAGCCGCAGGTCGTGCCCGTGGGGCCGCGCAGAAACGCAAGCGAGAGGGACCGGACCATGTACCACGCGATCAGCACGGCGCTTCGAACCATTCTCACGCTCGCCCTCCTGCACGGTGCTGCCGTGGCGCTCGCGGCCGACGGAAATACGCAACAGAACAGCGGCGCGACGGGCGGCGGGCAGGACGCCCAACAGAGCGACGATACGATCGTGTCCGCGTTGCAGTCGCGCGAAGATTATGGCCGGACCGTCGAAGCCCTCGAGCGCGCCGGTCTGAGCGAGACCCTGGCGGGCCAGGGGCCGTTCACGGTGTTCGCTCCGACCGACGAAGCCTGGCAGCAGCTGGATGAGGCCGCGCGCGATCGCCTGATGAGCACGGAGGGCCTTAGTGATCTGCGCGACGTATTGAGCTACCACGTGGTGCCGGACGAGATCCGCGCCTCCGACGTGGGGCAGATGGGCTCGATCACCACCATTCAGGGGCAGCCGCTCGAAATCAGCCGTGCGGGCGAGCAGATCACCGTCAATCAAGCGACCGTCGTCGAACCGGGTCTGACGGCGGGCAATGGTGTGGTTCACGGCATCGATCAGGTGCTCATGCCGCGCCAGTAGGCGGCTCGGACCGCCGCACGGCGCCGGGCCTTGGTGCGTTCCACCCCTGCGCCACGGCGCGCTCACCCCGCCCCTGCCCAGCAAGAGGAGCCCGAGGACAATCCGATCCGGCGATAGGGGCGCCGCGGACAGAGTGGATCCGGACCAAGGCGTAGGCGTACCGTTGCGCAGCGCGCCGCGGAGCCGGTCCGTTGGGCGGCCCGTTCTCGCGCGGAGGGGTCCTCCCCGGCCTGTCTGTCTTTAAGGCGGCATCTTGGGCGACCGGCGTGTCGCTGGCAGCTAACCGCGGGTCGCCAGCACACCACCGGTGGTGTCAGCCGGTTCGTAAGCTGCCAGTCGTGTCCCGTCTCTTAGGGCCGTTCGGTTTCTCGCGGGGCTTTGCAGCGTCGGCGGCATCGCGCCTCCGCAGGGTTACTCGCGCGGCCAGGCGCCGAGGGCTCGTCGCGCCGCAATCCCCGGCCGAGGACTGCGGAGCCCTGCGAGACAGGACCAGCCGCCGGGCGTTGGCCTGCGGCCTCCGGGTGCGTGGGCGGCCCACTGGCATCTCGAACTGGGAGATCGTCCCCGACATGTACACCGTGCGCCGCTGGTGTGTGCGCCACGCTCGTGCGCTGGAGATTTTCTACAACGGCTTTGAGCGTGTGCTCGTCGCGCTCGAGCCGGCCTTCCGCCGCATCGGCTACCGGCGCCTGGAACGCCCCTTCGCCTGGTTCGAGCGGCAAATCAAGGGCGTGTTGTTCGACTGCCAGATGTGCGGCCAGTGCGTGTTGTCGCGCACCGGCATGTCCTGCCCGATGAATTGCCCCAAGCGCTTGCGCAACGGTCCCTGCGGCGGCGTCCGGCCGGATGGCATGTGCGAGGTGAAGCCGGACATGAAGTGCGTCTGGGTCGATGCCTGGGAGGGAGCGCAGCGCATGCGCGGCGGCGCCACCATCCAGTTCGTCGACGACCCCGTCGACATGACTCTCCAGGGCCGCTCGTCGTGGCTGCGCGCGGTGCGGTTGCGCAGCGAGGCGCGTGACCGGTTCGGGGACGAGTCGAGCGGGAGCGCCGGATGAGATTCGACGACGAGCCGGTGCCTGGCTTCCAGCTGCCGATCCTGCCGGGCCACACCTCGCCGGGCCGGCTGGAGCGCGTGCTACGCGCGGGCCGCTTCGCCGTGACTGCGGAGATCGCGCCGCCGGATTCGGCCGATCCCAACGATGTCTACCTGCGCGCGCGCATCTTCGACGGCTACGTCGATGCGATCAACGCGACCGATGGCTCGGGCGCGCATTGCCATATGTCCTCGGTCGGCGTGTGCTCGCTGCTCACGCGCGAGGGCTACGCGACGATCATGCAGGTGTCCTGCCGCGACAAGAACCGCATCGGTATCCAGGGTGACGTGCTCGGGGCTGCGGCCATGGGGGTGGCCAATGTCCTCTGTCTGACCGGCGATGGCGTGCAGGTGGGCGATCAGCCGGAGGCCAAGCCGGTGTTCGATCTCGATTGCATGTCGCTGCTCGAGACGGTGACCCAGATGCGCGACGAGGGGCGGTTGCGCAGTGGCCGTCAGCTCAGCGCGACGCCGAAGCTATTCGCCGGCGCCGCGGCCAACCCGTTCGTGCCGCCCTATGCGTTCCGGCCCGAGCGCCTGGCCAAAAAGGTCGCCGCGGGTGCGCAGTTCGTGCAGACCCAATACTGCTTCGACGTGCCCATGCTCGAGACCTTCATGCAACGCGTGCGCGACCTCGGACTGCACGAGAAGGTCTTCATCCTAGTGGGCGTGGGGCCGCTGGCGTCGGCGAAAACAGCCCGATGGGTACGCGCGCACGTGCCGGGCGTGCATATCCCGGACCACATCATCGACCGCCTGGCGGGTGCGAAGAAGCCGAAGCTGGAGGGACGCAAGATCTGCGTCGAGTTGATCCAGCAGATCCGGGAGATCGAGGGCGTCCACGGCGTGCATGTCATGGCGTTCCGCCAGGAGGAGGCCGTGGCCGAGATCATCGACGCCTCGGGCGTGCTCGACGGCCGGGTGCCTTGGCACCCGCACCGCGACACGGCGCCGGAGCAAGAGCGCGCCGTGTCCTAGGGCCTGTTAACCCTTCCCGCCGCGGCGATCGCGGGAAGTGTCAACAGGCCCTAGTGTCCTTTAACGCACAACGTCGGCTTTTCGCCGGCCCTCGCGGCGGCTGGCGGCGTTGCGCCTCCTCGCCATAGGGTGCGCTATGACTCGTCGGCGCGCCTTGCCAGCCACCACGATGCCTCGCCGAAAAGCCGACGTTGTACGTTAAAGGACACTAGCGCGCCCGTGCACCGAGCGGCCGGTGGGCTAGCGGTCCTCGCCGGAGCCGGCCGAGTCCTCCACGTCCCACGCAAACGCCAGCTCCCCCGGTTCGTCTTCCGCCGCCCGGCGCTGCGCACGTGCCGTGTCGAGCAAGGCCTCGGCGCGCTCGGGCAGCTCGGGTTCAGCGCCCGGCTTGGGTGGTTCGGTGGCCGCTTCGCTGCGGGCACCGCGTAGATGGCGCTCTTCGCGTGGTGGGATGCCGAAGTAGTCGCGATAGCTCTTGGAGAAATGCGGCGCCGATACGAAGCCGCAGGCGAAGGCGACATCGACGATCGAGACCGACGTCTGCAGCAATAGCTGGCGCGCGCGGGCCAAGCGCAGCTCCAGGTAGTAGCGTGTCGGGACGCAGTGCAGGTGCTTCTGGAACAAGCGCTCGAGCTGGCGCCGCGAGATACCGACATGCCGGGCGAGCTCGTCCAGCCCGATGGGCTCCTCGATGTTCGACTCCATGATCGAAACCGCCTCGATGAGCTTGGGCTGGCTGGTGCCCAGGCGGAGCTGCAGGGGAATGCGCTGGCGGTCGTGGCGACCACGGATGCGCTCACAGGCAAACGCCTCGGACACGGCCGTGGCGATATCTGCGCCTACCTGCTGGGTGATCAGGTTGAGCATCATGTCCAGCGGCGCGGTCCCACCGGCGCTGGTAAAACGGTCACGGTCGATCTCGAACAGCTCGTAGGAGACCACGACGCGCGGGAAGGCCTCGCGCATCGCGGCGATGTTCTCCCAATGGATGGTGCAGCGATAGCCGTCGAGCAGGCCGGCCCGCGCCAGCACATGGCTGCCCGTGCACAGCGCGCCGAAGTTCATGTCCGAACGCGTCAGGCGCTTGAGCAGGTCCAGCGTCTCGCGGTCCAAGTGCTGGTCGACATCGACGCCGGCGCAGACGAAGAGGGCACTGAGGTTGGCGATTGCACTCGCGGCGCCGTCCGGCTGGACGTGCAGCCCGTTGCTGGCGGCTACCGCCTGGCCATCGAGCGTGTATGCGTGCCAGCGATAGAGCTCGCGCCCCGATAGCCGGTTGGCCATGCGCAACGGCTCGATCGCGGACGAGAACGCAATCATCGAATACTGCGGAAGCAGCAGGAATCCCAATTCAATGGGCGCCTGGGGGGCATTGCGCGCGAGTGTCATGCGCTTGGCCTCGAAAGAAGCGCGGCTAGCGGGGCCAATGTAGGGCCAAAACCCGTACGTCGCAAGGATATGCGTCCCAGCCCGGCCGCGCAGGCCCTAGCGCTGCAGTGGATGCGACGGCCGCGCGAGTTCGGCGCTCACCGGCAGATAGGGCTCGCCGCGGGGCGCTTCGGCGATGTAATAGCGCGCCACTTTGCCTCCGCGATAGGGCGGCGTCTCGCGATGGACCGCGCCCCAGCGGAATCTGAGCTCGGTGAGTCCGGTCTCCTCGCGGGCCTCGCGCCGCGCGGCCGCCAACGGGTCTTCGCCCGGTTCCACCATGCCCTTCGGGAAATCCCAGTAGCGATAGGTGCGCAGCAGCAGATAGCGTGGCCGGTCGCCCGCGAAGCGGACGATGACGACGCCGGCCGACAGCGTGCGCGTCATGACCCGTTCCCCACCTGATCGGCGAAACCGCGCGGCACGGGGCCGCGAATCGACGTTCGTATGCCCCCTGTGGCGCATGCGTCGAAGTACCGAGGAGATGGGTCCATGGCAGCAAGTCCCGTAAAGCGCAAGCGATCCGGCTCGATGGCCGGCCTGGTGCTGGTCTCGCTCGCGGCCGGCAGCGGCGGATCCATCGCCGTGGCGCAGCAATCGGGCCAGCCCGAGCAACCGCCGTCGCAGGGGATCGCCCGGATGATGGATTCCAACGGCAGCGACGTCGGTCGGGTGCAGGTGCGCGAGCTGGCGCAGGGCACGCTGTTCGTGGTCGAGCTCGACCATCTGCCGGGCGGGGCGCATGCCATCCATGTCCATGAGAATGGGGCCTGCGAGCCCCCGGCCTTCGAGTCCGCGGGCAGCCACTATGCGCCGTTGGACAACGAGCATGGCTTCGCCCACGACCGCGGTCATCACGCCGGCGACCTGCCCAACGTCCACGCCAGCGACAACGGCCGGATTCGGGCCGAATTCTTCACCCCGCACCTGGCCGTGCAGCCGCAACGCGGACGGGACAGCGCGGGCGATGTGGACCGCGGTAGCGCATTCGCGCCCGAGGCCCTCGGCCCGTTCGAGCTGCTCGACGATGACGGCTCCGCCATCGTGGTCCACGCGAATCCGGACGACTATCAGAGCCAGGACTCGGGCAACAGCGGCGGGCGCATCGCCTGCGGCGTGATTGAGCCCTCCGGAGACGATCAGGGCGGTGGAGGCCAAAGCGGGGGCCAAGGCGAAAGCGGCTGAGTCGCCGCCTCTGTTTGGCGCGGAGGCTCGGTGAAAGAGCCACGGATGAACACGGATGTGGACTCCGCTCGCTCGGTCCGCCGGCCCGTATTCCACCGTCGCGCTAGGGCCTGTTAACCCTTCCCGCGGTCGTCGCGTTGTGGCCCCCAATCCGGGC
>CAZVBX010000048.1:0-22153 GCA_964625925.1 uncultured Ectothiorhodospiraceae bacterium | reverse complement strand
GCGCCTATCCCGTGGTGATGCTCGGGCTGGGCCTGCTGGGCCTGCACGAGATCGGCGATCTGGGCCTGCGCTGGGCGTTGCTCGACGTGCTGTGGGCCACTGCGGGCGGCATCGCAGTGGGTGCGGCGTCCGGCTACGCCGTCGGCCGTCTGGTCCATGGCCTGCGGCGAGTCACCGGTGCCACCGCGCTGTTCGACGACTTCATCGGACTCGGCATGGTCGCGGTCGTGTACGGCGCCTGCGTGGCGCTCGGCGTGGGCGGATTCCTGGCGGTGTTCTTTGCGGCCGTCGCGCTGCGCCAGACCGAGGTACGACTGACCAGCCGATCCGCAGAGCCCAGGGATCAGACCCGCTCCGATCCGCAGCCCTATGCCGCCAAAGACGGCATCCGGCGATTCGGGATAACCGACAATTCCGTGGACATCCACGAGGCGCTGGAGCGCATCGGCGAACTTGCGCTCATTCTGCTACTCGGCGGCTCGCTGTTCGCCAGCTCGTGGAGCTGGCACGGCATCGCCGTGGCCTTGTTCCTTTTCTTCGTCGCGCGCCCACTGGGCACGCTACTCGTGGCCAAGGGCACCCGCACACCGGCCCATCTGCGAGGGATGCTCGGGTGGTTCGGGGTGCGGGGCATCGGCTCGCTTTATTACCTGATGTTCGCCATCCAGACCGGGCTTCCCGAGCCCCTCGCCCTGGACCTGCTCCACATCACCCTGATCGTGGTGACGAGTTCCATCCTCGTGCATGGAGTTAGCGTGAAGCCGGTCATTGCCCGTTTCGGGCACCATGGCCCGCGGCTCGCCCGGGAGGCCTTTTAGCAAGCTATTGAGGAACGGCCTGCTAACAGGGAGGTCCCGCCGCGAATCAGGCACGGTAAGTGGGTGATACGCGTAGCCGGGTCCCGACATGCGCCGGACCCGGCGCGTTGATTACTAACCCGAACCCCGGTCGGGTCCAATGAGGCACGCCGCCGAGGCAGGGCTCGCGAATGGCCTCCCCGCCGGCGGATTGCTTCGGATGTCGACCCGGCAGCGCCGTATCAGCCGCCGTAATCGAACGCCATAAAAAAGGGATCGATCGGCGGATCGTAGTCGAGGCGCACTTCCATCTCCCCTCCGAAGCAACGCTCGTAGGTGGTGGCGTTCTTGAACCATCGGTCGGCGATCTGGCCGTCGGCATCGATCCGCAGCACGACGCCCATGTGACCGTGCATTTCGCCGACGCGGTTGTCGCAGGTATTGATGACTTCCTGCAAATGCTCGGTTTTGGCTTGCGTCATTTCCATCTTCTGCTCCGAACCGAGCATGTTTGCCATGTTATCGGCTCGACTCCGCACGGACTGGTAATCGCTAGCGTTGACCGTGCCCGACGTCAATAGCAGCGCCAGCAGTGTGATTCCATGGCGTCTCACGCGCCCTCCCAATTGTGCTCACGGATTCAAGAAGCGGCGGATTCTGCATGCCTCGTTGCATCCATGACAACGATGTATCACGGGCCGGGAGTCTCGACGATATGCGTAAGGTGTTGTTTCTAGGGCGCTTGCGCGCGATCTTCAACGCACGGTTCAAAGTGCATCAATGGACGGTTGGGTCATGCAGGCGGCGAACGCCACACCGGTGCTCGCTGGGACGCACTGTTCCTCGTCGACGCGCCTCCGCAGAAGCGAGCAGGAAGGCGAAGACGACGAATCCCCTCAGGCGGCATACCACAGGACGGCGAAGTAATGGCAAGCGGTCCCGGCGACGACGAAGGCATGCCAGATCGCGTGGCCGAAGCGGATGCGATCGTCCAACGCGAACAACACCACACCCAAGGTGTAGGCGAGCCCACCGGCGATCAGCCAGTCCAGGCCGGCGGATGGCACGGCCGCCACCAGCGCATCCAGCTCCAGCAGCACCAACCACCCCATCCCCAGGTAGAGACCCGTCGTCACGACCGGATGGGTGCCGCGGCCCGCGGCGCGAAGCGCCAGTCCAACGGCGGCCAGCGCCCATACGCCGCCAAATAGCTGCCACCCGGCCGTCGGGCGCAATACGCCGAGCGTGAACGGGCTGTAAGTGCCCGCAATCAGCAGAAGAATCGCCGAATGATCCAGCGCAAAGAAAAGCCGCTTGAGCGGCCCGCCCGGCAATGCGTGATAAACGGTGGACGCGGCATAGAGCAAGACCATCGCGGCGCAGAAGATGCTCACGCCGACGATCAGGGCGGCGTCGCCGTGTCGCGCGGCGCCGATGATCAGAAACGGTGCGCCGACGATCGCCCCGACGAGACCGATGCCATGGCACACGCTGTTGGCGATCTCCTCGCCGTACGACTGCGGCCGGGCGGCCTGCCGCTTGGCCGTGATCATCGCCGCGGGCCGAGCTTGCGGAGCGCCCGCTGCGGCCGGATCAAACGTTGACCTCCATCCCGTCCTCCGCGCAGGTCAATTCGATCTCGGCCCGGTGGTTGAGCACATCCTCGCCCATGTGGTTGAGAATGATGCGCGCGGCATTCAGCTCGTGCACGTGTTGCTCGAGGATCCGGTAGCTCAGATGGCCGGAAGCATGTGTATCGAACCGATTGCACTCGCAGATCATGAGCTGTGCGCCGTCAGCAATCGCGCACAGCTCGTCGGTCCATTCGGTGTCACCGGAGAACCCGATCACGCGCCCGTCCACCGCGATGCGGAATCCGTGCGGCAGTGACGCGGGCGCGTGCACCACGGGATATGCGGTAACGCTCAGCGCGCCGAGATCGACCGTCTCGTGCGCGCTGTAGGTCTCGAAACGCAAGTCGAGCTCATCCATCACTCCGGACGTGCCCGGATAGAGCTGCTCCATGAGATCGCGCGTACGCTCGGCGCCCCCCTGCGGCGTGAGCAGCGTCAGCGGGTGCGTGCGCTTGCGCACTTTCGCGGCCTCGAGAAAGAGAAACGGCAGTCCGCCGTAGTGGTCGCCGTGGAAATGCGTGATCAGGATGGCGTCGATGTCATCGCTGGAAATACCGTGCCGATGCAAGGCGGACAGCGACGTCGCCCCGCAGTCGATCAGGAAGCGGGCCGACGGTGCGCGCACATGGAAGCAGGTGTTGAGCCGGCCCCCGCTACCGAAGGCATCGCCGCAGCCCAGAAAGGTCAGTCGTACCGCATCGGTCATCGATCATTCTCCGTCCGGCGCCGGATCAAGTCATCATGGGAAGGCCGCTCGGCATGATGATGACCGCGGCGATCGCCGCTCAGCATAGCGCCGGAACGGAGCATGTCCACCACGCGCATGTGGCACCGCCCCGCCGATCCACCGGTTCCCCATCCAGACGATAGCGCGTCGACCGCTCAGGCTGGTCCGTTTCTGACGATCGGGCTGGTTCGCGGTCGCGCACAAGATCGTCGGGAGTGATGCGGGGCGGAACATCCCTGTCCCGATCTAAGAGCCTGTTCTTCAACCGCCTGCTAGTGTCCTGTCTCGCACAACGTTTGATTTCTCGCCGGGTCTTGCGGCGCCTGGCGGCGTTGCGCCTCCTCACCATAGGGCGCGCTATGGCTCGTCGGCGCGCCTTGCCAGGCGCCGCAATCCCTCGACGAGAAAAATTCAAAGAACTTACGAGACAGGACACTAGGGCCTGTTACCCCTACAGGCCGCGATTGGAGGGGACGCTCACGCGTCCATGACCAGTAAGCTCCAGTCGGAAAGAAGCCGGCCCAGGAGCTCGGTCTGACCGTGGGTGCCGGTCTTGCGAAGAATGGACTTCAAATAGCCGCGGGCGGTCTCGTGTGCGACACCGACAGCATTCGCCGCCTGCTTGAGGTCGCCGAAGCGTGCCAGTTCGGAGGTCAGCCAGGCCTCGGCGCGGGTCAGGCCGTAGCAGCTCTCGAGGCGGTCCCGGCGCAGCGGAGCGGGCTGCTCCGACGAGCTGAGGAACAGGATCGCGCTCGCCGCGCGCTCGGCGAATACCGGGCGTTCACCCGATAGCGGCACCGCTGCAATCGACAGCGCCGCCACGCCGTCGCGCCGGGTCAAGACCGCGACGCCCGGCTCGGGGAGCGCCCGGCCGTCGCGCAATCCCAGTACGCCGTTGATCAACGTCCCGAGATCCTCGTTTTCCCGCGGCGAGGTCGCCGCGAGCCGGTTACCGCGGACGCAGAGTGGGTCTTGAGCGGCCAGCGACTGCTCCGCCCACGCGTTGACTTCGAGGATGCGCGCCTCGTCGTCGAGCAGGATCACGCCCAGCGGCAGACGATCCTGCAGCTGCTCATGCGCTCGCGCCTGCCACTCGAGATCCTCCAAGCGCCCACCGATATCGACCGCGCGGCCGATATGCGGGCGCAGGGCTTCATAGAGCCGCAGCTCGGAGGGGCGAAAAGGCCCCGCTTCGGCCCCGCGAAAGACGGTGAAGGTGACGGCGTCCGAGCCGATGGTCTTTACGGCCCCGCCCATGGAGTGCTTGAACCCCATGGGCGCGACCCGGTCGTTATAGAACTCGGTCTCGTAGTACGCGCCGGGGCGGTTGAGGTGCTCGTCGAGCGAGGTCTCGACGATGGTCAGGTCGGGACGGATCAATCCCGCCAGAAACCAGGGGTTCACGCTGGCGTAGTGGTCGTTGTAGGAACGCTCGGACTCGGACGGTATACCGATCAGCGTCGCCCGCCTGAAGTCCCCGGACCACTTGTTCTGCACGAACAAGCCGGCCATCGGACTGGCAAAGGCCTCCTGGAGCAATTGGGAGAACTCGCTCCACTGCTCCGGATCCAGCGCCGCCTCGTAGACCTTGTCGATGAGCGCATGGATATCGGCGCTTGCCACGCCCACCCCCTCGGGCACCGCGCCTGGCCGGCAACGGGCCCCGTAGGCCCCGGAATCTGCAACCGCGACCCGCTATTCTCGCTTTTGTCAAGTGAACGGTAGCGGACAATGGCTTCCGAGTTCAACGGGTGGCCACGGCGCCCGCCGTCCGCCGGCTGGCCCGCGCTCCCGACGATTTTGTGCGTGAGCGTGAGACGAGCATGGTGGTTCCCATGCCGCCGCTGGGGTACGCGCGCGCGGCGCCGGGTTTCCCGGACAGCCTCCTAGGCTTTGGCGGCAGGCGCGTGGCGCCGCAAGGCCGGAGTCCCGCCCCGGAAGCTGTAGGCCTCGTAGCCGGCCTCGCGCATGGTCTCCGCAAGCCAGGCGCTCTTGAGACCGACCTCGCAGCAGAACAGGTAGGGCCGATCCGCGGGCAGGCGGCCGGCGAACTCGAGTGCCCGGTCGAACTCGAGATGGATGGCCCCGGGCCAGGACCATTCGGCGACCTCGACCTCGCTGCGCAGATCCACCACGGCGGCATGCGCGGGCACATGGTCGATTTCCGGACCGTCACCCCGGGCGGCGCCGAATTCGCTGTGCGGCACAATGCGGTAGCGCGGGGTGACGGCATCGAGGACGGCCTCGCCGACACGCGCCTCTTCACGGTCCAGCTCGGCTGCGGTGAGGCGCGTGGCCGGCGGCCCGCCCTCCAGCGCGCAGAACTCCTCCACACCCGCACTCGTCTCGGCCGTGCCGACTTCGCGGGCGAGCTGCACGATGCGGTGCTTGTCGAAACCGACCAGCGGCCGCAGGATCGGCGTCTCGGCACGCGCGGCCACGGCCGTCATGGCCGACAGCGTCTGGGACGAGACCTGCCCGATCGCCTCCCCCGTCACCAGCGCCTCGGCGCCGCTCTCGGCGGCGATGCGGTCGGCGGCGCGCACCATCAAGCGCTTGAGCAGCACCTGCCAATAGCGACCCTCGACACGCTTGCGCATCTCCGCGATCACGGGGCGGAAATCAACGACGAACAGCCGCGGCTGCGTGCCGCCGGTCCAGCGCTGGTCGAGGACATCCAGCACCTCGCGGACGGATTGCTCCTGCGGCCAGCCGGCGAGATTGAACAGCAGGAAGTCGAGCGACACACCGCGACCGAGCATCTGCCAAGCCGACACCGCGGAATCGAAACCGCCGGAGACCAGCGCCAGCGCGTGGCCCTCGACGCCGACTGGCAAACCGCCCGCGCCGGGGAGCTGGCGATCGAAGAACAGCGCGTCCTTGGGCCGGACCTCCACATGCACGGGGATTTCGGGCTCGTCGAGATCCACCGTGCCGCCGGCCTCGACCAGCCGCGCCCCCAGGTTGCGCGCCAGCATGCTGGTACTCACGGAGACCTGCTCGCGCGGCCCCACCCGGCGCGGGCGCACCGCGAAGCGCCGGCCCGCCACCGCATCGCGGTAGAGCGACTCGCCGGCCGCGACGATGTCGTCCAGATCGCGCCAAGGCAACGCGCGCACCATGCGCACGGCCTGCACGCCGAAGACGCGCGACAGCGGCTCGAGCAGCGACTCGTCCGCGCCCTCGACGTCGATGCGCTCGCGCCGGTCGCGCACGTGCGCATCCGCACCCTGGCGCGCGACCGCGGCGCGGAGGTTGGCGCACAGCCGGCGGCGGAACTCGCGCCGGACACGGCCGGTCTTGATGGCCACCTCGCCGGCAAGACTGAGCGAGATCATGGGCTGCGCGGTGGGCTGCTGGCTCATGCGCCTCGAGCTCCTGGCCTGATTCGGATATGGATCACCCCGGCCACGCCGGAAGATGGGGATGCCCCGGCACGAGCCAAGCCCGGCCGCGGCCTCGAATAGCAGGTATGAACCTCGGCGAAAGGAATCGGCCGCGCGGCCGCCGCCGGCCGGTGCGCGGCCGGCCCCATTGTACTGAATCCGGCAGGGATCGGCGTCCCCCGTGCCGGATTCGCGCCGGGTCACCGCAGGGAGGGTGGCGGGCGGCTCGACGGAGCCGCCCGCGCCTGCTCAGAAGCGGAACTGGAAGCCGGCCGTGACGTTGGTGCTGGAGAGGTCGATGTCCTTTTTGTCGCCGTCGTACTCGCCAGACTCCGGCGTCGATCCGTCACCCTCGTAATGGATGGCCATGGTGTCGTAGGCGCGGCTCATGCCTTCGACGAAGAACTCCACATGGCTCCCCAGGGCGTGTTTGTAGCCGGCACCGAAGGCGAAGGTGCTGGGCTCGAAGTCCCGGTCGGGATAGCCTTCGGTGTGGACTGTGACGTCTGCCTGCCCCGTCTCGAGGATTCCGTACAGCATGTTGCGATCGTTGAAGAGATAGCCCACCTGCCCATACGCGGCGACGTGCTGGTCGATCTTGACGCAGTCGTCATCGTAGAGATTGGCCTCCATCTCGATCGGGTAGCCCCGCACACCGGCCTGGAGGTGGACGCTTCGCGACGCCAGGAAGCCGTAACCGAGATCGACCATGCCGCCGGCCTTGTCCGTGGTCGCGCTGCTCGGCCCCAGGGCGTCGAACTCCGATTCCAGCTCGAGCGAAAACGCCGAGGCACCCAGCCCAACGGACAAGCCGGAGAACTGCGTCGCGCTCGCTGGCAGCGGGAGCAGCATGAGAGCGATTGTCGCAATAGTGGTGCTCAGGCGAGACATCGAACGACTCCTTGTTCTCTGTGAGCGAAGGTCCGGGCGCGCGAGGCCGGGCATCCTTCCCGGTTCCGTTCGCGCGCCGCGGCAGAGGACCTGTCGGTCTGCGCGAGACATTCCGAGCATCGCATTCTCGGATCCCGTCTGACCGAGGCCCAGCACGGCCTTAGCAGGCTGTTGAAAAACAGCCTGCTCGCGGGACAGGAATGTCCCGCCGCGAATCAGGCACTGCAAGTGCCTGATTCGCGTAGCCGGGGACGGACATGCGCCGGCCCCGGCGCGTTGAGAAGGGACAGGATCCCCAATCTCAACACCCTGTCAGACCCGCGGTTCCGCGCCATGAGGGCTCGCACCGGGATCTACTTACCGATTAGTAGCGTTTCTCTGTAAACGCAACGGGCGGATGCGCGTTGCGTGAGGTCGTCCGCGGTTAGAATCGGGTCACTCTTGGATCCGGCGTCGCTCGGATGCTGCCTGGGAGTCGCGCGCGGGGACCGGCTCGATCTCGAACAGGCGCGGCCAGTACTTGCCGGTGACGAACAGGCGATCGGCGCCGGCATCGTAGGCGATCCCGTTGAGCACGCCGGCCTGCCCCTGCCGACGGGACAGGCCCTCCAGATCGATCCAGCCGACGACCCGCCCCGATTGCGGCGCGATCCGCGCGATCCGGTCGGAACGGTAGACATTGGCGTAGACCTCGCCGCGCACGAACTCGAGCTCGTTCAGCGCCTCCACCGGCACCCGGCCGTCGGTGACCTCGACGGTACGCTGCAGCTCGAATGTGGCGGGATCGAGGAAGCGCAGCGTGGCACTGCCATCGCTCATGATCAGATGGGTGCCGTCGTGCGTGAGGCCCCAGCCCTCGCCCGGGTACGAGAAACGATCGCGCCGCTCGAGGCTGCGCCGGTCGTAGACGAAACCGATGCCCGCTCGCCACGTGAGTTGGACGAGGCGGTCGCGCCAGAGCGCCAGCCCCTCGCCGAAGTATTCATTCTCCAGCTCGATCCGGTGGATGATCTCACCGGTCTCGAGACGCACCTGGCGCAGATCGGAGTCACGTCCCGTGCTCTCGTAGAGATAGCCCGCGTGGAATACCAGCCCCTGCGTGAACGCTTGCGGATCGTGCGGATAGCTCGCGACGACGCGGTACCCGGACACCGGCGCCGGGTCGGCCGGCGGCTGCGGCCGCCCCGCCACCGCGCTGACTGCGAACACCGCCAGCGCCGCGGCGACCAAGAAGCCGGCCCTCGGCTCCGGACGAGGGATCTCGGCGCTCACGGTCTTCGGGACGAGGGAACGCATCGGCGTCAGGGCGTCATCGTCGGCGGGCGATCACGGCGCCAACGGTAAACCGGCCGGGTACGAGAGGGCAAAGCGGCCAGGACCGAAGGATCCGATCGACCGCGGCCGTCTCGTCCGGCGAGTGGATGCAACGAGTCGAGGCTCCGCCGGGCGTGGAGCAACGGCGAGTGCGCCGCGCTGCCGGGGCGCGGTGCAGCATCGACGTGGTGAGCGCGACGGTAGGCCGGACCTGCGCTTGCCTTCACCGCCGCCCGTGCGCCACGATTGCCGCGCACACCCCTTGCTGCGCCCGTAGCTCAGTCGGATAGAGCACCAGGCTTCGAACCTGGGAGTCGGGGGTTCGAGTCCTCCCGGGCGCGCCATCTCGAGCATTCGATCCTCTCGTGGGCCATGATCCAGGCCATCCTGCTCGATCTCGACAACTGCATCGCGCCGGCGAGCGAGGTGGGGCGAGGGCTGTTCGAGCCCGCCTTCGAGGCCATTCGAGCCGCCAATCGGGGCGCGCTGTCGGAGCAAGCCCTGCAGCAGGCGCTGGAGGCTTGCTGGCGCCATCCCCTCGACTGGGTCGCGAAGCACTACGGCTTCACCGACGAGATGTTCGCGGCGGGATTCCGCGCGTTCCAATCGCTGGAGGTCGACCGCCCCATGCAGGGCTACGGCGATCTCGAGGCGCTGACCGATCTGCCCGTGGCGCGCTTCCTGGTGACCTCCGGTTTCCGCCGCCTGCAGTGGAGCAAGGTACGCGCATTGGACCTGGAGCGCCGGTTCACGGCCATCGCGATCGACGCGCTCGACGAGGGCGCGGCGAGCGGCAAGGAACCCGTATTTCGCGACCTGATGACGCGCTACCGGCTGGCGCCCGAGCGCACGCTCGTGGTGGGCGACAACCCGGATTCCGAACTCGCCGTGGGACGGCGCCTCGGGATCCCCACGGTGCAAACCCTACGGCCCGGCGTGCCCCAGAGCGCGGCGGTCGACTACCACGTGCATGATTTCCACCAGCTCCGTCGCCGGTTCTTCTGCGCGCGTTGATCGCCCCTTACCAGTAGCGCCCGCCGGTTGCCACCACGACCACGACCAGACCGAGGGTCAGATTGAGCGCGACGAGCATGCGGATCTTGCCGAGTTCAGCGGCGGCGCTGTCGTTCTCCATCCGGTCGACCGAGCGGCGAAAGCGCTTCCAGGGCGCGAAGAACAAGTGCGCGAAGAATGCGGTCATCACCAGCGCCAGGCCGTGCATGATGTGGATGTGCGTGCCCGCGCCGGCGAATCCACCGAATGGGCCCAGGGTCATGTAATAGCCCGTGCCGAGCAGGACGGCGAGCGCCACCCAGACGGCGGGGAAGAATCGAGCGAATACGCCGCGCCAAAGGCTCAACCGCTCCGGCGCCGCGAGCGCGCGGCCCGTGACCGGCCGCAGAATTCCGTAGGCAAAGGCCATGCCGCCGACCCAGAAGACCGCGGCCAGCGCATGCAGCGCAAGCGACACCGGGAGCATAATCGCAGATCCTTGGTTCTCGTGGCGGCAGCGTAGCTCAGAACCCGGGATACTGGCGAGCGCCGGTCCGCGAAACCCGGCACCTCGCGCGCGTGCCATGAGCGGGTGGACGCGAGCAGGCGCGGATCGCATGGTGATCGCCAGCAGGGCCGACGGCTGACACGACGACAGCGAATGGCACGCGACATCATCGTTCTGGGCGCCGGCATGGTGGGCGTCTCGGTGGCCTACCACCTGGTCCGCCGAGGGCACGACGTCTGCCTGGTGGATCGCCGCGAGCCCGGCCGCGAGACCTCGTTCGGCAATGCCGGCATCATCCAGCGCGAGGCGGTCGAGCCATACGCCTTTCCGCACGACTACAGGACGCTGCTGCGAATCCTGGCGAACCGCAGCATCGATATCCGCTATCGGCCGCCGGGTGTCGCAGCGGCGGCCGTTCCGCTGATTTCCTACTGGTGGCATTCCTTTGCGGCGCGCTACGAACGGATCGTGCCGGAGTATGCCGCCCTGATCGAGCGCTCGACCGAGACGCACGCGCCCATGATCGAGGCGGCCGGCGCCCAGGCGCTGGTGGAAAAGCAGGGTTGGCTGGAGCTGTATCGGACCGAGGCCGCGCTGGAGCGGCGCGCGGCGCGAGCGCATGCGGTGCATGCGCGCCATGGCGTGGCCTTCGAGGTGCTCGACCGGGACGCGGTATTGCGCCTCGAGCCCCATCTGGCGCCGGAGATCGCCGGCGCCATCCACTGGCAGAATGCCTGGACCGTCGCCGCCCCCGGCGACCTGGTCGCGGCCTACGCGGAGCTGTTCGCCGCCGCGGGCGGGAGCCAGCATCGGGCCGATATCACGGGTCTGACCCCGGACCGATCGCGCTGGTCCGTGGCCACCAGCGCGGGGTCGCTGGAGGCATCCGACGTGGTCGTCGCGCTCGGGCCCTGGGCCGGCGATTGGATCCGGCCGCTGGGCTACCGGCCGCCCCTATTCGCCAAGCGCGGCTACCACATGCATTACGCGCGCGATCCGCAGCGTCCCTTGCACCACTGGTTGATGGATGCGGAGATCGGCTATCTGGTCGAGCCGATGCAGCCCGGCATCCGCCTGACCACGGGCGCCGAGCTCGAGCGGCGCGATTCGCAGGCCCAGACGGGCCAGCTCGAAGACGCCGAACGGGTGGCTCGTGCGCTGTTCCCGTCACTCGGCGAACGGCTCGACACG
Source organism: uncultured Ectothiorhodospiraceae bacterium (assembly GCA_964625925.1). Classification (GTDB taxonomy): domain Bacteria; phylum Pseudomonadota; class Gammaproteobacteria; order XJ16; family Halofilaceae; genus Halofilum. Next base: position 10,712 of record CAZVBX010000048.1, on the reverse strand, counting down.
ACACCCTGGCGCGGCGCACGGCCCTGCATGCCGGACATGAAACCGGTGATCGGCGCGGCCCCGCGCCACGAAGGCCTGTGGTTCGCCTTCGGCCACGGCCACCAGGGCTTCACGCTCGGGCCGGTAACCGGATGGCTGCTGGGCCAGCTAATCGATGGCGAAACGCCGGCCATCGACCCGGCCCCATTCAGCCCCGCCCGCTTCCGCTGAATCCGCCGGTGTCCGCGGCGAAGAGGAGTCTTTCGGCCGTCACCTCGCGCCGTTGCGCTGCGCGGCATGGCGGCGGGATCCGCGCCGGCGGGCGGACTCCGGTTCCATGCGGGCCAGCGGTGTCACACGTGATCCGCCGCCTGCTGCACACCGGCGTGACGGGCGCAGTGCGCGCAACAGAAAAAGCGATCGCCGGCCTCGATGCCGTGACCGATGATCCGGACCCCGCAACGGTCGCACACCGGCGCGAGCTTGTGGATCGCGCATTCGAAGCAGTCGAACACGTGTTCCTGACCCGCCGTGGTGACCGCGAGCGGAAGGGAGTATTCGTTACCGCAGACTTCGCACTTCGACATAGGCCGCTCCCCTGCCCCTGGGCCGCTGCGCCGTCCGACGCGGCGCTCTCGCCGGGAGCGTAGTCCAGGGGCGCCCGCCTGACATCCCGAACACGGTCCGGCGTTCGGGATCGCCCGATGCATGAGCGCGCGACGCAGCGCCGGGCGATCAGAAGCGGAAGGTGAATCCCGCGGTCACGTTGGCGCCGACGATCTCGTACTCCGTGCGCTCGCCGGCATCCGGCCCGGTCTCGTACTCGACCTCGACGTCCTGGAAGTCGCGATTCACGAGTTCGACGAACAGCTCGACGTGGTCGTCGAAGGCGCGCTTGTAGCCGACGCCGAAACCGAAGCTGTCGAGCTCGACTTCGCTATCCTCGTGCTGCTCCTTGCTGACCGTGACGTCCGCACGGCCGAACTCGAACGTGCCGTAGATCGCGTTGCGGTCACCGAGCACGTAGCCGACTTGGCCGTAGACCGAACGCAGGCCGGACATCTCGACCCGGTCGTCGGGATAGACGCGCGTGTCGAGCTCGGCCGAATAGGCGCGCACGCCCGCCTGGACATGGACGTTTTCGGACGTCCGTGCGCCGATCCCGAGATCGAGCGCCGGACCGAATTCGCTGGCGACCTCATCCTCCGAGGACGAATCCCCGCTGAATTCCGCCTCCACGCCCATGCCGTGGCTGGCGGCACCGATCCCGAGCGACAGCCCCGAGAACGGCGCCGCCGAGGCCGCGCCCGGCAGCGCCAGCAGCGCGGCGCCGAGCATGCATGAACTCCGGGACAATGCCATACGACTCCCTCCTGCTTGTGTGCTTTTGTGCTTGTATGGGCACGATTGCGCCCGGAAGCGCCTGCGTTGCGACAGCCCCGTGCCTCTCGCGCCAGTGCGCGTTGGTGCCAGGGCTACGGCGCCGCCGCGCCTCGATCCCACCGGGGCGTGCGAACGCTCGCCGGCCTCCCGGCCGACTGGGTGCGACGAACTCACGCAAGACGACACTAGCCGCTCCCGCCACACGCGCGCAATCGCCCGCCGCGCGCCTGGCGCGTCGCGGTGCCGGCGTCTTATCCTGGTCGGGACCATCGGGGACCGCATCGGGGACAGCCCCGGGGAGCCCGGACCATGATCGAGACGCTCGCCGAGGCCCTACGGACGGCGCACACAGTGACGGTGCTCACGGGCGCGGGCATGTCGGCCGACAGTGGCGTGCCGACTTTTCGCGACGCCCAGACCGGCTTGTGGGCGCAATACCGCCCCGAGGAGCTCGCCAGCCCGGAGGCCTTCGCGCGCGATCCGGACACGGTCTGGCAGTGGTACCGCTGGCGCCGGCAAAACGTGGCGGCGGCCCAGCCCAACGCCGGCCACGAGGCGCTGGCCGCACTCGAGGCGCACCTGCCCGACCTGCGCCTGGTAACGCAGAACGTCGATGGGCTTCATCGCCGCGCCGGTCACCGGGAAGTCATCGAATTCCACGGCAATATCGGCGTGAACCGCTGTCATCGCGAAGGCCGGATCGTGGAGGTCGATGACGCCACCGACGCCCCGCCGCCCTGCCCGCATTGCGGTGCGCCCGTGCGTCCGGGTGTGGTCTGGTTCGGCGAAGCCATCCCGAAGGAAGCGCTCGAGCGCGCCACGGAGGCGGCGGGCGCCTGCGATCTGCTCCTCGCCGTGGGCACGTCGGCCGTAGTCCATCCCGCCGCCGCGCTGGCCCAGATCGCTCGGCGCGGCGGTGCCCGCACTGCCGAGATCAACCCCGACGCCACGGAGCTCAGCGACGACATCGACATCCGCATCCCGGCGCGCGCAGCCGAGGCATTGCCCCAAGTGCTCGAGCGGCTGCAAGCGGCCTGAAAACGCATGCGCCGCCGCGGCGCCGCTTCGGCCGGAGCCAGGTCAGGACGGCCCTAGGAGGCTGTCCGAGAAACCCGGCGCCTACTGCGCGCGTCCCACAGCGGCGGCTTTGCGCGATCCCTCAACTCGCATGGGAACCACCATGCTCGTTTCACGATCACGTAAATCCGCTCGCTGTGCCACGCGCTCGCTACGGCGCAGATTTCCCGGACAGCCTCCTAGTGTCCTGTCTCGCACAACGTTTGATTTCTCGCCGGGTCTTGCGGCGCCTGGCGGCGTTGCGCCTCCTCACCATAGGGCGCGCTATGGCTCGTCGGCGCGCCTTGCCAGGCGCCGCAATCCCTCGACGAGAACAATTCAAAGAACTTACGAGACAGGACACTAGGGTCCGATCGGTCGCAGCGCGGCCCGGCGCTCCGCGGGCACCTCGCGCAACAGCACCACCTCGAGCCGCAGGTCGCCCGCGGCGGCTGAGCGGGCACGCAGATCGGCCGAGACCTCCTCGGGCGACAGCGTGTACATCGCGCCGGTCAATGGGTCGACCACCAGCCAGCCGATAAAACCACCAAAGACCAGATTCCCGGCGATGTACCAGCCATTGGGCCGGGCGCGCAGCACCACCGTCCTCTCGGCAAACCCCTCCTTCGCCAAGGTGACCTCGTAGCGCTGCCCGTCGAAGTAACCGGCTGCCTTGTCGAGCGTGACCGACATCGGCGTCACACCACCCGAGACCTGCCGGCCGGACTGGTCGGTGACGCTCACGCGCGCGACATCCGGCCGCGACTCGATCCGTACGTCCTGGGTGGAGTCGGTCACGATGCTGGCACAACCGGCCGTGAGCATCATGAACCAAGCAATGAGCACGTTAGACACTCGCATCGCGTATCCCGTAGAAAAGACCCGGTTGCGCCCGTGACGCCTCGACGTGGTCGCGCTCGCCGAGTCCGCCATTCGGCCATACGCGCAAAACGATAACTGCAAATCCCGGGTAAAGCCCACTCTCGACAAAAACACCGAGAGGCCTGCGCGCCCATCGATCCCCAACACGCCCAACGGACGCGCCGCTACGTCGCCGCCGGCGACGGGCGGCCGCGCGATGATGGGCTACAATGCCGCCGCGCGTCTGCACCACAACGAACGGATGCACCCGATGAAGCAATTGCTCGCCCTGAGCCGTGCGATCGACCGCGCAACCGCCGCAGTCGGGCGTGCCCTGTCCTGGGTGGCGCTGGCGCTCATTGCCATTGGCGTAGTCAACGTAGTCGGGCGCTACGTCGGTGCGCAGTTGGGCATGCAACTGTCGAGCAACGCCCTGCTCGAGGCGCAGATGCAGGCCTTCGACCTCCTGTTCCTATTCGGCGCCGCCTATCTGCTGCAGCGCGACGGCCACATCCGCGTGGACATCCTGCATGCGCGACTGGCGCCACGGCTTCGCGCATGGATCGACATCGCCGGCACGCTGCTGCTGCTCGTGCCGTTCTGCGCACTCGTGCTGTGGTTCAGCGTGGAATACGTCGGCCGCGCCTGGTCGCGCCTGGAGATGAGTCCGAATCCGGGCGGCCTGCCGCTGTACCCGATCAAGACCGCAATCCCGCTGGCCTTCGCATTGCTGGTGCTGCAGGGCCTCAGTGAGCTGATCAAACGCTGCGCAGTGCTGGCCGGACACACCGACGCCGCGGAGGGCGACTGATGGACGCAATCGCTCTGGCGATGTTTCCCGCCCTGTTGCTGCTGCTGCTCAGCGGCTATCCGGTCGCGTTCGCCCTGGGCGGCACGGCCGTGGCGTTCGCGCTGCTGTTCAGCGACCTGCTGCCGAATGCGGGGCTGGCCCTGCCGTGGGAGCCGATGTTCCGCAGTGCCCGGCTCAACCTGCTGCCGCAGCGCATCTTCGGCTCGATCATGAACAACTACACGCTGGTGGCCGTGCCGTTCTTCATCTTCATGGGCGCCCTGCTCGAACGCGCCGGCCTGGCGGAGGACCTGCTACGCACCATGGGCCGCCTGTTCGGACGCCTGCGCGGCGGCCTGGCGATCTCGGTGGTGGCGATCGGCACCCTGCTCGCGGCGGCGACCGGCGTCGTCGGCGCCTCGGTCGTGGCCATGGGGGTGCTGGCCCTGCCCGTCATGGCGAAATACGGCTACGATGCCCGGCTCGCCGCGGGCACGGTGACCGCCTCGGGCACGCTGGGCCAGATCATCCCGCCCAGCATCGTGCTGATCATCCTGGGCGATCAAATGGGCGTGAACGTCGGCGACCTGTTTCTGGGCGCGCTAATACCCGGGCTGCTGCTGAGCCTGGCTTTTGTCGCCTGGATCGCGCTGACGGCCTGGCTGCGCCCGTCGCGGGCACCCGCCCTTCCCGCCGGCGACCCCGCATTCGCCGTCGAACGCCTGGCCCGCGCCGTGGCCATGAGCCTGTTGCCGCCGCTGGCGCTGGTCGCCGCCGTGCTGGGCACGATCTTCTTCGGTATTGCGACGCCGACCGAGGCCGGCGCCATGGGCGCCTTCGGCGCGCTATTGCTGGCGCTGGCCAAGCGCCGGCTCGGCCGCGCTACGCTGTTCGCCGCCGCCGACTCGGCCACGCGCATGACGGCGATGGTGTTCACCATCCTGATCGGTGCAACCGCGTTCGCCGCCGTATTCAGCGCCATGGGCGGCACATGGCTGGTCGAGGACCTGCTGACGGGACTCCCCGGCGGCGAGCTCGGTTTCTTGTTCTTCGTCATGCTCGCGGTGTTCTTGCTCGGCTTCTTCCTCGACTTCATCGAGATCACGTTCATCGTCGTGCCGTTGATCACGCCGGTCGCCATCGACATCGGTTTGGATCCACTATGGCTCGGCGTGCTGATCGCGTTGAATCTGCAGACCTCCTTTCTCACACCACCATTCGGCTTCGCTCTGTTCTATCTGCGCGGTGCGGCGCCGAGCTCAATCGCCACGAGCGATATCTACCGCGGCATCGTCCCGTTCATTGCCATTCAGCTCGCGCTGCTGCTGATCGTTGCCGCATTCCCGGCGCTCGTCACGTGGCTGCCATCGCTCGCAGCACGGTAACGCGCTTCGTCGTCTTCGCATTGCTTCGCACGCGGCGCGGACTGCGACGTACTCGCCAGCCATCGGGCACGAAGATTGACCGCATGCGTGCGTATGTGATTCAACGGTTCGTGTCCGAGCGCTTGCGCGCAAGCACAAACAATCTGGACTGAGACCGCGCAGTGATGGAGCACGTCGGTAATGGACGAAACCGGGCAGTCGCCGCGATGTAGCCTCCACGAGGTGATGGCGACGGAGCGACTCGCGCGCCGCCCTGTGCGGGCACGCGATCCGATCCACGAGAACCAAGCACTGGTCGATCTCGTCGGCGCGCTGACCAGCCGCCCCGAAGAGCTGTTCGAGCGCTTGGCGACGGCAATCCTCGCCTACTGCCATGCCCAATCCGCCGGCGTCAGCGTCCTCGAGTCCTCGGTGGGCGAGCCCAGTGGCAGCACACAGGTCATGCCCGTCTTCCGCTGGCATGCGGTGGCCGGGGCGTTCGCCGATCACGCGGGCGCAACCCTGCCTCGGCACCAGTCGCCCTGCGGGATGGCGGTCGACCACGCCCAGGCACTGCTGTTCGGCCGCCCGCAGCGCTATTTCACGGGTTTCGAGCTCGCCGAGCCAGCGGTCGCGGAGCTGCTCACGCTGCCCTACTACGTCGACGACGAGCCCCGCGGCACGATCTGGGCGCTGACGCATGATTCACAGCGGCCGTTCGACGCCGAAGACCTGCGCCTGCTCGAGGAACTCGCGCCGTTCGCATCGGTGGGCCAGCGGCTCGAGGCGGACGCCAGAACGCACGAGCAGGCCAATACCATCCTCCAGCGCGCCTACAGCGAGCAGCGCACGCGCTCGGCGCGCCTGCGCCAGTACGCTACCGAAGTAACGACCACGGAGAACCGCGAACGACGTCAGTTGGCCGCCGAGCTGCAGGACAATCTGCAGCAGGTGCTGGTCGCCGCACGCCTGCAGTTGGCCAGCGGCCGCGGCGAGTCCGAACCGATGGAACGCGCCAACGAGCTGATCGACGAAGCGGTCGACGTCTCGCGCAAGCTCGTGTCCGAACTGCGCCCGCCCACGCTGTACGAGTTCGGCCTGTTGCCGGCGCTACGCTGGCTGGCGAGCGAATTGGGGCGCCAGGGCGCGCTCCAGGTTCACGTCGAATGCGGCGAGGGCGAGAGCCAAACCGAACAGCCGACCCTGGGCGACGATGTCCGGGCACTGCTGTTCGAAGGCGTGCACGAGCTGCTGACCAACGTGATCGCGCACGCCGGCACCCATTGCGCACGCGTAATCGTCAGCGCGACCGATGCCGCGGCCTCGGTCGCGGTGGAAGACCAGGGCCGTGGCGCACACATCGAGACGGCCCGGCTCGAGGCCGCCCCCGGCGTAGGGCTGTTCGGCATCCGCGAGCGCTTGCGGGCGCTGGGCGGATGCATGCACATCGATTCGGCCGAGGGGCAAGGCACGCGCGTCGAGCTGAGCGTGCCGCTCGGCGACGCTCACTCGACCGAATAGCCGCTCGAACCGCGCCGCTACGCCTGCAGATCGCGGTGCAGGAAGCGCCGATAGCGGTAGGTGCTATCGCGGTTCCAGCCCTGGATGCGTGCGCGGAACGCCTCCCAGTGCTCGTAGATGCGCGCGTAGTCCTCGTTGTCCATATCTTCCTCGTGAACCTCGCGCGCGCCCTGCGCCAACGCGGCGAGAACCTCCTCGGAGAAGAAGCGCAGCTCGACCCCGCCTTCTTGCAGCTCGTCCAGCGCGACCGGATTGCGCGCCAGATAGCGCGCCGACATCCACGCATTCGCCTCGTGCGCACAGGCCCGGATCTGCTGCTGGATATCGGCGGGGAATTCACCCCAGACATCGCGATTGAAGTAGAACGCGACCATGGCGCTGGGCTCGGCCCAGCTCGGTAGATAGTAGTAGCGCGCGACATCGGCCATGCCGAGCGTCTGATCGTCCGAGGGCCCGACCCACTCGGCCGCATCGAGCGCGCCACGGTCCATGGCGGTGAACACCTCGCCGCCGGGCAGCTGCTGGATGTTCACGCCCGCCTTGGCCATCACCCGGCCGCCGTGACCGGGGAAGCGCATGCGCAGACCGCGCAGATCGTCCGGTCCGTTGATCTCGTTGTTGTACCAGCCGCCGGTCTGGGCCGTGGTATTGCCGCCGGGCAGCGGCACCAGGTTGTCGCGCTCGCTGAGCTCGTCCCACAGCTCCTGGCCGCCACCGGCGATCATCCAGGCGTTCTGCTCATCCAACGTCAGGCCGAAGGGCAAGGCCGTGAAGAAGCCGTGCGCGGGCGACTTGCCGATGAAGTAGTACGGCGCGGTGTGGCAGCAAGAGAACGCGCCGCTGGAGACCGCATCGTAGACCTCGAACGCCCCCACCTGGGCCCCGCCGGGATAGGTGCGCATCTGCACGTCGCCATCGGTCATCTCCTCGATGCGGCGCGCGAAATACTCCGCCGTGCCGTAGAGGTTCTCCAGCGCGGAGGGCCAGGAGGTGACCATCTCCAGCCGGAACCGGCGGTTGCTGGCCAAGACGTTCGGCGAGAAGACGCTGCTGGCGGCCGCAGCGCCTCCGAATCCTGTCCCCTTGAGAAAATTGCGTCGGCGCATGTCACCTCCCCCCCTTTGTCGACGATGCCGGGCCATGGCCCGGAAGCGTGAGGCTACGGCGGCGCGCCGGACGGGGCAAGCGGCAGCCGCGCGTCGAGCGTCAGCCGAGCGCCCTCGCCGGTGCATAATCCGTCGCGACTGGCCGCGGCGTGCCCGTTGTGCTGCAATCGGCTGGCGCCGCTTGCGGTCGCCGCGTGCTAGGGCCTGTTAACCCTTCCCGCGATCGCCGCGGCGAAATAACTAGGACATCGCCGCTATGGTCGAGGCGCTGCAAAACGCGACCGTGATCCGCCTGTCGATCGCGGGCCTGCTCACGCTCGGTGTGTTCGTCATCCGCCGGCTCGCAGCGCGCTGGATCCTGAGCGACACCCACATCATCCAGGAGCACCAGCGGCGGCAGCGATTTTGGTTGCGGACCGCGATCACGGGCTTGCTCATCGTGCGCTCGCGACGGCGCAGGTTTCTCGGATAGGCTCCGGGCGCTCGGCACCAATGGAACCGGGGAAATCCAGTTCCGGGTGCTGATCTTCTGCCCGCGCGACCGTGCGGCCGAGTTCGAGCGCGAAATCACTGCCCGTTTCCTCCACGCCGTGGGCCACGGCCGGTTCGCCCTGGAGCCCGACAGCGCCGAGTGAGCTGGCACCGCCTGCAGGCATACCGCGCGTTGGCCATCTATGCTGTCCTTTGAACGAGTTCATGGACCATGGGCCCGCCAACGCTTTAGGCTGTCGCGCCCGGTCGTCGCCCGTATCCGGCGGGCGCAGGCCGCGCAATCACGCACAAGGAGCCGTCGACATGTCGCGATCGCCCCGCACGACACTGCTGCCCGCCGCGCTGGCGCTCACGCTCGCGCCCGCATCCGCCCTGGCCCAGGCCATTCCGGGCATCGATATCTACGGCAAGGCCGGCCAATGGGGCGCGACCCCATCCGGGACGATCTCCTCGGACGGCGAGGATATCGATGTCGAGGACGACCTCAATTTCGACCGCAACGACAGCACCATGCTGGAGCTCGGCCTCGAGCACCCGGTGCCGCTGATCCCGAACGTGCGCCTGCGCCACGTCGATCTGTCGGATAGCGCGGACGGCTCTATCGAGCGACCCATCGAGTTCAACGGCACTCAGTTTGGCTCCGTCAACGAGGACGTGAGTTCTGAATACGACCTCGAAATGACGGACGCGACGTTCTACTGGAGTCCGCTGGACAACTGGGTCTCACTCGATGTTGGTGTCACCGCACGGCGGCTGGATGCCACCGCCGAAATCGACGGCGAGGCTTCCGGCGAGCAAAGCGCCAGTGCCGAGCTCACCGTCCCGATGGGCTACGCCGCCGTGCGTATGGACGCGCCCCTGACCGGCATTTACGCCTCCGCGGAGGCGCACGCGATCAGCGCCGACGACAATCACATGCGCGATGTGCGTGCAGTAGTCGGCTGGCAGCCGGTCGATCTGCTCGCAATCGAGGCCGGCTATCAGCAGCTCAGCGTCGAGTTCGACGACGACGAGCTGGCCGGCGATCTCGATTTCGACGGCCCGTTCGTGGCGGCGTCCCTGCGCTTCTGAGCGCACCGCGCGGGGTCCCTGCCCGATCCCGGCTTTGCTGAACAGCCGCACCTGCTAACCGGCGCTCCGGGGCGATCGAGCCCTGGAGTGCCGCTGCGCTCTCGTCTTCCGCGTCCCAGCTCGGTATCCTGGCCGGATGAGCTTCGCAGTCATCCTCGGCGGCCTGATCGGCTTCCTCATCGGCCGCCTCCCCGGTCTATTGCTCGGCGCCGCAATCGGCTACGCGGCCGCCTTTCTGTTACGCCATTGGGTCCTCGGGCGCGTCAGCGCGATCCGCACCCAGTTCGTCGACTCGACGTTCGCGGTCATGGGCGCCATGTGCAAGGCCGACGGCTTGGTCACCGAGGACGAGATCCGCGCGGCCGAGCAGGTATTCGACCGGTTGCATCTGCGCGGCGAGCAGCGCCAGGCCGCCAAGGCGGCCTTCAACCGCGGCAAGTCCGAGGACTTCGACCTGGACACCGAGATCGCCGCGCTCAAGCGCGCCGTGCATGGTCAGCGCGCCCTGTTGCAGGTCTTCCTGCAGGTCCAGTTGTGGGCCATTGCAGCCGACGGTGTGCTCCACGAGCAGGAGCGCCAGCTGCTGCTGCGCGTCGCCCGCGGGCTCGGCCTGCCCGACGCCGAGGTCGAACGCCTCGAGGCGATGCTGCACGGCGGCGCGGGTCCTGCGGCCCAGGACAGCGGGCAATCCTTGGACGAGGCCTACGAAATCCTCGGTGTGGACCCATCGGCCAGCGACGCGGAGGTCAAGAAGGCCTACCGGCGCCTGATGAGCCAGCATCACCCGGACAAGCTCGCCAGCCGGGGCATGCCCGAGAGCATGCGCGAAGTCGCCGAGCAGCGCACGCACGAGATCCGCAAGGCCTACGAGCGCGTCTCCGAGGCGCGCCAACGCGCCTAGAACGTCTCGCGGGAACGGGGACGGCAGGAGCGGGGCACCGCCCGCGAACCACCGACGTTTCGCGTGGTTGCCCGGTTCGTTCGCGGCGAATCGCCGCTCCTACATCGCCCGTGGGAACGCCTTACGCGTGGACCGGTAGGAGCGGGCACTGCCCGCGAACCGTCTACGTTTCGCGTGGTTGCCCGATT